>NZ_JBVHEH010000026.1:0-128780 GCF_055562955.1 Kitasatospora sp. NPDC015121
GGTGTTGCCGGCGGCACGTTGATCAACAACAAGGTCACCGGTACTGCGAAGCCGCCGACCGGTCCGGAGATCACTCCTCCGCCGGTGACGACCGAACACCCGGTAGACGGCACTCCCGCAATCGAGGTACTGAAGTCCTCCGATCCGTCCACCACGAACCGTGTGGTTGCCGGTCAGGAGATCACGTACACGCTCACGTTCAAGAATGTGGGTACCGCGGATGGTGAGATCAGCTTCTACGACGATCTGACCGATGTTCTCGACGATGCAGTAATGACGAAGAATCCGGCAACCACTTCCACGCTGGTTGTTTCGGGTGTCGTCGACAACGTCTTCACGGTCACCGGAAAGCTGGCCAAGGGTGAGAGCGCGACGGTGACGTACACCGTCAAGGTCAATCCTGAGATCGGAACGTTGTCGGGTCCCGGATTCACTCCGGGAGTCCTGAACAACTACCTGGTGGTTGGTGGCGAGAACCCGCCGGTGGACTGTGTTCCGGGCGATGCTCTCTGCACCGAACACCCGGTGGACCCGCCGGAGACCACCACCACGGTGCCTCCGGTCACGACGGAGCCCTGTGTTCCTCCGACGACGACCACGCGGATGGTTCCGTCCACAACGGCTGCGACCACGACGGCTAGCGCGATCACTGCCGGAGACGCCGATGTGACCGGTACGGAGGAATCCACCACTACGGAGGAGACCACCACAGAGGAGACCACGACAGAAGAAGTTGTCGCGGAAGAGATAGTGGATCCGTGTGGCGTGACGACAACTACGCCGCCGACGACCACGACGCCGGTCACGACAGTTCCGCCGACCACGACGGTTCCGAACACGACGGTGCCGGTTACACCGACGATCATCATTCCCCCGATCGTCGTTGTGCCTCCGATCGTCGTACCGCCGACGGTTCCGGGTCAGCCGGTTCCGAGCACGGTTCCGGGACAGCCGAAGCCGCCGACAGCAAACCCGGGTCAGCCGGGTCAGCCGAAGCCGCAGACGTCTGCTCCTCAGGGCGGAACGATCAACTCCGGTGGTGGCGCTGGTGAGAGTGGCGTGAATACCACGTTGCTCGCAGCAGGTGGATTGGTTCTGCTGCTGGCGCTGGGAACGGGTGTTGTTCTCCTGACGCGTAAGCGTCGCGAGGATGGTGACAACTGATTCTCGTGAGAATCTGAGGTAACGACGTGGGGCAGATCGCAGAGTATGCGATCTGCCCCACAGTCGTTTTCGTGCGGTGTTACGAGCCGAGCCGAGATCCGTCCTTCTTCCAGGCCGCAACTACAGACGGGCGGGGCTGGGAGGAGCCACCGTCGGGCCAGTGGGATGCGGGGCTTTCGATGCTGGCGTCGTCGGTCTCGCCGGGGTGCTGGACGCAGACGATGACGCGCTTTTCGTCCACGATGGGGCCGCAGGTTTCGGCGCCGACGGGAACGGTGAGGAACTGCTTTGTCTCACCGCGGTTTTCGCCTTCGAGGACAACGCTGAACAGTCCGTCGTTGGACTTGAGTGCGTTGCCGTCGGTGGAGATCCACAGGTTTCCGTGCGGGTCGAAGGCAAGGTTGTCCGGGCACGAGATGGGACTGACCTTGCTCTTGTCGAAACCACCGAAGTAAGTATCGGCTGTGGCCGGATCTCCGCAGACGAGAAGAAGATTCCAGCCGAAGGTGGTGCCGGCGTGCTCGTCGGTGATTTCGAGGACCTGGCCGTTCTTGTTGTTGTTCCTCGGGTTCGCTTCGTCGGCCGCGGCGCCACCGTCGACTCCGCGCTTGGTGTTGTTGGTCAGTGCGACGTAAACCTTGCCGCTCTTCGGGTTTGCTTCGAAGTCTTCGGGACGATCCATCTTCGTTGCCCCGACCTTGTCACCGGCCTGACGGGTGAAGACAGCGACCTCTTCGGCGCTCATGCCGTCGACCAGCGATTCGCCCTTGCCGTCTTCGCCGGTGCGCAGGATGGCGACCCATTCGCCGGTTCCGTCGAACGTGCCGTCCGACGGGAGCTTGCCGCTGCCGTCGATCTCGCCGGCGGAGTTTCCGCTGAGCTTTGCAACGTACAGCGTTCCGGCGTCGAGCAGAGTCATGTTGTGGCGCATGGCTGCCTGACTCTTGCCGTCCTGCATCTTTCGACTCGAGACGAACTTGTACATGTAGTCGAAGCGCTCGTCGTCGCCGCTGTAGGCCACGACGGTTCCGTCCGACGTGGTGTAAATGGTGGCGGCTTCGTGCTTGAACCGTCCGAGCGCTGTGTGCTTGATCGGAGTCGACGACGGATCCCACGGATCGATCTCGACGACGTATCCGAATCGGTTGACCTCGTTGGGTTCTGCGACCAGATCGAACCGCTTGTCGAAGCGTTCCCACTTGCGCTCGGAAGCGGCGCCGGCCAGACCGTAGCGCTTCAGCCGTGCTGCGACCGTGGGATCGGTGACACCCTCGGCGTTCGCGAAGTACTGGTTGAAGTTCTCTTCGCCGGAAAGCACTGTGCCCCAGGGTGTGACACCGCCGGCGCAATTGTTGAGGGTGCCGAGCACTTTGGTTCCCGTGGGATCGGCACTCGTCTTGAGGAAGTCGCTACCTGCAGCGGGGCCGGTCACGACAAACTCCGTGGTTCCGGTGATGCGGCGGTTGTTCGATCCGATCTCCGGTACCAGCTTGCCGTTGTCGGATTCGCCCTTGACCTGGACGACCGACAGTCCGTGGCTGGCCAGGCCGATCTTGAACTGCTCCTCGGTCGGGTGCTCCGCATCGTAGCCGCGGAACATCGCCGGCTCGGTGGAGTATTCGTGATTGACCACGAGCAGGTAGGTGTTGGGCTCCCCGTCGACCGGGAGCAATCCGGCGAAGTCGTTGTTGAATCCGAACTGCAGTTCCTGTGCAGCAGCAGTTTGCTTGTCGAAGTCGAAGGCCGGGGCTCCGGCGAGAACGGCGTCACCCCAACGGATAACGACGGCCTGATCGTATCCGTCAGGGACGGTGACCTTGTCTTCCTTGTTGGGCGCGACGGCACCAAAGTTCGTCCCTGCTGGTGTCGACCCGCCGCTGCTGCCGCTCGCGGATCCGGTTCCCGGTTCCGCACTTGCAGATTCGTCCGAACAGGCGACGAGGGCGCTGCCCGCTCCCACCGCGAGCACTGCCATGCCACTGCCCCGGAGCATGCCTCGACGAGTCAGTGCAGTGCGTGCGATGTCGCGAAAGTACTCGCCGCCCGAGGTGTTGGGGACCTCGTGAGAGCACGCATTTCCGCACTTGTACTGGCAGGTGATCGACGCGCGTGCAGACACGCCGTCGTGTTTGACAAACAAGGCCAAAGGCTTGATAGCCACCGTGAACTCCCGAGATTCGATGTACGGACTTCGGGAACCGTAGAAGCTCTAAGCAAGGGTAAAGGAACGTAAAAATGAACGGCAAAACAACGAGGCGACCCTTACCTGCAATGTACGACGCGTCCCCGCGGGGACGTCGCATGACATTTGTCATCGCCGATCCATGACGGTGTCACCGCAGGTGATGATGCTGCGCACTGTTTTCGGCCCCGACTTCCCGCGAGGCTTGAAGCATGAGAGAACCACATGAGGGAAGCCTCCTGACGGACCTGATGGACATCGGACCCGCACCCACGATGGGCCGCGAACTTGTTGTGATCGTGGTGAACATCGCGATCATCGGAGGGGTGTTCGCGATCATCGGCTCCAATCCGGTGTCCTGGATTCTTGTTGCCGCTCTCGCTGTCTACGCGGGCATTCGATTCGCGATCGGACTGCGCAGCTGGAACCGAGAGGAGGCGCAGCGATGAAGGGCGATCCTGTGATTGACGTAGTCGGAATGTCGCGGCGCTACGGCTCCGGCAAGGATGCGTTCGATGCCGTCCGCAATCTTGATCTGAGTGTTCAGGAAGGCGAGTTGTTCGGCCTCCTCGGAACGAACGGTGCCGGAAAGACGTCCACTCTCGAAGTGATTCAGGGCCTTTCACGAGCCAGCGCCGGTACGGTGCGCGTATTGGGGATGGATCCGGTGCGTAACCGCAAGCAGATCCGCCCATCGCTGGGCATCATGCTCCAGAAGGGTGGACTTCCCCAAGACTTGACTGCTCGTGAGAGTTTGGCGATGTGGGCCGGAACGTGTTCGAATCCGCTTCCCGTCGACGAGGTGCTCGAGCGTGTGGACATGCGTGACCGTGGGGAGACCCGCGTGAAGTTCCTCTCGGGCGGTGAAGCGCGGCGACTGGATCTGGCGTGCGCGATCATCGGCCGGCCACTCGTCCTGTTTCTCGACGAACCGACTACTGGTTTGGACCCCGAAAGTCGTCGTAACACTTGGCAATTGATCGCTGATTTGAAAGCGTCGGGCGTCACCATCATGTTGACGACGCACTACCTGGACGAAGCCGAGTCCTTGTGTGACCAATTGGCGATCATGCACCGTGGATCGGTGGTGCGCAGCGGAACCGTGGCGGACGTCGTCGCGGATCATCCCGCTCAGATCAAACTGCACCGTCCAGGTCTTCCGCTCCCCGCCCTGGCCGGCGCCGAGGTTCGCGTCGAAAACGATCTTGTGGTCATCACGACTCGTACAGTCCAGGAGACCCTGACGGAACTGCTGCTGTGGGCGCAGCACAACAACATCCTGCTGACCGGCTTGGATGCCCGCGCGGCTTCCCTGGAGACCGTATTCCTCTCCATTGCAGACCAATTCGATCATCACGCAACTCTCGAAGGAGCGCCGGCATGAACCGCATAGCAACCCTGTCTCGTTCGGAGTTCACGCTCCTGGGACGAAATCGACTGTTGCTCTTCAACGCAATCGTCCTCCCGTTGATCTTTCCCGTGGGAATGCTGTATCTGTCGCGAGATGGCGGGCTGTCGGACAAGTCGGTGTCGGCAGGCCTCGAGGTGTTTGCACTCTTCCTTCTCGTGTTCGTGGTCTTCTACAACCTCCTGTCGGTGTACGCGACGCGTCGTGACGAGTTGGTTCTCAAGAGACTACGCACCGGGGAATGCAGCGACGCCGAGATCCTTGCGGGCCCGGCGGTGCCGTCGTGGGTTCTCACCGGCCTGTTGACGGTGGTCATCGGAATCGCCGTGATGGTTCTCGGCGGCAGTGCTCCGGTCAATCCGGTGCTGGTGCTGGTCGCGGTGATCGGCGGCGCTGCGCTCTTCACCGCGCTGGCGTTGATCACTTCGGCTGTCACTCGGAACGCGGAGGCAGCGCAGATCACCTGCATGCCGATTCTGATTCTGGCGACGGCAGGTATGTCTTCGATCAGGAACGTCGTGCCGGACAACGTTGCTCGCATTCTCGATTTCACTCCGCTGGCCGCGGTAGTCGACCTTCTCAATCTCGGATGGCTGGGGAGAACCACTGGCGAACTGGCCGATCTGGGCGATGCGCCCGGTGCTGCGGCCGGATTTGTCGACACCTTCGGTTCGGCTGGGCAACCGCTGTTGGTCATGCTGGCGTGGATCGTCGGTTCGGTTCTGATTGCGAACGTCCACTTCCGCTGGGAACCGCGTTCGTAGAACTCTGAGAAGGTAGTGGGCATGATCGCGCAGAACTTCGGACGCTGGAATCCGAGACGGACATGGCGAACCGCGTCGAACGTCGACAAGGTTCGCCTCTACACGCGTCAGTCGTTCATCATGGTCGCAGTGGTTTTCGGTGGCTTCGGTGCGGTCACCGAGATCATTGCCGATCGGTATCTGTCGGGTGTCTTCCTCGGAATCAGTGCAGGTGCGTGCGTCGTCGCCGTGTCTCGGATGCCTGATCTGGGCGGAGTCGTGGCCAAGCCCGTTCAGATTCCTCTTGCCGTGATGACGTTGTCGGCGTTCTGCTCGGCGGGAATTGCCTTGGGAAGCAACGGCGAGAACGGCCCGTACTTCTGGCTGGCGGCAATTCTCGTCGTGCCGCTTGCGGGGTTGACGTCGTTGCGCTGGCTGATCGTGGGCTCGGTGGCCGCCGGGGTTGTATTGGGACTGCTTGCGGGTCCGGAAAGCGGCGTGTCCGTCGGAATCGTTGCCGGCTTCATGGGGCTGACCGTCTACATGTCGGTGTGGCTGCTGCGGATGGTCACCGAATTGGACGAGGCGCGCGGAGCCGCCGCCGCTCTGTCCGTCGCCGAGGAGCGGTTGCGATTTTCTCGCGATCTCCATGACGTCGTCGGGCGGGCACTGTCTGCAATTGCGGTGAAAAGTGAACTTGCAGCCACGCTTTCACGACGCGGCGACGATCGTGCCGCCGCGCAGATGGACGAAGTGCGCGAACTTGCGCAAGATTCACTCGACGAAGCGCGCGAGTTGGTTCGGGGATACCGGTCCATCGCCTTGGCGTCCGAGCTGGCCGGTGCGCAGTCGCTGCTCGAGGCCGCCGGAATCTCCACTGCGATACGTGGATCGGCAGATCAACTACCGGTGGAACTGGCCGAAGCCGCTGCCTGGGTCGTCCGTGAAGGCGTGACCAACATTCTCCGGCACTCCAGTGCCGAGAATTGCAGCATCGAAGTGTTGGCGGATGGCGTCGTGATCGCCAACGACGGCGCACGTATCGCAGAGCCGAACAACGGAACCGGCCTGAACGGATTGCGCGAGCGCGTCGGCGCCGTCGGAGGAACTGTCGAAACCGTGCAGGACGAAGATCGCTTCACCCTCACCGCCCACTTTCCGTCCCGAACGAAGGAGTCTCGGTGACCGAGCCGATCAAGGTACTGCTGGCCGACGACGAGAACCTGATCCGCTCGGCGCTGGCAATGATGTTGTCGCTCGAGGACGACATCGTTGTCGTCGCAGAAGCCGAATCCGGCGAGGATGCCGTGATCGCTGCTGCAAAGCATCAACCTGACGTAGCCGTGCTCGACCTTCAAATGGCAGGTATCGACGGTATAGAGACGGCGCAACAGATTGCGCAGACGGTCTCGGGGTGCGCCTCGATCATCGTGACGAGCCACGGGCGTCCCGGATACCTGAAGAAGGCACTGTCAGCCGGCGTCCGCGGATTTCTGCCGAAGACGACGCCTGCGGCGACGCTCGCCGAGGTGGTTCGCAGCGTCCACGCGGGCGGGAGGTACGTCGACCCGTCGTTGGCTGCCGAGGCAATCGGCGCCGGCGACTCACCGCTTACTCCGCGCGAAGCGGACGTACTCGAGTACGCGGCCGACGGAGCATCCATCGAGCAGATCGCTTCCCGGGCACACCTCTCTGCGGGTACCACCCGAAACTATTTGTCGTCAGCTGTCACCAAACTCGGTGCTGCGAATCGGCACGAAGCTGCGGTGATCGCCCGCCGGCAGGGGTGGATTTAGGGCCCGAAGCCCCGCGATGTCGAGAATAGCCGGCCGATGTCGAGAATCTCCGACTTGCTTCGTCCCTGTAGTGAAGTGCGACCAGAATGGGTGGCACCGACACAGAGGAGATTCACGATGGCCAAGTACTTGCTGCTCAAGCACTACCGCGGCGCTCCGGCTGCAGTCAACGACGTGCCGATGGACCAGTGGACACCGGACGAGATCACGGCTCACGTGAAGTACATGCAGGACTTCGCGGATCGGCTCGAGAAGGCGGGCGAGTTCGTCGACGGTCAGGCTCTCGCTCCTGAGGGCACCTTTGTCCGGTACGACGGTGAGGGTCGCCCCCGGTCACCGATGGCCCGTTCGCGGAAACCAAGGACCTCGTTGCCGGCTGGATGGTGATCGACGTCGACAGCTACGACCGTGCCGTCGAATTGGCCGGGGAGCTTTCGGCCGCGCCCGGCGCAGGCGGGAAGCCGATTCACGAATGGCTCGAACTGCGCCCGTTCCTGACCGAGCCGCCGACCATCACGGACTGACAACTCTCATGGACGACGCCCTGCTTCGGAGTCTGACTCCGAGCGTGCTCGGCATCCTCGTCCGCCGCGGAGCAGATTTCGCGTCGGCCGAGGACGCCGTGCAGGACGCTCTGCTCGAGGCGGTCAGGGTCTGGCCGGACAACCCGCCGCGGGACCCGAAGGGCTGGCTGGTCACAGTGGCCTGGCGGCGGTTCCTCGACGGGATCCGGTCGGATGTGGCTCGCCGTAAGCGGGAGTACCTGGCTGACGAGCAGCCAGGCGAGCGGCCGGTCAGCGGGTCGGTGCCGGGCGTGGACGACACACTCCAGCTTTACTTTCTGTGCGCGCACCCGTCGTTGACGCCGTCGTCCGCCGTGGCACTCACGCTGCGCGCTGTCGGCGGGCTCACCACGCGCCAGATTGCGCAGGCCTACCTGGTGCCTGAGGCGACGATGGCTCAGCGCATCAGCCGAGCCAAGCGCACGGTCTCCGGCGTCCGGTTCGAGCAACCCGGCGATGTCGCCACCGTCCTGCGTGTCCTCTATCTGGTCTTCAACGAGGGGTACTCCGGTGACGTCGACCTCGCTGCCGAGGCCATCCGGCTCACCCGGCAGTTGGCGGCCACGATCGATCACCCCGAAGTCGCAGGGTTGCTCGCACTGATGCTGCTCCATCACGCTCGCCGAGTCGCGCGAACTGCCGCGGACGGCAGTCTGGTTCCGCTAGCCGAGCAGGATCGCAGCCGGTGGGACACCGATTCGATTGCCGAAGGAGTCGTGATCCTCCAGGCAGCTCTCGCCCGCGACCGGCTCGGTGAGTTCCAGGCCCAGGCCGCCATCGCTGCACTCCATGCCGACGCTCTCGCAGCAGACCAGACCGATTGGGTGCAGATCGTGGAGTGGTACGACGAACTCGCGGCCTTGACCGACAGCCCGATCGTCCGGCTCAACCGAGCGGTGGCCGTCGGCGAAGCGGACGGACCACGCGCCGGCTTGGCAGCTCTTGCAGCGCTGGACGATTCACTTCCACGCCATGCCGCAGTCGAGGCCTATCTCCGCGAACGCGACGGAGACCTGGAGACGGCGGCGAGGTTGTATGCCGATGCAGCGCACAAGGCGTCCAACCTCGCCGAACGTGATCATCTGATGCTTCAGGCGTCCAGGATCAACGCCCGTCGATCTCCTGCAAGCGCCCCCGAGTCAGAGGACCTGTGACAGGAACGCTTGCAGTCGATCTGTTTCTGGATCGTCGAAAAGCTGTTCCGGAGTACCGGTTTCGACTACGGCGCCACGATCCATGAACAGCACCTTGTCGGAAACGGAACGCGCGAAACCCATTTCGTGCGTTACGACGACCATGGTCATGCCGGACTTCGCGAGATCGGCCATCAATGCCAGAACACCCTTGACCAGTTCGGGGTCCAGAGCCGACGTCGCCTCGTCGAAGAACATGACCTCAGGCTTCATCGCCAAGGCGCGGGCAATGGCGACGCGCTGCTGCTGACCTCCCGAAAGGTTGCCAGGCCGCGAGTCCGCCTTCTCCCTGAGCCCCACCAGGTCGAGCTGCTCGAGCGCGAGAGCCCGAGCTTGCTCCTTGGACAAACCCTTGAGCTTGTTCGGCCCGAGCGCGATGTTCTCGGCGACGGTCTTGTGCGGGAACAGGTTGAAGTGCTGGAACACCATGCCGATTCGCTGGCGTAGCTCGTCGGGGTTGTCCTTCAGGACGGACTTCCCGTCGAGCAGCACGTCACCCTGCTCGGGCTCGTGCAGACGGTTCAGCACGCGCAGGAGCGTCGACTTGCCCGAACCGGAGGGTCCGATGACGGTGACGGTGTTTCCGGCGTCGACGTGCAGGTTGACGCCGCGAAGCACCTTGTTGGTACCGAAGGACAGATGCAGGTCCTTGCCGGTGAGCGATACGGACTTCAGTTCAGAGCTGGTTGTCATGTCCTCAGCCCCTTTCCACGACGATGGCCTGCTCGAGCGGATCCAACGTGCCTGAAGTGTCGGCGCGTCCGGTCCGGAGTCGGTTGTCGATGTAGTTGACGAGGTGCGTCAGCGGGATGGTCAGAGCAAGGTAGAACAGGCCTGCCGCAACGAGCGGGGACAGGCTGCCGGTCTGGGCGTTGAGATCACGTCCGACGGCAAAGAGTTCCCGCTGGGTGACGAGGAGACCGAGGAAGTAGATCAGCGACGAGTCCTTGATCAGCGAGATGAACTGGTTCATCAATGCCGGAAGAACGCGTCGTACACCCTGCGGGATGACGACCAGCGACATGGACTTGCGGTAGCTGAAGCCGAGGGCACGGGAAGCCTCGAGCTGCCCGGGCTCGACGCTCTGGATACCGGATCTGAAGATCTCACCGATGTACGCCGACGCGAGCAGTGACAGCGCCGCGACACCGAGCCAGTACGGATTGCTGCCGGTGATTCCCTTGACGATCGGGCCGACGCCGAGCCCGATGATCAAGATGATGACGACTGCGGGCAGTCCGCGGAAGATATCGGTGTAGACGCGGGCCGGCCAGCGCAGCCAACGGGTGCGTGAGATACCGGCGACAGCGAGCAGCATGCCGAGGATCGTGCCGATGATGCCCGACGCGAGCGCAAGGATAAGTGTGTTAGGAAGACCGGTCTTGAGGAGATCGGGGAATGCCTTCTTGTACAGATCCCAGTCGAAGAACGTGTCCTTGAGCTGTTCGAGCGTCGACTTCGGCTGGTACGACGCGGTATCTCCACCGTCGCCGTTTGCTGCGTTTTCTGCCGCGATGGCTGCGAAGTCGGGCAGTTCCGGAGTGGCCGCTGCCTTGGATCCGGGCTTCCAGCCTTCAGGGAGTTGGCGCGGTACCCAATCGGAGTACAGCTGAGACCAGGTTCCGTCGTCGATGACTGCGTCGAGGCCGGAGTTGAGGGCGTCGATCAGCGGCTGGTTTTCCTTGTTCACCGCCCAGCCGACGAAGTTGTTGACCGAGAAGGTGTTCTGGATGATCGAGGTCGGATCGCCGGGAGCGATGGCGCCTTCGGCCTGCTGAGACGGAGCTACCCAGGCGTCGATCTGTCCGGACTTGAGGTTCGCGTACGCCGTGGCGTAGTCGGGAAACTTCACGGGATCGAGCTTGAGCGTGTTCACGACGTAGTCGTCCTGCACGGTTCCCTGCACGACGCCGATGCGCTTGGAGGCATCCAGGTCACCGAAGCCGGTGATGGCGCTGCCGTTGGGTACGACGAGGGAGAAGTATCCGAAGTCGTAGCCGTTGGTGAAGCCGACGGTGTTGCGACGGTCGTCGGTGGTGGTGATGGACGACGAGCCGACGTCGAAGCGTCGGCCGGCAACCTGGGCGAGGAGACCGGCGAACTCGGTGCCGACGAACTCGACCTTCAGGCCCAGCTTGTCCGCGACTGCCTTCAGCAGTTCGTTGTCGTATCCGGTGTACTGATTCTCGGAGTTGACGCAGATGCTCGGGGGCGCGTCACCGAGCGTGCCGACCGTGATGACCCCGGGTTTGATCAAGTTCAGCTTCGAGGTGTCGATCTGATCGACCGGGGTGACGGTGGCCGTGGTGTAGCGGTCTTCGGCGCCCGCACCCGCTGCCGCGTCCAGATTGGTGGGTGCCGCGGTTGCGGCTCCCACTCCAGGAGGTGCACACAGGTCTGTGGGGGCTGCCGACGAATCCGAGCCACTCGAGCACGATGACAGAGTCAGCGCCAGGAGGGCAGTGAGGAGCAGTGCCACCACCAGGCGGATCTTCGCTGCGACGGAAGAAAACATGCGTGCAGCGTAAACCTAAGGGTAGCCATTTCTCCGTGTAGAACTGTTGACAGTTTCCGGACAAGCGGCCGTTGCGCTGCGGGCATGCCTTCAAATCAGCGTGATTTTAAATATCGCCAGGTCGGGGAATCTCGTGCCGAAGGGATCGGCGTCAGCGGACGGGTGCGAGTTCGACGCCCGGCGGAGGTACCAGGCGACGCAGCGTCCCGTCGAAGCCGGTGACGTAGAGCGCCGAGCCGTCGCCGTCCTGTCCTATACGCACTGAACTCGGCCCGGTCCACCCATTCGAAAGACCCGAAGCGACGACGCAGGACGCGCCGGTTTCAGGGTTTACGCGATAGATAGAGCCTTCGACGTGAGCTGCGGCATAGAGCATTCCATCCTGCGACATTGTCAGATCGTCGAGGCCGGGGATCAGGCTCGGGACCGTCGTTGCAACGGTCCACGTGTCAGGGGAATCCAAGGGCACTCGAATGATCTGACCGGTGAACAGGTCATCGGTGTACACGGCTCGATGATCCGGACTGAGCGCGAGTCCCTCCGAACGCGGCACTGTCGACCAATTGGGTACGACGGCTCCGGAGTCGTTCAGATAGCGCGACACGCCCTTCGACTGGCCGCCTTCTGTTCCGACCCACGTGGTCAGTAGATCGCCGTCGGGTAGGCGGAGCAGGCCGTTGCCCGCGAAATCGACGGGTGCGGACAGCTGATCCGTCGTGGTGTCCAGGTGCCACAGCTTGCCGTCCTGTCTGGTGAGGAAGGACAGCCTCGAACCGTCGAGTTGCAAACCGCCAGGGGCACCCATGCCGTCGAGGACTGTTCGTACCTGTCCTGCGGCGTCGACGTGATAGACCTTCGACTTGCCGGAGAGGTAGAACCCGCCGTTGTCATCGGGCTCGAGGTTCTCGAGCTGCTCCAACCCCCGCGCTACGGTCTCGACCTGCCAATCGCCGCACATCGGCGCGGCTGTCCAGGTTGCCGCCGCCGGCGTCGCCGCAGCAACGGTCCCGGCTGCGATTGCCGCGACGATCAACAGCGCCCGAGTTCGGTTGCGTGATACCCCCATTGCGCACAACTTACGGCAAACCGGAACAATATCAAACGGTCTGGTCGGTATACCCGGCACCCAGGGGGTCGCTCCAGGTGGTCCACACGTCTGGCCCGAGTTCGATCTCGGCTGTGGTGAGTAGACACGCGTCGAGTTCTCGGTGCAGTAGAGACGGGTCGATGGCTTGGCCGATGAAGACGAGTTCCTGTCGGCAGTCTCCGACAGGTTCTTCCCACTTGTCGAGGATTCCGTCGCGGCGGTAATCGTCGGCCGGCCACTCGTCACGGGGTAGAAACTTCCACCAACGGCCGACGTATCCGTGGCGAATGAGATGACCGGCCTGGGAAATACTCCCGATCTCGGTGAACCGGCCGGCATTCCAGTAGTAGCCCTTGGCCCGGAGTAACTTTCCGTTGGTCCACTCGCTGCTGAGGAAGTCATGCAGACGTTGGGGGTGGAAGGGTGCGCGCTCGCGGTACACCACCGAACTGATTCCGTACTCTTCGGTTTCGGGAGTGTGTTCACCTTGTAGTTCTTGTAACCAACCGGGGGCCTGTGCGGCTTTCTCGAGCGAGAACAAACCTGTGTCGAGAATCGTGTCGAGTGGGATGCGACCGAGCATCATCGGAACAATCGCAGCGGTTGCGTTCAAAGATCGCAGGACCGCGGTCAATTCGACCAGGTGCTGGTGCGAGATCAGATCGGCCTTGCTCACCAGGATGACGTCGGCAAACTCGATCTGGTCGACAAGTAGATCCGCGATGTCTCGTTCATCTTCCGGAGCATCGGCTTCGACGCGACCTCCAGCCGTGTAGTCGCGCAGAAAACTGTTGCCGTCGACCACGGTGACCATGGTGTCGAGTCGGGCGACGTCGGCCAGAGCGTGGCCGTCGGTATCGATGAAGGTGAACGTCTCCGCGACGGGCAGCGGTTCGGAGATGCCCGAAGATTCGATGAGAAGGTAGTCGAATCGGCCAGCAGCGGCCAGGGCGCTGATCTCGGAAAGAAGATCCTCTCGCAGAGTGCAGCAGATGCAGCCGTTGGTCATCTCGACCAGTTTCTCCTCGGAGCGACTGAGCGAGATCTCACGCTCGACTTCTGCACTGTCGATGTTGATTTCGCTCATGTCGTTGACGATCACCGCAACCCGACGGCCCTCCCGATTGCGCAGGATCTCGTTGAGTAGCGTCGTCTTCCCGGCGCCCAGGAAACCTGACAGCACCGTGACCGGAAGTCGTGTGTCGACCATGATTTCCAGTGTCCTTCCGAATGAGTGAATCGTGGTGATCAGGCGGCGGTCGCACGAACCGCTGTGATCGCGTGACCGCCGCCTGGAATGCTGGAAGATCAGGCCGCAGGCTCGAGGTAACCCTCGAAGAGGTCGACAACGACGCTTCCACCGTCGGTGTCGCTACCGAACAATTCCTCGGCGGCGAACTGCACGTGGTAGGTGGGCTCTTCGCCGGCGTCGTTGCGACCGTGACCGATTGCGTCGGGGAACGGCCACTTCTCGGTGGTCCGGTGAGCGATGGTCCCCACGCGTCCTCGGCAGTACGCAGGCATTCGAATATGCCCCGGAACGTACTCGTCGCGCACACGTACTCGCTGCCCGACCTCGAAGGTGGTCGTCTCGACGGGTGCCGGCCGCCCTTCGGATTCGCTGGGCCGTGACAGTGGGAACGGTCCCCCCGCAAGGCTTTCGAGTTCGTCCTGCGTCAGGATTCCCTTTTCGACCATCAGTGTCGCGACGCCGATGACGTACCTCTCGTAGTACGGGGTCATCATGTAGTGGCGCGGCTCCATCCTCTCGACGACGTATCGCACTTCGTCGACGCTGAAGGCCCCGAGTTCGGCGACTCCGGCGAACATCAGGCTGTAGGGCAGGTGTTCCCATTCGGAGTGAAAGGTGGGGCCGATGTCGGCGTTGACGGTATGCGGGACTTTGCCGAAGCCTTGAACTCCGGCAAGATCGTGTACTCCATCCATGGTGTGCTTCCTTCTTGTCGGGGTGATCAGACGGTGGGAACCTGCGGGATTGCAACCCCGATCAGGCAGTCCTTGGTGACGATTTCCTGCAGTTGTTCCTGGCTCCAGCCTTCGGTGCCGGCGGGACGCTGCGGGAGGACCATGTAGCGAGTTTCGGCGGTGGTGTCGTAGACGCGAATCTCGATATCCGACGCGATCTCGGTTCCCATCTCGGAGAGAACCTTCCGTGGTTCGCGGACCACGCGCGCACGGTATTCGAAGCTCTTGTACCAGGTAGGTGGCAGACCGAGGATGGGCCACGCGGTGCATGAACACAGCGAGCACACGATCACGTTCTTGAGTGTCGGTGTGTCTTCGACTGCCACGATGTATTCGCCCTGGGGGCCCAGGTATCCGTACTGGGCAACTGCGGCGGTACCGTCGGTGAGAAGCAACTGCCGGAACTCGGGGTCGGTCCATGCGCGCGCTACCAATTCCGCTCCGCGCCTTGGACTGAAGTCCTCCTCGAAGGTTTTCTTCCATCCCTCGACGTAACCGTCGGGTATTAATCCCTTACCGTCGAGTGCGCGGAACAGTGCCCACGCCCGGTCGGAGACCGGCGCCTGGGCCGGTGCGGCGTTTTCCGTTGTGTGGTCGATCGTTACTGACATCTGGTTCACCTTTTCTTATGTGGGCAGATCATGTGTGAATCGGTGGAATTTGTTGTCTGACAGTGCGTCAGGACTAGGCGGGGCTGAGTTGTGGTGCAGAGTCGGAGGCGCGTTCGGCCGGCGTCGGAAACGCGCCGCGAAGCTTTTCGAGTGCGCGTCCGACACGAAGGACTGTCGCATCGTCGAAGTGTCTGCCGGTGATCATCATTCCGACCGGAAGCCCATTCACCAGGCCGGCCGGAACGGACAGGGACGGATGTCCGGTCACGTCGAATGGTGCCGTGTTGGCGATCATCCCGAGAGCCTTCGTGATGAAGGTTGCACGATCCACGTCCTTCGCCGGCAATTCGGATGCGACGTAGGGCAGCGTTGGCATCACCAGGACGTCGAATTGTCTCAAGGCAGTGTCGTAGGCGGCGCGGGCAAGCGGTACGAGGTTCCGGGCTTTGCCGTAGCTCGCGCCGCCGAGGGTGGTGATGCCGTGGTGGCCGGTCAGGGCCACCAGTTTGACGGTTTCGGACAGAGCGTCGGCGTGCTGAATGCGTCGAGAAGCAAAGTGTGCCATCAGTTCCGGATCGTACAAACCTTCGGCGTTCATGCCGTATCCGTTGCCGTCCAACATCTGGTAGGCACCACCGTCCGTGGCGATCACGTTCCAGATGTGGAAAGCATGCAGATGCCACGGGATGTTTACTTCCTCTACCGTGCAACCGATTTCGGTCAGACTGTGTGCCGCTGCGCGGACTGCGTCGTCGACCTCGGGCTGTGAGACCGCGTGCCCGAATCCCTCTCGAACGATTCCGATTCGCAGGCCGTCCACATCGGAGTCGAGGGTGGACAGATAGTCACCTGCTTCGACGCTGTCGGCTTGGCGTGGGTCGTTACCGTCGCGGCCGGCGATGACCGAGAGCATCAGTGCTGCATCGTGGACCGTGCGTGTGATCGGGCCGAGATGGTCGATTGTTCGCTCGATGGGAAATGCACCGGTATACGGGACGAGCCCGAACGTCGGCTTGTGCCCGACGACGCCGCAGAATGCCGCCGGGATCCGGATCGATCCGCCTTGATCCCCGCCGATGGCAAAATCGACGTCACCGTTTGCGACGAGTGCTGCACTGCCGCCGGATGATCCACCTGCTTCGCGCTGCCGGTCCCATGGATTGCGGACCGGTCCGCTTGCCGGTGTGAAGCTCGAACCGGAGAAACACAGGTCCTCACACACAGCTTTGCCCGCGACGGTTGCACCGGCCGCCAGTAGTCGAGTGACCACAGTCGCGTCGCGTGACGGAGTGAATCCCTCTACCGTCCGAGATCCGTTCATCATCGGAACTCCGGCCACGGTCACGTTGTCCTTGATCGCCACGCGTCGGCCGGTCAGGACGCCGACCGACGTCGGCGGGATGCTGGTGGTCACATACCAAGCGCTCAAAGGGTTTTCGCTCGCAGTTGGCACCGCGTGCTCGCGTGACGTGGTCGGCGGGGTTGCCTCGTCGGCGTACAACTGGTCGACGACGTCGTAGGAGCCCAGTGCTCCGTCGATCAGTGCCGTCCACTCGAGCCGGGCTGTTTGGTCGAGAGTGATGCCGTAATGCCTTGCGGCGGCGTCTATTGCTTGGTCGTCAGGTCGGATTGTCGCCATGAGAAGTGTGCTCCTGATGTGATCGGCTTCACTTGTCTTTCAGACTAGGGCCGGATCCATAATTGCGTCAATAGGTATCGACATATTGACTCGTTAAGTTCGGGTTACGCGCGCTCAGAGAGAGCGGGGGTACAGTCGCCCACGGCGTGATTCAGCGATCAGAATCGGCCGATTCAGTGGAAAACCGGTGTTCGTAGAGCTTTTCGGCGTCGTGGCAAGCTGCCGAAGTACTGTTTCCGGATCGCCCGCCGACGTTCGTTCGACTGCGCGTGCGTAAGCGACGATCGCTTCGTACGTTGTCTCGGACAGGGAACTGAGCGGAGGCAGGAGTTCGTTCGAGCTTGCGCTGTATCGCTTTTCGAGGTCGTGGTCACCGGCCGCGGATTGGAAGTAGCCGAATGCCGCCCAGACTCCGTCGGCATCGGAATTGCCGATGAGCTGCTGAGTGGCCTCGTCGAGGACCAATGCAAACGTCCGCGTGGTGGCCCGCAGTCCGTGCTGGGCGCATTGTCGTTCGAAGAAGACCTCGTCATGGCCCACCAGAGTGGAAAGAATCAGTTCGGCCCCGGAGTCGACTATCGACTCGATGATGCGCGAGAAGTCGGTTGTCCCCAACGGTACGTAGACTTCGCCGGCCACCGAACCTGTGGATTCGGCGATCACACGTCGGGCCGCCCAATGCGCTCCGAACGACCACGAATACTGCTGACCGACCAGGAACCAAGTGCGAGAACCGGTCTCGGACATCATTGCGGGTATGCCCGCTCGTGTCTGGTCGAGTGGCCGCTCACCCAATCGAAGGACTCCCGGACGCGATCGACCTCCTTCGTTGAGAACTGTGTGCACCAACAGCACACCGGTGTTCTGCAACGCAGATGCAGCGGCATTGAAGGTCGAGGACGTCACGCACGCGAAAATGGCGCGGCACCCGCTTTTCACCAATCGCAGCGCGGTCGCCGCTCCGGCCGCCGAGTCGGAAGCGTCATCGCCGATCACCAAGTCGACGAGAACGCCGCCGACACCGCCGTCGGCATTGATCTCTTCCACGGCCAGGGCAGCGAGTGTTTCTGTCGCCTGGGCGAATACAGCTGCCGGGCCGGATTTGCTGACCAGCAATCCGATCCGATGTCGGTCGGAACGCGGAGGCTCGGGTGGCGCGAATCCGCGCTTGTTGGCAAGCCAGGAAATTCCGTCCTGATCGAGGCTGGACTCGAGAACGATCCGGGTTCCGGTGCCGTCGGGAAAGAACCGGATCGTCAGGCGGCCGCGCCACGGTTGGTGGTGCACGATCACTACCGATCGGCCCCGCTTCACGCCGGCGACGTAACCCAACAGCGTGATCGGCATTCCGGCTGGATCCGCACGTACGCCGTCGCCGACGGGAAGGGAGATGGCGACAGCGGCCCCGACCGTCAGTTGCTCACATTCGAGTTCGAGCAGTTGCCCCGTTTCGAGGCGCTCGAAGGCTGACCCTGGTGGGTCGGTCGTCACGATCTGTGCCGTTACGGAGAGACCTGGCACGTTCTACTTCCTGCCTGAAATAGATGCTGGGGCTCAAACAGGGCCTCACGCCCGGCGACGCACCGAAGCCGGTTCGGAATCCTCAGTCGCCGTGGTCGGCGACTCGGACGTGTTCGAACCTGCTTCCAGCGCTCGCCCGAGGACGTCGCGCAGGAACTGGAGTGCATCGTTGGCCGGCCCCGACGGATCGATCGAAAACAGGCGATGACGTCCCTGACGCCGTTCGACGATCACTCCGGACAACCGCAGCGCCTTGAGATGTGTGGATACCGTGGTGCGACCGACCGTCGAAATTTGATCGCTGATGAAACCCGCATTGCACTCGCCGTGGGTAGCCAGAGTGTCGAGAATCTGTCGACGTACCTGGTCGGCCAGCACAGCAAACGCCAACTCTTCGTTTCGTTGAGTAGTCACTGTCTGCTGTCCGCGCTTCCTCGATGGCCTCTACTGCGATATGTCGACACTCGTCAACATATCTCGAGTTGCCTCCGAGGGAAAGAACGTCGCCGAAGATTCCCGGCGGCTTCGGTCAGTGCTCGGCGATGGTCACTGCATCGCGCAGCATGCCGGTGCCGGGATGGCAATTGATGTACTCGTACAGCTGATCGGCGGCATCGAATACCGAGACCTCGTGGTAGAGACGCAATTTCGACAGACCCGCGGCCACCCGGAAAAACGTCGTGAAGATCCGCAGATGGGTGGGGTGGGATTCCGACCACCGTTCGAGTTGGTCGAGTGAGGCCCAGTGACCGATGTTGTAGCTCAGGTCGAGGAAGTTTCCGTCGATGTCGATGTTGCGCACGAATCGGTTGCTGTAGCACCCGACGGCCGGGCCGTTGTCGCGGAGGAAATCCATGCCTGATTGGAGGGTGGGCAGGATTTCGTCCAGGTAGAGGCTGCGCTCGTCTGCTTCCGCGTCGGCCCAGTCCTGTCCGGATCTGATCAGTGCGATGTTGTCGTGCCCCCGCACTACTACGCGTCCACCTACGGCTGGGTCACCGGCGATGACCCGCAGTTCGCCCGAGGCCTGCATCCAGTCGGTTTGGGAGATCGGAAACCGCTCGCGCATCGAACCCCAGTAGCCGTGTTCGTTGATCTCGCCACTGATGCCGTCCATGACCGCTCCGACCCCGGGAAGGTCGTCTTGGAACGCGTAGAGCGTTTCGAACTGTTCGGCTCTCGGTGCCACGATCTCGCGGAAGAACCCCAACCCGTCCGACAGGCGCTCTTCGGACTCCCACCAGGAAGCTATTGGAGTCGATGTGCTCCAACGATGTTGGGAGGAAACATCTTTCCAGTATCCGACCACGATCAGGTTCTCGTAGCCCTGGTTGTCGATGTGATGGGTGAGATCGTGGTGTGCCGGCCCGTCCGGCAAGTCGAAGCCGGCGACGATATCCCGCATCGCCTGCAGTGCAGCCGGGCGCTGATCTTCGTCGCGGAACTGCACGCCGAGATAGCCCATCACGACCTGTTGCAATGCGTCGTCTGCGCGCCCGACCCACATGGGAAATGGTGGCGTATAGGTATCCGGAACGCGCCTGGTCAACGTGCGCGGGCATTGAAGGTGTTCACCGATTGCAGATTCCATGAGTGCTCCCTGTGGTGTGGGTAGTCGAATCGGGTGCCTGGCACTTGGCAACGCCGTGCCGAAAATCTACGCCCGCGAGGCCGATCAAACTTGGCCGTCAACGCCCGATATTTGGCCTACCGCGCCAAGAATTGTGGATAGGCGTCGGCGTCAGAACGTTTTGGACACCATGTTGAATGGGCAAGTGGCTGAAGATGTTACAGATCAGCGGGGATTGCTTGGGGTCGCTGCTTGCGACCGGTACCGCCGCGGGCTGATTCCGAACTCCGCCTTGAATGCGCGACTGAAGGCGGCCAGGTCGGTGAATCCCCAGCGGTGAGAAATCTGGGTCAGCGACCGGTCTGCTGCGTGGCATTGCACGATCTCGCGACGGCAACCGTCGAGTCGACGGCTGCGAATCGAGCGTGACACCGTCGTGCCGTGTTCGGCGAAGGCTCGGTGCAACTGGCGAATGGAGACTTTGACCGATCCCGCGATGTCCACCGGAGACAGGGTCGGGTCAGCGATGCGGGCGTCTATGACCGACAGGGCGGATTCGTAGAGGCTGGTTCGCCGAGAGGTGATCGGACGTGCCGTTGCGTGAAGAACGGACTTGACCAGGCCGCCGATCTCGTTGACGACTTCCTCTTCGTCTCCGCTCGCGTCGGACGTCATGCGGACGGAGGCAAGATCGTGAAGAAAGCGACCCAGCAGGCCACTCAGGCCCGCGTGTCCGTCAAAAGCGATGGCGGTCAGGCTCGTGACCTCCGCGTCGCTGAGCGACAGGTACGACCGTGGCCAGGTGAACACCTCGAGTCCCCAGATGCCGTCGTGTGCGTGTCCCTCGATCTGCCAATCGAAGGGGCGCGTGGTGTCGTACAGGACGTAGTCGCCACGTCGCAGGACGCATTCGCGGTCGTCTTGGCGCACTACCGCGCTACCGCGGCGGATCATGCCGATTTGCAGGTAGTCCGCACCGTCGCTCTTGATCAGGCTGCTGCTACGGACTATTCGTTGTTCCATCGATTGAACTGCGGACACCCGAACGTGAGCGAGTTGGGCCGAGTGCACGGCCCCGCTGAATCCGTCCCCGTCTTCGATGTCGGATACGTCGAGCGCGACAAAATGCTCACGCAACAAATCTGCCCAGTCGCCCGTGAGATTCGTGCGTGTGGGCAGGGAGAAGCCGGATCGCGTGAGCATTGCAGGGCGCCTCCTCGCAGAAAATCCGAAGTTCTCGGGTGCTCGATGTTCAGAGAGTAATCCCGCACATCAGACATGTCGATAGGAGTCGACATGTCATCACGCCGGGAAGAAATTGTTTGTCATACAAACAACGTCGAGTTATTGTTTGTCATACAAACAAGTAGGAGTTCGTGATGGTCACCGAGGCAGTTCCCGCAGCGCGCGCCACGCGTGAGTCGGGCAAGCAGACGCGTATGGCGCTGTTCAATGCCGCAACCGACCTGTTTCTCGAACACGGCGACAGCGTGTCCATCGCGCAGATCTGCACCGCCGCCGGCGCTCATCCCAACCAGGTGACCTACTACTACGGATCCAAAGAGAAGCTCTTCGTCGAGGTGGCGTGTGCGGCCGTTCTGCGCGCGGGCAAGCGCGCCGAGGTCGATGCAGCCGACGCCGACACTGTCGGTGACTACACCGAGAAATTGGTCGGATCCCTCCTGGGCTCGGGCGCTCCCAGCGTCGAACTGTTCGTCGAAGCGATGATGATGACGGGTCGTCGTGGTGAACTCCGTGACCTGATCTCCGAAACGCTTCGCACTCTGCATTCCTCGGGTGAAACTGCCCTCCTTCGCACTTTGGTCCGCACCGGCTGGCAGCTACGCGCGGGCATCGACGTCGAATCCAAGGCCTTCTGGTCTGCGATCTTCGGCCTCGTCATCCAGAAGACTGCCACCGGCGAGAGCTTCGGCTACTCCCTCGAGGAGGCGGTCGCCGTCATCTTCGCCACTCTCCAGATACCCGACGCCGTACTCAACAGCTCGATGGAATGAACTCTCTTCGAGCGTGATTCTCCGACAAGGACTTCGATGGACATCGTTCGCGTATTCGACAGCAACGTCACCAAGACCCCGGACAAACCCTTCCTGATATTCGACGGTCACGATCACACGTACTCCCAGGTTCAGGACGGAAGTCGGCGCGCCGCAGGATATTTACAGTCGCTGGGCGTGCAGCCAGGTGACCGTGTGGCGCTGATGTGTTACAACACTCCAGGATTCGTGTACGCGATGCTCGGTGCCTGGCGCTTGGGTGCCGTCGTGGTTCCCGTCAATCACAAGATGCAGACTCCGGAAGTTGCCTACGTGCTGGGGCACGCGAAGGTGTCGGTGTGCGTCTTCGACGGTGAGTTGGCGCCGGTCGTCGATCGATTGGAGACCACAGCCAAGCTGATCAGCACGGACTCTGTCGCAGACGGTTTCGACTTCTTCGACGACGCCATCACTCGCCAGGAGGGTGTTGACGGTATCGACATCGACGAGAACGATCCTGCCGAGATCCTCTACACCTCGGGGACTACCGGCTCGCCCAAGGGTTGCGTCCACAGCCATCGCAACGTCGTCGGCGTAGCCGTCACCGCGGCCCTTGCCGTGTCGACGACTCGAGACGAGCGACTGCTCATGGCCGTCCCGATCTGGCACGCTTCCCCACTGAACAACTGGTTCATGTCCACGCTCTACATGGGCGGAACCGTCGTGCTGCTGCGCGAGTATCACCCCGTCAAGTTCCTGGAAACAGTTCAGGAACAGCGTATTACCCTCTGCTTCGGGCCACCGGTCATCTACACCACCGCACTCAACCTGGTGCCGAACTTCGCCGACTACAACCTCGGCAGCGTTCGTGCGTGGCTGTACGGCGGCGGACCGATCGGTGCGGATGTTGCTCGGCGACTGGTGGAGTCGTACGGCACCACCGAATTCCGGCAGGTCTACGGCATGACCGAGACCGGGCCCGTCGGGACTGTGCTGTACCCCGAAGAGCAATTGAGCAAAGCGGGCTCGATCGGCCGCGTCGCGCTGGCCGGCGTCGACCTGCGACTGGTTGCCGATGACGGCACCGACGCGGAGCCCGATCAGATCGGTGAGATCTGGCTGCGCGCCGACACCGTCATGCAGGGGTACCTCGACGACCCCGCTGCCACGAAGGCTGCATTTGCCGACGGAGGTTGGTATCGCACCGGCGATCTGGCGCGTAAGGATGCGGACGGCTACCTCTTCATCGTCGATCGCGCGAAGGACATGATCATCACGGGCGGCGAGAACGTCTACTCCAAGGAGGTCGAGGACGTGATCTCCGGCCACCCGGACGTCGTCGACGTCGCCGTTGTCGGAAAACCCAACGAAGAATGGGGCGAGACCGTCGTCGCACACGTCGTCTGGCGTGAACCGGATGTCATCAGCGCCGACGACATCAAGGATTACCTCTCGGACAAGTTGGCGCGCTACAAGATTCCGCGTGAAGTGGTGTTCGCGACCATCCTTCCGCGCACGCCGACCGGCAAGATCCAGAAGCACCTCATCCGCGCCGCGAGCTGAAAGGCCTGTCATGACTGATATTTCCGAGAAGACTGTCTCCGAGAACACCGTCACCCACCCGGCGCCGCATCGCACCCATGCAGTGCTCAACCAGTCGGTACCGCGCACGGACGTCAACGAGTTCCTGCTCGATACGGTCCTGGTCGAAGGCGTCGCGCGCCACGACGCCGATTGGGCCACCAGTGAACTCACCGACATCGGTGAACTGGTCGGCAGTGCCGGGTTCCAGCACGACGCGGAGCTGGCCAACACGGTGATCCCCGAACTGAAGACCTTCGATCGCTGGGGAAACCGCATCGACGAGGTCGAATACCATCCGTCATATCACCGGATCATCTCTGCCGCCGTTGCGCACGGTGCTCACACCTCTGCCTGGGCTGACCCGAAGCCGGGTGCCAACGTGGCTCGGGCCGCGGCATTCATGCTTTTCTCCCAGGTCGAACCGGGTCACGCATGCCCGATCTCCATGACGCACGCCGTGATCCCCTCGCTCGAGCTGCAGCCGGATGTAGCCGCCCTCTGGAACCCGCGCGCCCTTTCTCGGAGCTACACCCCCGAGTTGGACGCTCCCGGAAAGGCATCCGCGATCTTCGGAATGTCGATGACGGAGAAGCAGGGCGGCTCCGACGTGCGAGCCAACACGACCATCGCCAAGCCGGCCGGACGTGGCGGCCCGGGTGCGGACTACCTGCTCACCGGACACAAGTGGTTCTGCTCGGCGCCGATGTCCGACGCCTTCCTGGTTCTCGCCCAGGCCGAAGGTACTGCCGGCGAGGGACTTTCCTGCTTCCTTCTGCCCCGCATCCTGCCTGACGGCACACGCAACGTTTTCCGTATCCAACGTCTGAAGAACAAGCTGGGCAACAAGTCCAACGCATCGTCCGAGATCGAACTCGACGGCACCGTCGGCACCATGATCGGCGAACCGGGCCGTGGTGTGCGGACCATCATCGAAATGGTGTCCCAGACGCGACTCGACTGCATTCTCGGCAGCACTGCGGGTATGCGTCAGTCGGTGGCCGAAGCGGTGTGGCATGCGCGGCACCGCAGCGCTTTCGGTGCCGTCCTGGCAGATCAGCCGGCAATGACGTCGGTACTTGCCGATCTGGCTCTCGAATCCGAAGCCGCGACCATCACCGCACTGCGATTGGCTCGCGCCCAGGACGAGGACGCGGACGAGCAGGAGAAGGCTTTCCGCCGACTCGCGACAGCCGTTGCGAAGTACTGGATCTGCAAGCGCGGTCCGCACCACTCCTACGAAGCCCTCGAATGCCTGGGCGGCAACGGTTACACCGAGGACTTCCCGCTTGCCCGTCGCTACCGTGAGCAGCCCGTCATGGCCGTGTGGGAGGGGTCAGGCAACGTCATCGCGCTCGATGTCCTGCGCGCGATGACCCGTGAACCCGATTCCGTTGCGGCCTTCGACCACGAGATCAACCTCGCTCGCGGGAACAACCCGGACCTCGATCAGCACCTCGATCGGGTGCGACGCCAACTCGGTGAGCTCGCCACGATGGCACCCGCCGACGCCCAGCTCCGCGCTCGGACCGTCGTCGAGGCTATGGCATTGGCACTGCAGGCCTCGCTCATGGTGCGCCACTCCCCGGCCGCTTCGTCCGATGCCTTCATTGCCGCTCGCCTCGGCGCCGACCGCGGTCACGAGTACGGAACTCTTCCTGTAGGAACGGATTTCGCGGGGATTCTCGCGAGAGCCTAAGGCTGCTCCTTCAGCACCCTGGTGACGGTGTGTACTGCCGGCGTCGGATTGTTCGGTCGCCATGCCATCGCGATTTTCAGCGTGGGCGTGGCCCCGGCGATCGGCAGGTACACGACCCCGTCCATGGACAGATGCGCCGTCGACTCCACGACGACGGCGATCCCGACCCCCGCTCCGACCATGGCCAACAGGCTGTACGGATCGGGGGCTTCGTGCGCGACGGTGGGCGTGAAACCTGCTGTGGCGCACACGGACAACGTCGCATCGCGCACCACCGAGCCGTGCTCGGCGGGATACATCACGAATCGTTCGGTTGCCAGGTCTTCCGGTGACACGGAGTCGTGGGTACTGAGGTGATGCCTGGCCGGAACTGCGACCATCAAGGTTTCCTCGCGCACCGTGTGAGTCTCGAATCCGCGCGGAATGGGCAGGCCGACTATGCCCATGTCGAGTGTTCCGCGTCGGAGAGCGTCGAGCACCTCACCCGAGTACATCTGCGGCCGTAGTTCCAGTTCGATTCCCGGATGGGAGTCGGCCAAGGACCGTGTGAGAGCCGACAGCACCGTGTAGCCGCCGGTTCCGCCGAAACCCACCGTGACACGGCCTGTTTCCCCGGTCGAGGCAGCCGATGCGATATCTCTGACGAGGGCAATCTGCGCTTCGATGATCCGTGCAGGCGTGACCAAGGCTTCACCGGCGGCGGTCAACTGCACTGACCTGGTAGTCCGGACGAACAGGTCGGTGCCGAGTTCGCGCTCGAGCGCCCGAATGGTTTGGCTGAGCGGGGATTGCCCGATGTGGAGTCGCTCGGCGGCCCGGCCGAAATGAAGTTCGTCGGCGACTGCGAGAAACGCGCGCAGCTGACGCAGTTCCATGTCGCTCCTTCCGGTTTCATTATGTGGTTGTCCCACATAAATGAGTCGAACTAAGTCTTGGACTCTACATGGATTTCGGACGATAGTGATTCACGCCTCACATTGCATCCCTTGGTGATGCCCGACGCGAGAATCAGGGAGAACCGTGGATCAAAACCCAGGTCACGACACCAGTCCACCCGAATACAGCACCAAACAGGCGCGCAAGGCCGGAATCACGGCGTTTGTCGGAACGACCATCGAATGGTTCGACTTCTACATCTACGGAACCGCATCAGCCTTGGTCCTTGGCCCACTGTTCTTCCCAGATGCGTCGCCGGCCGTGGGAACACTCGCAGCCTTCGCGACCTTTGCCGTGGGATTCGTGGCTCGGCCGGTCGGCGGAGTGGTGTTCGGGCACTTCGGAGACAAATTCGGCCGCAAGAACGCCGTGATCATCACTCTCGCTCTGATGGGGTTGGGAACGGTCGGTGTCGGCCTCCTCCCTACGTACGCACAGATCGGGATCTGGGCGCCGATACTGCTTGTGGCACTTCGTGTTCTCCAGGGCATTGCCATGGGCGGCGAATGGGGTGGCGCCGTATTGATCGCCACCGAGTTCGCTCCCCCGAAGAAGAAGGTGCTCTACGGGGCGTTTGCGCAGCAGGGTTCGCCGGTCGGAAATCTGCTCGCGACACTCGCGTTCCTCGGCCTGACCTTGATGTCGGATTCGGTGTTCGAGTCGTGGGGTTGGCGTCTGCCGTTCCTCGGATCCGCAGCGTTGGTGATCGTCGCTCTCTACATCAGGCTGCACATCTCCGAGACACCCGAAATGAAGAAGGCTGTTGCGGCACAGGAACGTACACGGATGCCGCTGGTTGAAGTGTTGCGTTCGCATCCCGTCGAACTTGCTCTCGGCGTCGGCGCTGTGGTTGCCGGTGTTGCCATCACGTACGTCAAGACCACCTTTGCGCTCTCATGGGCGACAACGGATCTCGGCTTCGAGCGCAGCGACTTTCTTCTTGTCATCACCGTGGCACTGGTAGCCCAGGCGCTCGTACAGCCTTTCGGCGCTGTGCTGGCCACGCGGATCGATCCGTCGAAAGCGGTCCGTTGGATGCTGCTGCCGGAGATCGTGCTCCTGCCACTGATGTTCGTGCTGGTTCAGACGGGCTCCGTGCCCCTGGCGATTTTGGGTATGGTGCTCGCAACGGCCCCTCATGCAATGTATTACGCCGCCTTGGCCGGCATTCTGGCGCAGGTATTCCCCACCAACGTTCGGTACACGGGCATCTCTCTGTCGTACCAACTCTCGACCGCCGTTTTTGCCGGAACGGCCCCGATGGTCAGCCAGTATCTGCTGACACGCACCAACTCGATCTGGCCGGTCGTAGCTCTCGGGCTCGTGTATGTCGTTCTCTCCCTCGTCTGTATGACTGCTTTGTTGCGCAGGAGTGCGCTGCGCGCGCAAGGGTCGGAGTCGACGAGCTCTTCGAACGTGACCGATGTTTCCACCCTGAAAGGCGTTGACCACTGATGAACTTCGCACACACCGACCCCGCTCTGAAAGCGGTAGTGGACAGATGGACCACCGGGGCGGACCGGAAGACGATGAACGGCTTGCTCGACCGACTGGGTCGAGATGCCGCCGGCCGTTTGTCCGAGCTCGCCGACATCGCCGACAGGAATCCACCGGTGTTGCAGCAGTTCGACAAGGCTGGTGATCGCGTCGACCGGATTTCCTATCACCCGGCCTACCTGGAACTGTGCCGGGCGGCGTACAACGAGTACGGCCTGTCCGCCATGTCGCACCGAAAAGGGTTGCACGGATGGGGCTCCGTACCTCCGCCACTCGCGAAGTACCTCGCGTCGTACGTCTTCGTTCAGGCAGAGTTCGGGCTGGCCTGCCCGGTGTCGATGACAGATGCTGCTGCGCGGACGCTGCGTATGTTCGGTGATCCGGCCGTGTTCTCGCCCTGGATCGACGCGTTGACGTCGACCGATCCCGAGCATGCGAAGACGGGTGCGATGTTCATGACCGAGATTCAGGCAGGCACCGATATCGCCTGCACTGAAACGCGTGCCGAGCGCGACGGTGACGGATGGGTCCTGACGGGCAAGAAGTGGTTCGCCTCCAACCCCGATGCCGACGTGATCATCACCCTTGCAAGATTTCCGGGCGGACAGGATGGTTCGACGCGTGGAGTCGGAATGTTCATGGTGCCCAAGACTTTGGATTCCGGCGAGCGCAACAACCTCACGATCGATCGGCTCAAGGACAAGCTGGGTACACGTTCCATGCCGAGTGGCGAGGTGACGCTGGACCGCGCACACGCACTCCAGGTCGGCGAACTCGAACGAGGTTTCCGGCAGATGGCGGAAATGGTCAACACGTCGCGGTTGTCCAACGCGATGCGTTCGAGCGCTCTCATGCGCCGAGCGGTCCGCGAAGCCGTCGAACATTCGAAGAGCCGAGTCGTGTTCGGTAAGAGGCTCTTCGATCAGCCGCTGATGCGGGCGACTCTTCTTCCCCTCGCGCTCGATGTCGAGGCTTCGCTCGCGCTGGTGGCGTACAGCGCGCAGTGTCTTCAGGCTGCAGACGGTGGTGACGATCAAGCGCGAGCACGGATCAGGGTGCTGACGCCGATCGCCAAACACTTCGTGTGCAAACGTGCGCGTGTGGTCACCGGTGAGGCAATGGAGGTGCGCGGCGGAAACGGGTACATCGAGGAATGGGTCGATCCGCGACTCGTGCGGGACGCTCACCTCGGCTCCATCTGGGAGGGCTCGAGCAATGTCATTGCGCTGGACGTACTTCGGTGCCTACGCAAGTTCGATTCGCACCGCACGGTCGCGGGAGCGATGACGGACATCCTGTCCGCCGTCGGACCGGACTGCGAAGCCGGGGCCGGAGTTCTGTTGCGGCGCTGGGAGGAACTGGTCGATGAAGGAGATCGTCTGATCGCCGGAACCGACGATGCCGCGCAGGCTGCGAGTGCAAGGTACTCCGACGAGTTGGCTCGTACCGTCATGGCGACCCTGCTCTTCGACCTTGCGGATCACGGCATCCGAGAAGGTCGCGGGTACCGGTCACTGCTGGTGGCGAACTCCTACCTGGCCGGTCTAGCCGGGAAGGTGCCGTCGGCCGCGCTCGGCAAACTCGACGTGATAACCGACGGCGGCGACGTCGAGCTGGATGATGCACGTGACGTCGTAGCCGAGTTCCTTTCTGTAGCAGGAGGTCACCGGTGAATACTCCAACAGGCCCCGCACCCCTGGCCGGTGTCCGCGTCCTCGATCTGTCGAAGATCCTTGCCGGGCCGTACGCAACCATGTCACTTGCCGATCTCGGAGCCGACGTCACCAAGATCGAACACCCCGAGGGCGGTGACCCCACGCGTTCATGGGGACCTCCCTTCGTCGGGGTAGATGCCGCCTACTACCTCGCGATCAACCGCGGTAAGAAGTCGGTGACGATCGACCTCAAGTCCACCGAAGGGCAGGAGATCATCCACCGCATGCTCGAAGAGACCGATGTGGTGGTGGAGAACTTCAAGCCGGGCAGCGGATTACAGAAGATCTTCGACTACCAGGCACTGTCCGAGCGGTATCCCCACCTGATCACCCTGCACATCTCGGCGTTCGGTGAAGAAGGCCCACTGCGCGACGAGCCGGGTTACGACATGATCGCGCAAGCCGCTGGAGGGCTCATGTCGCTCACCGGTGAACCCGGCGGCGCCCCGATGAAGTCCGGGTTTGCGTTGGGAGATCTGGGCGCGGCGCTGTTCGGACTGGTCGGGGTGCTGGCCGCATTGGTCGAGCGAGGTCGCACCGGACGCGGACAGTACGTGACCACGTCGCTGTACGAGTGCCAACTCGCCATGCACGTGAACTGGGCGACCAGCTACTTCGCCACCGGTGAGCGTCCGACGGCGCTGGGCTCCGGTCACCCGAATCTTGCCCCCTACCAAGCATTTCCTGCCAGCAACGGGTACTTCGTCATCGCCGTCGGCAACGACGCGATGTGGGCGTCGCTGTGCGAGGCCATCGGTCGAGACGAACTGGCCACCGATCCTCGTTTCGTCCACAACCGTGAGCGGGTGGAGAACCGCGAGAGTCTGGAACGGGAACTCACCATCGCCTTCGCGTCGGACACCGTCGAACACTGGTGCACTCTTCTCGCCGAACGAGCGGTCCCGGTTTCACCGATCCGCCACCTCGACGAGATCTACTCCGATCCCCACACCGCCGCACTCGGCATGGTCGGAACCGTCGACCATCCGACGCTCGGTCCGCTCAAGCAAGTGGCCTTTCCGGTCAACTTCTCCGGCCGGAGGCCACGTCTGACGTCGGCGCCGCCCGTTCTCGGCGCCGACAACGACGAGGTGTTGGGGACCACTCAGGCGAGTCCGCTCAATGCCGGTGCCGTGTTGTCATCCCGCCAGCCGATGGCCTCGACGAGCGTTGTCAGGTCGTAGTCAGGTCCGCTGACGCCGACGGTGAAGAGCGAGACACCGTCGGCGACCAGGTCAGCAGCATTCTCGAGCCCAGGCCACGGAACCGAGTGCTCCACTTCGGTCGGGTTCCGGCCCACGTCGGCGCAATGGTCGGAGAGGATGTCCGACTTGCGCAGGTGTGTCTCGCGGTCACCGAAGCTGTGCCAGACGTCGGCGTACTCGGCGACGAGGCGCAGGGTCTTCTTCTCGCCGCCACCCCCGATGAGAACCGGGATATTGCGCGTCGGAGGCGGGTTGCCCTTGGCCAGGCGGCCCGTGATGCGGGGGAGGTATTCGCCCAGCAGTTTCAGCCGTGAACCGGGAGTGCCGAAGTCGTATCCGAACTGGTCGTAGTCCTTCTCGAACCAGCCGGCACCGATGCCGAGGATCAGACGTCCGCCGCTGATGTGGTCGACGGTTCGCGCCATGTCGGCCAGCAGATCCGGATTGCGGTAACCGCCGCCGGTGACCAGCGCGCCGATCTCGACGCGTTCGGTCTGCTCGGCCCAGGCGCCGAGCATGGTCCAGCATTCGAAGTGGGCGCCGTCGGGATCGCCGGTCAACGGGTAGAAGTGGTCCCAGTTGAAGACGATGTCCACCCCGGCGTCCTCGGACCGCAAGACGGCGTCGCGAATCAACCCGTAATCGGGTGCGTGCTGAGGTTGGAGTTGAACACCGATGCGTACCGGACGAGTCATGCCACGCTCCTGACGAGAGGAATGGTTGTCTTCTCCCATCATGGCCGGGTGTGCGCGGTACCGCTACCGCGGTCGGTGACGGGTATGCCCGCTTCTCATTTTCACCCCTTTTCGAGCGAACGGCACGTTCGGCGCCTTAGATCGACTGAACGTGCCGTTCGCTCAAAAAGGGGGCAGGCAGAAAGGGGGGCAGGCACAAAGGGGGGGCAGGCACAAAGGGGGGCAGGCAAAGGCGGCGGGCAAAACAGGGGCGATCTGCCCACAGCAGACAGGCGGGGCCCCGGCATCGCTGCGCCGGTAGGAATGGATTCATGACTACCGAAGCGCCCACAGATACCGGCTACCGTGACCTGTTGACAGACAGGCTCTTCCGACAGCGAACCATTCTGCTCACCGGCGAGGTCAACGACGCCATGGCCGAACGTGTGTGTTCGGAACTGGTACTACTCGCCACCACCGACCCCAAGCGCGACATCGTGCTCTACATCAATTCACCCGGCGGATCGGTGTTTGCCGGTCTGGCCATCTACGACACGATGAAGCTCATCCCCAACGACGTCGTGACGGTCGCGATGGGCTTCGCCGCCAGCATGGGCCAGGTGCTTCTCTGCTCCGGTACCCACGGCAAGCGAATCAGCCTGGCGCACAGCCGCATCATGATGCACCAACCTTCGGCAGGTATCGGTGGCACTGCGGTGGACATTGCGATCCAGGCCGAGAGCCTCGAGCTGATGAAGCGTCAATCGCAGGAAATCCTCGCCACCGAAACGGGCCGGACCGTCGAGGAGATCGAGACCGACAGTGATCGGGATCGTTGGTTCACCGCCGAACAGGCGCGCGAGTACGGGATCGTCGACCGCGTCGTGACGTCCTTCGCCGAGATCGCACCGCAAGCCACCTTCCCCAAGATCGGATTGTGACGTCATGTCCCAGTACACGATTCCCAGTGTCATCGAGCGAACACCAACGGGTGAGCGGTCTTTCGACATCTTCAGCAGGCTGCTCAACGAACGCATCGTTTTTCTCGGCACGGAGATCGATGACGGCGTCGCCAACGTCGTGATGGCTCAGATGCTGCATCTGCAAGCCGACAACCCGGATCGCGAAATCGGTTTGTACATCAACTCTCCCGGCGGTTCCACCACGGCGATGCTCGCGATCTACGACACCATGCAGTTCTTGAAACCGACGATTTCGACGTACTGCATGGGTCAAGCGGCTTCGGCTGCTGCAGTGCTTCTCGCCGCCGGCACTCCGGGCCATCGGCATGTTCTCGCCCATTCGCGGGTGCTGCTGCACCAACCGTCGACGCAAGGTAGCGGCACCATCTCGGACCTCGCGCTTCAAGCAGCCGAGATCCTGAGAATCCGGGAGCAGACCGAGGCGATTCTTAGCAAGCACACCGGTCAGAGCGTCGAGCGGCTCCGTAAGGACACCGATCGCGACAGGATCTTCACTGCCGACGACGCTATCTCCTACGGGCTGGCTGACACCCTCATCGAAGGGAACTGACTACGCTGCCATCAGGACGGGACCGGAGATCGGTGCGGGAGAATGTCCGAAGGTGAGGGAGTTGAGCGCAACGATCCTGTTGCCTGCTCGGAACAGCAGGTGTTCGAGCGGCATCCCGAGCGCTTCGCAGATGGCGCGCAGAATTTCCGACGACGGTTCCTTCTTGCCTCGTTCGATCTCGGAGAGGTACTGCTTCGACATCCCGACCTTTGCGGCTACGTCGTCGAGAGTTCGATCCTGATCGCGTCGGACCTCCCTCAACACTCGTCCGTAGGCTTCACGAATCAGTGGGGGTTTGCGGACGGCGACAGCCGGATCGGGGAGTTCCGACTCACCCTTGACCAGGACTAATCTCCGCGATGCCTCCATAGGCCGAGTATTCCAGCCGACCGGTTCGCGCACCACCCGGTTCACCGAGGGCTGATAACCCTCAACTTGTCTGGACACCGCCGGCAAGGAACATCGCTCGAAGAACGAAGGCCGCCTCGGGCCCGATGATCTCGCCGACCAGGCTCGTGTAGCGGTCGACGAACTCGGGTCCGTGGGAAGCCTCGTCGGAGGCTGGGTCGCCCAGGTGGTGCGCGAGTTCGTGCAGGACGACGAATTCTCGCAGTGCCCACCGGCCGTCACGGTCGTCTGGAACGGCGATGACGTCGTTCGAATAGTGGGCGGCGGCATTACCGGCGCGGGACCGTACGGACACCGAAACGGCTGCGCGAGGCCAGGTCTCCCGAACCCAGTTCAGTCCGAGTAGCTGATCGCAGTACGCCTGGACCGACTCCACGGAACCGAATTTGCGCTCGACCGGCAGGGTGATGGTGGAACCCATGACCTCGACGCTCCGAAGCCCGCGCTCGTCGGCGCGATCGAACATGGTGCGTACCAACGTCTCTGCCTCGTAGACGGCGCTCCGCTGCTTATCCCTCACGAGTCGAGCTGCCCGCGCACCCCGCCGATCTCCGGAAGGTTTCCCAGGCGTGCGGAGCGCGCCGCCCGATCACCCGCTCGTCGAGCATGCGAGGAATGCCCGGCGCTCGCGCGGCCACCGCCCCGCCACGTCCCACGCGCTTTGGAGTTGGACGAGTAGTAGTCCTTCAGCTCGATTTCCTTGTTACGCAGCACGAGTGCAGTTTCCGAAGACGACGTGGCAGATTCTGCGATCGCCGCCTTCTCCGTCTCCTGCTTCGTCTCGGCCAACCGAGCGCCGATGCGGGACGCGTACGCCATCTGGAAGTTCAGGCGCGCCGTCACTCCGGCCACCGGCTTGCGGACCTGCGTGCTGACGCGTCGTCGTCCACGAGTTTCGACGACTGTCCGCACGGACGTTTCGCCGCGGTACGCCCCGGAGCGTACGTAGGCGTCGGAGTCACGCACCATCTGGAAGAGCAGGCTCGAGTACAGGGCTTCGCACACGTCGATGTCACCGGCGAAGCCGTAGGCGTAGATGACGGCCGACGTCTGCGCGATGTCGCACTGCACGTCGTTGGCAGCGGCGATCGCGATGAACAACTGAGCGTACGTTCGCAGCCCGCGCTTGCCAGGTTCGCCGATGGTGATGAGCCGTTGAGTGGGCGTCGCACGTTTTTCAGAGGACGCGGTGTGCGCACGTGCGACCGCCAGGTCGATCGCGGAACCGGTGGCCAACCGCTGCGCGGCGGCCATGAAGGCTTCACCTTCGTGTGGATTGTCGGTGGACTCCGCTTGGCGAAGCAACGCACCGATGCGGGTCAGCATCTTCTCCGAACTCACCGTGAAAGACTACGCTCGCGCGCCGACACGGACGTTTATGCTGCTAGCGCACACGCTCACCCTCAACTTGGATCGTCCGGCACGTTCCTGCCGGTAGAAGGGATCAACCCCGTCATGGCTTCAGTGACTTTCGAGAGCACCACCTGCCTGTTCCCCGGATCGAGCACGCCGGCAGTGGACAACCTCGACCTCGAGATCGAGGACGGCGAGTTCCTCGTCCTCGTCGGACCCTCCGGCTGCGGAAAGTCGACCACCCTGCGCATGCTCGCCGGGCTCGAAGACGTCCACAGCGGACGCATCCTCATCGGCGACCGAGACGTCACCGGTCAGGAACCGAAAGAGCGCGACATCGCGATGGTCTTCCAGAACTACGCTCTGTACCCGCACATGTCGGTGGCCGAGAACATGGGTTTTGCGCTCAAGCTCGCCGGAACCAACAAGACGGAGATCCGCGCCCGCGTCGAAGAGGTCGCGAAGATGCTCGACCTCGAGCCGTACCTCGATCGCAAGCCCAAAGCGCTGTCCGGTGGTCAGCGTCAGCGAGTGGCGATGGGCCGCGCCATCGTCCGCCAGCCGCAGGTCTTCCTCATGGACGAGCCGCTGTCGAACCTCGACGCGAAACTCCGTGTGCAGACGCGTACGCAGATCGCTCAGCTGCAGCGACGCCTCGCGACGACGATGGTCTACGTGACCCACGACCAGGTCGAGGCGATGACGATGGGTGACCGCGTCGCAGTCCTCGAGAAGGGAATCTTGCAGCAGTGCGCCTCGCCGCGCGAGCTGTACAACAAGCCGAAGAACGTCTTCGTCGCCGGCTTCATGGGTTCACCCGCGATGAACCTCTTCACCCTCCCCGTCGTCGACGGCGGCGTCGCATTCGGCGACGGGATCGTTCCGGTTCCGCGCGAGACGATGAACGGCGTCGTCGAAACCGAGGTCGTTCTGGGTATTCGCCCCGAGCACCTCGAGATCGCCGCCGAAGGCCTGCCGATGGAGGTCGACGTCGTCGAAGAACTCGGTTCCGACGCCTACGTCTACGGACGCACCACGGTCGGTGGGCGGTTGCAGCAGATCGTTTCGCGTGGTGACTGGCGCAATCCGCCGCAGAAGGGCGAGCGCGTCAACCTGCGAGTCGACCCCGAGAAGGTGCACATTTTTGCCACCACCGACGGGCGCCGCCTGGGTTAGGTGGACCTGTCAAACGACACATGACCGATTCAGGTTCGGCGTAATACCCACAAGTACGGGTGTCTCGTGCCACAGTAGGGGCCGATGCCGGGAGCCGGCACCCATGGCGCATGCCGTGAGCCGGCTCTCGGTGACCGTCTATTTGTCATACACATACGGGGAGCGAATCCATGGTTCTGAACTCGAAGGCGATGCGCCGCGCTGCAATTGCAGCCACGGCAGCGTCCATGCTGGTACTGGCAGGCTGCTCGTCCGATTCGGACAAGGACAGCGGAACCAGCACGACGGCCGCATCCGGGGGATCGTCCTCGAGCGAAGGCCGCGGACCCATCACGATCGTCGAGGGGCAGGATGCCCTGAACGAGGCGCTCGAAAACATCATCACCGACTGGAACGCCGAGCATCCGGACGAGAAGGTCACGCTCAAGCCGCTGGCCAAGGAAGCCAACGCGCAGGTCGACGACATCACCCAGCGCATGCAGGCCAAGAGCGACGAGTACGACCTCATCGGTGTCGACGTCGTGAACACCGCGCAGTTCGCTGCAAACGGCTGGCTGCTGCCGCTCGAGGGTGACCTCGCGATCGACGAGTCCGGCCTCCTGCCGTCGACCGTCGCTTCGGGCACCTACAACGGCAAGCTCTACGCAGCGCCGAAGAACACCAACGCCGCGTTCCTGTACTACCGCAAGGACCTCGTCGAGAAGGCTCCCACCACGTGGGCCGAGCTCAAGGAAAACTGCCCGAAGGCTGTCGAAGCCGGCATCTCCTGCTACATCGGTCAGTTCAAGAACTACGAGGGCCTGACGGTCAACACCACCGAGATCACCAACGCTTTCGACGGCCCGTGGGTCGGCCCGGACGGACTCACCCCGGCCATCGACGACAAGACGAAGGCAGGCGTCCAGTCGATCGTCGACAACTTCGCCGACAACACCATCCCGCAGGAAGCACTGACCTACTCCGAGGGCGAGTCGCAGACCGCGTTCGGTGACGGCAAGGCACTCTTCATGCGCACGTGGTCCGGCTTCTCGGTCGACGGTGAGAAGACCTCGGTTGCGGGCAAGTACGGCTACACCGTTCTTCCGGGTGTCGACGGACCGGGTGCTTCGACGGTCGGCGGCTACAACGTCGGCATCAGCGCGTACTCGGACGCACCGGCCACGGCTCGTGACTTCCTCGAGTTCATGCAGACCAAGAAGTCGCAGACGTATTTCACCGAGGTCGGCGGCGCCCCCGTCCTCTCGGCTGTCTACGACGACCCGGCAGTGCTCGCTCAGTTCCCGTACTTCGCGACCCTGAAGGAAGCCCTCGCTACCGCTCAGCCGCGCCCCGTCACGCCGTACTACACGCAGGTGTCGAAGTCGATCTCCGACAACACCTACGCTGCTATTCGCGGCGAGAAGACCGTCGAGCAGGCCTTGGCGGACACCAAGGCCGGCATCGAAACCGCCGGTAACTGATCTACCAGGAGCAATAAGCAATGGCAGAACCGCAGGATCCTTCCGCGGCTGTGCCTACCAACCCCACGGTCGGGGCCGGTTCAACCGGTCCCGACCGTTCGGGCGTTGGTGGGAGACACCGTGCACCGGAACCGCTAGAAGAGCCGTCGGCATCCGAGGCAGCAGGGACATCCCTGACCAAGGTTCTGCCTGACCTTGCAGCTACTCCACCCCCACCGACCTCGCCCCCGCCTGCGTCGGCCGACAAGCCGAAGAAGCGTCGACGAGTTCCGGTGTGGGCGTTCGTCGCACCGTCGCTGATCGTTCTCGCCGTCATCATTCTGTATCCGCTCGGACGAGCGATCTGGATGTCGATGCACAGCGACGGCAAGAAACTCGATCCCGAGACCGGCATGTTCGTCACCGGACAGTTCACGTGGTTCGACAACTACAAGAACTGGATCACCGAGTCCTGCAACACCGCCAACGGTTCGATTCCCTGCCCGCCCGGCACACTCGGATCGCAGTTCTGGCAGTCGATCGGAAACACGTTCGGCTTCACCGTCGTCACCGTCCTGCTCGAGACGGTGATCGGTCTGTCGATGGCGCTGATCATGGCCAAGACGTTCCGCGGACGCGGTTTGCTCCGCGCTTCCGTGCTGATTCCCTGGGCCATCCCCACGGCGGTCACCGCGAAGCTGTGGTTCTTCATCTTCGCCAACGACGGCATTGCCAACAAGATCCTCGGCACCAACATCCTGTGGACGGCCGATCCCTGGCCGGCGCGATTCGCGATCGTCGTCGCCGACGTCTGGAAGACGGCGCCGTTCATGGCGTTGCTGATTCTCGCGGGTCTGCAGATGATTCCCGCCGACGTCTACGAGGCCGCCAAGGTCGACGGTGCGACGGCGTGGCAGCGGTTCCGCATGATCACGCTTCCACTGGTCAAGCCCGCACTCATGGTGGCGGTGCTCTTCCGCACGATGGACGCGCTGCGCATGTACGACCTGCCCGCGATCATGATGGGATCCAATCCGGCCACCTCCACCATCTCGGTTCTGGTGGTCGATCAGATGCGCGTCGGCGCCAATTCGGCGTCGGCACTGTCCACCATCACGTTCCTCATCATCTTCGCTGTGGCCTTCATCCTGGTCCGATTCCTCGGAGCCAATGCGGTCAGCACGCAGGAAAAGCAGCGGAAGGGGGAGCCGGTATGAACAAGGCACTACGCGGCAAGATCGGCACCTACATCGGCGTCGTACTGATCATCGTGTGGGGACTCGCTCCTTGCTACTGGATGATCGTGACGGCGCTGCGCGACCCGGCGGACACGTTCTCGACGTCGCTGTGGCCCACCAATCTCACGCTGTCCAACTTCACGGCGGCGCTCGATCCCGATGCCAAGGTGAACTTCACCCGGGCACTGATGAACAGCCTCATCATCGCGGGTGCGACCACGCTGATCGCCTTGGTCATCGGTGTGTTCACGGCGTACGCGCTCTCAAGGTTCGACTTCCGTGGCAAATACTTCGTCACCGGAATCATCCTCGGCGCGTCCATGTTTCCGGTCGTCGCCCTCGTGACTCCTCTGTTCCAGTTGTTCACCGACATCGGCTGGATCGGCAGCTACAAAGCGCTGATCATCCCGAACATCTCGTTCGTGCTGCCGCTGACGGTCTACACGCTGACGTCGTTCTTCTCCGAACTTCCGTGGGAGCTCGAAGAAGCGGCGCGTATCGACGGCGCCACCCGTGGCCAGGCCTTCCGTCTGATCATGCTGCCGCTCGCCGCGCCGGCGCTGTTCACCACCGCGATCCTGGCCTTCATCGCGACGGTCAACGAGTACCTGCTCTCGCTGCAACTCTCGAGTGACAAGACCGCGCCCGTCACGGTGGCGATGGCCAAGTTCTCCGGAACCGACCCATTCGTCACGCCGTACACCTCGATCATGGCCGGCGGAACCCTGGTGATGGTCCCGTTGGTCATCATGGTTCTCATCTTCCAGCGACGCATCATCGCCGGTCTGACCGCAGGCGGCGTCAAGTCGTGATGCGGGCCGCACGGTTTCGATGAGGCGGGCTTCGCGCGCCCAGCGCATGGAGCTGATTGCCGGCTTCATCTCGGTCTTCGCCCTCATGGCGTTGATCGGCGCTGTGGTTGCGATAGTCAAGGGTGACCCCGGCGTTATGCCGTCTTTGGTGCTGCTCGGTTGCGTCGTCGCTCTCGGGCTGGCGTTCCGCGGATATCGGAACGCGGTCCGAGCAGAACGTCGCGAGTAGCCAGCCCGGTAGGGTGACATTTCGGTATCGCAGTTGCCGGGAGTTATCTGATCGAGATATCACCCTGGTGGAATGGTGCCGGTAAGTCCGGATCCACGACCGGGAGTGTTGAGTGAGTCCATCGAACAGATCGAGTGCGACGGGTGGCGATCAGTCGTCGGCTCGATCGGGCAAGTCGGCTAATTCGCCTCGGTCGAGCAAGTCGGCCAAGCCGGCGAAGAAGCAGCGCTCCAAGTGGCGGTACGTCCGGCGGACCATCTACGTTCTCGTGCTCCTGATGATCATCGTGCCTGCGTCGGTTTTTGCTGTCGCGTACAGCCGGACCGACGTCCCGCGCCCCTCGGACATGCAGACCAATCAGGTGTCCACCATCTACATGGCCGACGGTACGACCGTGCTCGGGAAAGTGGTGCCGCCAGAGGGAAACCGGACCGAGGTCGCGTTGTCGGCCATCCCGATTCACGTCCGCGATTCGGTGCTCTCGGCGGAGGATCGTAACTTCTACACCAACCCCGGATTCTCGATCTCCGGATTTGCTCGCGCTGCCCGCGACAACGTGATGGGCAAGGAAAGCGCCGGCGGTGGCTCGACGATCACTCAGCAATACGTGAAGAACGTCTTGGTCGGCGACAAGCGCAGTATCGACCGGAAGCTGCGTGAGCTTGTCATCTCCGCGAAGATGGCGCGCGAGTGGTCCAAGGACGACATTCTTGCCGCGTATCTCAACACCATCTACTTCGGTCGCGGTGCGTACGGCATCGCCGCCGCGTCGAACGCGTACTTCGACAAGCCGGTCAGTGAGCTGAGCGTCGAGGAAGGCGCAGTTCTCGCGTCCGTCATCCAGAGCCCGTCGTTCCTGGACCCCGAGACCAATCTGTCCGCGCTGCAAGCGCGCTGGGATTACGTTCTCAACGGCATGGTGGATCTGGGCAGCCTGACCAAGACGGATCGCGACGCCATGCAGTTCCCGGCTGTCGCCCCCGCCAATCGGCCGACCGATCTGAACCAGGCGCCCGGACCCGAAGGCCACATCAAGGCCCAGGTACTCAAGGAACTGGCCGAGGCCGGGATCAGCGATCAGACGTTGAACACCGCTGGTCTGCAGATCACGACGACCATCGACCCGGTCGCGCAGGAAGCTGCGCTGAACGCCGTCAAGCGGAATCTCGAGGGCGAGCCGGAAGACCTGCGGACCGCAGTAGTGTCCATCGACCCCAAGACCGGTGGGGTCGACGCCTATTACGGCGGTGACGACGGAGCCGGCTTCGACTATGCCCAGGCACCGCTGCAGACCGGTTCAGCGTTCAAGGTCTTCGGTCTGGTCGCAGCATTGATGGAAGATATTCCGCTGTCCGCGCGGTTCGACAGTTCACCGCTCACGATCAACGGTGTGACGATCGGAAACGTCGGCGGCGAATCCTGTGGTCGATGCACCATCGCCGAGGCACTCAAGCGCTCGCTGAACACCAGCTTCTACCGGTTGATGCTCTCGATGGAGAACGGTCCCCAGAAGATCGCCGACGCCGCCCACCTGGCCGGAATCCCCGAACACATTCCAGGGCTCGACTACCCGACGCTCACCCAGGAGGGTGGCCCGCCGGAGAACGGAATCGTGCTCGGCCAGTATCAGTCTCGCGTTATCGACATGGCCTCCGCGTACGCGACGCTCGCTAACTCCGGCGTGTACCAGCAGCCGCACTTCATCCAGAAGGTCGTGACGGCCGAAGGTGAAGTCCTGCTCGATCGTCCGGTCTCGCCTGGTGAGCGTCGTCTTGATGCGGCCGTCGCGGACAACGTCACGCAGGCGATGCTGCCGATCGCGTCGTACTCGAACGGTCACGCGCTTGCCGGTGGACGCCCGTCCGCTGCCAAGACCGGCACCGCGCAGCTGGGTGACACCGGGCAGAACAAGGATGCATGGATGGTCGGTTACACGCCGTCGCTGTCCACCGCGGTCTGGATCGGTACTTCCGACGCGCAGGCCATCACCAACTCCTACGGCGGCTTGATCTACGGCTCCGGAGTGCCTGCCGACATCTGGAAGAGCACGATGGACGGCGCGCTGAAGGGATCCGACTGGGAGAGCTTCCCGTGGCCGGATCCCATCGGCGGGCAGGCCGGCGTTCCCGCGAACTCCGGCGTGACCTCGGGCGACGGGACGGGTACGCCCACAACGGGCGCGGCCGCTCCCCCAGCGCCCATCGAGGTGCCTGGCTTGCCGCCGATCGAAGTGCCGCCGCTCCCCCAGTTGCCGCGTCAGATCGAGATCCTGCCTGGCATCGTCATCCCACTACCGGGCTGACAGGCAGCGCCCGATTAGGCCTGATCGTCGAAGAGACCGAGCTGGGTCGGCGCTGCATCCTTGGCGGGCAGTACGACGACGCGCAGCCCGCGCCTGAGGTTGCGGATCGCGTGCGTCCACGCGCGCTTCTCGCCCGCACACAGGTCGGTGTCGTCGTCCTTGCGACGGATGGACTCGGTCAACGCCTCGTGCCAGGCCGTCTCCTGCTCCTGGCTGATCCGCAGGTAGTCGAGAATGGTGTCGCGGTCGTGCTCACAGATCACGGCAACCTCTTCGGCGCTGAGCTCACCCGTTCCGTCGGCGTCGAGTTCGAGGAGCGCCATGAGTGCCGGAGGAAATTCGTGGCACTCGTGTGACTCGTATTCGGCACCGGGATCTTCGTGCTCGGAGGCCATCCCGTCGTTGAAGGCGGTGTCTCCGGTAGCGCGAATGGGTTGCCCGCCCAGTTCTTCGGCGAGTTCGTCCGATGCTTCGGCCAATTCGGCGAACGAGCGCAGAGCCCGCAGCAGATGCTCGGCGACGAAGGGTGCACCGTCCACGCGGACCACGCCCAGCACACTCTGCTCGACGAGAATGAGTTTGATGGTCGGCCACTGCCGATTGAGCTGGGCAAGAACAACAGCAGCGTTCTCGAGGTTCTCCACCGAATGCACGACCCGCGAGAACACCTCCACGTACTCGTCGTCCTCGAGGACCCGAACGTAAGTGACCTGCTCACCGCGGACCAGTGGGATGTCGCCGTCGTCGTCACGCTTGGGCGGATGACCGAGAAGGCGTTCGACGGCTCCGTCGACCAGGATCCGCAGCATGTCTCCCGAACCCGAGGGAGCGTGCGACGGCGTCGTGGCGAACGCCGGCGTCGACTCGCGTCCACTGGTGCTGGCACGCAGGAACGACGGGTGCGCAATGCTCCACATCTCGCGAAAGACGCGGAGCACCTTTGTCACCAGTTCCTCGGGACGAGCGCGGTCGACGTCGATGTAGAAGGACATGGACCCGTTGCCCTCGGGCTCGTGCTCGCACAGATCGGGAGCGTTGAACCCCATGTCGAGCAGTGCCGAATGGTCTTCCGGTTCGAGCATCCGCAATGGATGCAGAAACCTGTTCGACGGAACTTCACAGCGCACGGAGGTCTGGTTCCATGCGAAGAACTGGATGCACGCGGGTGCGTCCGCCAGTTCGTCCATGCTGTCGTAATGCGACTCCACCACGAGGGTGTCGTCGTCCTCCATCACGGAGATGTAACGAGCGAGATGAGTCTCGAAAGTAGTCCAGGCACTCAGGATTTCCAGATCGAAAGTATTGTCCGACATCGCCGCTCCTCTGGTCCGGGGGCGCATGGGGCCCTACCGACGACTCGCCGAAACCCCTGCTTTTCAAACCCCGCCTACGACGGTAGTCCCGGGGTCCGACAGTGACAGTGTTCGCAGGATCCGAAGCGACCGTGTTTCCAGTCAGGGGATGATCTTCCGAGCCCGCAGATTGGCGAAGATGTCGAGGAACATCGCTTCGGTGTCGACGTGGCGGTGAAATCCGAACCGCCGAGCTTTCGATCCGTCAGCGAAAAAGTCGTAGTCCCATCCGAATACGAAGTCACCGAACCCCCAGGACGAGACATCGGCATACGGGGTTCGAGCAAGTTGGTGTTCCTCGACGAGTTCATCCCACACCGACTCCTTGTCCGCCATTGCGACATCGAGGGACATCGGGAGAGGAGGTGCGACGTCCATGTCGAAGAAGGCTGCGATCTTCGGCCACATTTCCTGCCAGCGAAACAGGTCGCCGTTGTTGATGTTGAACGCCTGATTCGCGCACTCGGGATTGGTCGCGGCCCAGACCGTTGCTTCGGCCAGGAGTCCGGCGTCGGTCATTTCGATCAAGCTGGTGTACGCGCCGGGTTTGCCGGGGAATCGGAGTGGGACACCCAGTTTCTTCGAGATGGTTGCGTAGACGGCGATGACCATCGCGAGGTTCATCGGGTTGCCCAATCCGAATCCGGAGACAACTGAGGGTCTGATCGCCGACCACGTCCACGATTTGCCGAGCTGCCTGCGTTCGAGGAACTGCTGTTGGTCGACGTTGAACTCGGGTGGCATGTGCGGTGGATCGCTCTCGCGGGCGGGAGTTTTGAACGGTCCGAGATGTGCCCCGTAAACCTTGTAGCCCTGCATCAGGCTGACGTGCTCGAGTTCGCCGGCAACGGGCTCGATGGCGTTGAGAGTGTTGACCAACATCGCCAAGTTGGGCGGAACCAGCTCGGCCCATGTCGGGCGGTCTTGATAGGCGGCGTAGAAGACGTGGGTGACGCCGTGCAGTCCGCTCAGTGCCTCCGCAGTCTGGGAAGGATCGAGCAGATCGACTGCGATGTGTTCGACCCGGTCGGTGTCCGTGCCGCCTCGGCGCGAGAGTCCGATGATCTTCCATTCGCCGGTTGATTCGAGGTGATCGATCAAGTTCCCACCGATCACACCACGGGCTCCGACCACGAGTGCGACTTTGTCGTGCTGCATCATTCCAACCTCCCATTGGTATATCGCGATGTTGCGATATAGGGAGTGAACCATACATATCGGCATTTCGCGATCTAGCGGTATGCTGACGAATATGAAAGACACGGCAACCGAGTGGGAAACGGCGTTCAAGGCGCTGGCCAACCCGATGCGTGTACAAATCCTGCAGTGGTTGAAAGACCCAGGAAGCTTTCCCCCTCAGCTCGAGCCTGCCGAGGAGGTCGGAGTGTGCCTCAAGCACATTCAAGCGAGGGCGAAGGTGTCGCAATCGACTGCGTCTCAGTACATGGCCGCACTCCAGGCCGCGGATCTGGTCACCACCACACGAATCGGCCAGTGGCGGCATTACAAACGAAACGAGCAACAGATCGAGAAGCTTGCTGCATTCATCAGGCAGGGTTTGTAGGTACCAGCGCCTGACCGATTCCTCCGGGGCTGCAGACGTTGTGGCAAAACCTCACATCGCCGGAGCCGTCGGTATGTGCAATGTGGTCGTTTCTCGCGTTGCTTGCTGTCTTTACGCTCGGCAGAGGAGTCGGGCGAGGAGAGGCATGCGATGAGTCGTGAGAGCTGGGTGGGCCGTGATGCCCGATCCATCGCCGAAGCCGTGCGGTCGGGTCAGGCGTCGGCGCGGACGGTCGTCGAAGGCCATCTCGCACGGGTCGACGAATGCAATGGCGAACTCAACGCGCTGGTCACCGTGTGCGCCGAAGAGGCTCTGGCGACCGCCGACAGCCTGGACGAACGTCGCCTTCTCGGCGAGACACTCGGTCCCCTTGCCGGGGTTCCGTTCACGGTCAAGGACCTGATCGCTACTGCCGGCGTGCGTACCACCGCCGGTTCTCGCACTCTGGCGGACAACGTCCCGGCCGTCGATGCACCGGCCGTTGCGGCGTTCAAGGCTGCCGGCGCAATTCTGATCGGCAAGACCAACACCCCGGAATTCGGCGCGTGCGGGCTGACTCGAAACGAACTGTTCGGCACCACGGCCAGCCCGGTGCGACCGGACGGCGTCGTCCGGTCCCCCGGCGGATCGAGTGGCGGTGAGTCCGCGTCGGTTGCTGCCGGAATGAGCGTGCTCGGACTCGGCACGGATTTTGGCGGCTCGGTGCGTTGGCCCGCCCACTGCACCGGCCTCACTTCGGTTCGTCCGACGCTCGGCCGTGTGGAATCCGAAGGGCAATACCCCGGCGTGCTTTCGGATGGACGGGTACTCGCCAATCCCGCGACGATGCACGGCACGATCCAGACCATCGGCCCACTGGCCCGCAACCTCGGTGATGCGACGCTTGCGCTGCGCGTCCTGTCGAAGCCGCATCTCGCGTGGACCGAGCCGGACTCGGTCGACGTCGAACACCTCGACATCCGCTGGGCACCCGGCGAGGGAACCATGCCCGTCGACGCCGAAATCCTGTCGGCGGTTCGCTCGGTGGCGAACAGTCTGGACGCGAGCGAGTACGACGGTTTGGCCCTGCCACGTGCGAACGGACTTTTCGGTGCGTTGCGATCGGTCGAGACCCACGCGGACATCCACTCTCTCGCTGCAGGCTCAGCGCACTCTTTCGGCGCGGACATCACCGCCATGCTTGCGGCAGGCCGTGATCGGAGTTCAGCCGAGGTGGAAGCGCTGTGGGCGGATCGCGCGGTGTTGATCGCCGGCTTCCTCGACGAGATGGGCGACGTTCTGATTCTGCCGGTTGCGTCGGTGCTCGCTCCGCCGCTCGGTGTGGAGAGCTTCGAGGTGGGCGGTCGCGAACTCACGTGGATGGACGCGCTCGCGAGTTGCCGGGCGATCAGTGTGCTCGGCCTTCCGTCGGTCGTGGTTCCGGTAGGACTCTCCCGCAACGGTTTACCGATCGGAGTGCAGGTGGTGGCGCGGCCGTTCCACGAGCATGTTGCGCTGTCCGTGGCGGCGCGAATCGCGTCGAACGCGCAGGCTTTAGTCTGACTTCCATCTTTCGGTTTCGGCTGCGAAACGTGTTGCGTACGAGTCGGCCAGGTCGTGAAGCGTGGTGACGCAATCGCCGTAGTACGTCGGTGCATGCATGGTCGCCAGAATCCGCGGCTCGAGATCGGCCAGGGCACGGATCGTGGGTTCGAGATCCGGGGTGAGGCAGGTGGCGTGGCCCAAGTCCTCGGCTTCCAAAGCGGGACCGACGATTTCGTGCTCGGTGGTCGCGGGGTGGTGCCCGAACGCGGTGAAGAGATCTCCGCAGAACAAAGTGGACGTCGTCTCCTCGAACATCAGGCCCGCGTCCCACCCGTGTGGGACGTGCGGGGTGTCGATGTGCCGAACCCGGCGGCTGCCGGTTTCGAGTACGTCGCCGTCCTGCAAGGGAAGTGGCGCCCGATCGGCCAGATCGTTGACCTGGACGAAGCACCCCATCGCGCCGTGGGCCACTTGTGCTTCGGGGGCTGCCGCAAGCCAGGAGTTCATTGATCCGCACTCGTCGGCCTCGACGTGACCGAACGTGATCCATTTCAGTCGGCCGATGTCGATCAACGTGGAGAGTGCGTCGGAAGCCGAGGTGAACAACGCGCGCTGCCCGGTGTGGAAGAGCAGGGGTTCCTCGCCGTCGACGAGAAACTGGTTCATCGTGAGGTTGGCTTCGTCCACGAAGGTCGACAGTCGGTAGATGTCCGGCGCGATTTCGGTGATCGTGGTGGTCATCGCTGTGCTCCGATCAGGGCTGCTGTACACGTCAAGCTGTCTTCTCCAGCCTTCTCGCCGCCCCGCGCCTGCACAAGGCTCTGGACATGCTCACGGCTCTGGAATAGTGGAGGCGTGTTCGTACTGCTGCTGACAGGCCCGCCGGGCGCGGGGAAGAGTTCCGTGCTGACCGCGCTTCACGATCGACTCGGCGAGGTCGGGGTGAGCAACGCGATGATCGAGGTGGACGAACTCGAGCGGTGCTACCCGCCGCTGGGGACCGAACGGGCAATCGCACACGTCGGGATGCTGTGCGCGTCGTACCGGGAAGCGGGGTATGAACTCCTCTTCCTCACGGCGACTGTCGAAGACGACGACTACGGGCGTGCCCTGCTGGCCGCGACCGGCGCCGAGGGGCACCTGTTGGCGCGCCTCGAGGCCGATCCGGATACGTTGCGCACCAGAATCATCGAACGTGAACCGGCCGGCTGGGCCGGGTTGGACGATCTTGTGGAAGCGTCACAACTGCTGGCCGGTTCGATACCGACGCTCAGTGGAGTCGACGTGGTTCTGAGCACCGAAGGTCGCGATGCCGAAAGTGTCGCCGATGATCTGGAAGCGGCTCTGCGAGAACGTAGTCCATCGCTTCTAGCCGTCGGTATTCAGGGCGGTGACCACTGACGCGAACATAGTCGACTTGATCGCGCCCAGCGTGCCCGGATTCTTCGGCCCGATCGGTGCAACCATTTCGATGGCCTTGGCGGTCAAAGCATCGACGGATGCGGTGAAGTCCACCAAACCGGCTGCAAATGCGTCACTTCCGCCGTATCGCCGCCCCGTGGTCATGGCGACGATTGCCGACGCCGGGCTGAGTTTGGCTTGGATGAGAGCTGCCATTCCTTCGGTGAACGGGATGTTGATGTCCACCTCCGGGAAGCAGTAGTAACCGCGATCATCGCGCATGACGCGGTAATCGTGCGCGATGCCGAGCATTGCGCCGGCCCCGAAGGCGTGGCCGTTGATCGCAGCGACGGTAGGCATCGGGAACGTCAACATCCGAGCGAACAGCGACTGCACCTGCTGCACATACCACTTCGCCTTGTTGCCGTTCGCGCCAAGCCAGTCGAGGTCGAGTCCGTTGGAGTAGAACTTGCCCGTCGCCGTGGTGACCAGAGCGTGTGCGCCTTCGCTCAGAGCCTGATCGAGCAGCTTGTCGACGGAGTCGAGCCAATCCGGCGAGAAACGATTCTCGTCCTCGCCGAGATCGAGAACGGCGATCTTGTCTTCGAAGCGCAGAGTTGTGGTCATGACGGGCCTTTCCTGTTGCGGGACTGTGGGAGTGGTGGATCCAAACTCAGAACGGCGCGAACCGCCGCATCCAACCGCGCGCGTGCTGCGGCGTCGGGGACTCGCCAACCGTCGGCGCGTGTGGCGGGATGAATGAGTAGCCCGGTAGGCAGGCCGACAACACAGGCCTCGATTGCCTCGACGGCTCTGCCGTCTGTGCGACCCCAGAGCGCGGTCGACAATCGGATGAACAAGTCGACCAGAGACCGGTCGAGTTGTGTGAGTTTCTCGGCGATGTCGGCGGGGACGTCGGTGCCGAGCAGTTCGTCGCGCTGGATCGTCAGCAGCAGCAACGCGGATTGTGGGTAGTCGAGCGCGAAGACGGCCGGAACTTCGGCAGCTGCGACGACGGCGGAAACCGCGGAGGTCGGCGAGGGGTCCGCGAGAGCGTCGTCCACTCTCGATTGCTGAAGCGCGAGAAATCGTTGCGCGGCACGCAGCCACGCGCTTCCGACCAATCCACTGCGAGAGCCGAATGCGTGATAGATCGCCCCGTTGGACACACCGGTGGCGTCGGAGACCGCCCGCACCGTGACCGCGCTCGGCCCGGCAGTGGCGGCAAGCTTTTCGGCAGCGTCGAGCAGTGTGTCGAGGTCGTGGACGCGGGGCCGAGGCATGAACGCACAGTAACAGAGCGTCTGCTCTGTTACTAGTGTGCGGTCAGATCACCGAATTCGCGCGAAGGTCCTCGATCTCCTCCGGGCGAAGGCCGAAGTCGGCGAGTACCCCGTCGGCGTCACCGCCGAGAGTCATGGGTGGCGCATTTCTGACGGGAAGAGTCTTGCCGTCCACCCAGAACGGTCCGCGGACAACGGGAATCGACGTCCCGTCGGCGCTGTGCGTCTGCTCGACCATCTGCAGAGCCTCGACCTGCGGGTCGGAGAACACCTGATCGATCGAATGGATCGGGCCGCAGGGAATTCCGGCACCGCGGATCTCGGCGATCCACTGCGCCGCCCCTTTTGCGGTCAGTAGCTCCTCGAGTTCTTTGGTCAGTTGGTCACGGTGTGCCAAACGCTCTTTACCCGTGGCATATTCGGCACGGAAGGCGAGGTCGGGGTCGCCGATAACCGAGCACAGCGCGATCCAGTGCTTGTCCGACCCGGTGGCGATGTTGATCGGGAAGTCCGCGGTGTCGAAAGCGCCGTACGGCGTGATGGTCGGGTGCGTATTGCCGTTCGGCGTCGAAACCCGCCCGGTGCTCAGGTAGTCCTGCGCCTGGAAAGTCATGATCGAGATCGCGGATTCCAGCAACGAGGTCTGCACGCGGTGCCCACGACCGTCGCGACCGCGAGAGGCAAGTGCCGCCGTGATTCCCAGCGCCGCGTAGATGCCCGAGACCGTGTCGATGATGGGGATTCCGACCCGCATCGGGGTCTGTTCACCGGCACCGGTGACCGACATCAACCCGGACATGCCCTGGGCCACCTGATCGAGTCCGGGCGCGAACTGGTCGGGGCCCACCGGGCCGAAACCACTGATGCTCATCACGACGAGCCCTGGATTCTCCTGCTCGAGCGAATCGGGATCGAGCCCCATGTCGGCCAGTACTCCCGGACGGAAATTCTCGACCAGCACATCCGCGTCGAGGGCCAGGCTGCGAAGCAGTTTCCGTCCGCGGTCACTGCGCATGTCGATGGCGATCGACCTCTTGCCGCGGTTCACGGACGCGAAGTAGAGGCTTCGATCGCCGTCGAACGGCGGCCACTGACGCGAACTGTCGCCGGAGCCACGGGTTTCGACCTTGACCACGTCGGCGCCGAAGTCCGACAGCAGCGACGTGCACAAAGGCCCCGCGAGAGCGCGGGTGAGGTCGAGAACTTTGATACCGCTGAGCAATTGGTCCATCGTAGAAACCTCGGTTCTGTGGTGTGCAACGTCGCCCACTCGATCCGTCGCACCATCTGCGTGAATTACCGCTGCAGTGATCGTCGGAGAGGGGAAGAATGAAGGTCAGGCCTGCTTTCGGCTGGGCTCGGTGACAACACTGGTCGAGAGCGCAAGGTGATGCGACGGCGACATTGCACAACTGCAGGGGCCGGATTTAGGCGCATTGTGTGACAGGCAGGATTGCGGTGGGCCGATACCGTGAACTCTCTACGTACGGCGATGCAAGCGGGAGGCGAGGCGATGCGCGACATTTCCACTCAGCTGGCGCAGTGGCACGCCCGTGGCGAGGATTTTGCACTGGCGACGGTTGTCCGTACCTGGCGATCCTCACCACGCATGCCCGGTGCTTCCATGGCCGTCTCACGCTCCGGCGAGGTGGTCGGCAGCGTCTCGGGCGGGTGCATCGAGAGTGCGCTGTACGAGATCGCCCAGGAGGTTCTCGCCGACGGCACCAGCCGCGTCGAGGTCTTCAGCGTCTCCGACGACGACGCCATCGGAGTAGGTCTGACCTGCGGCGGAACCATCGAAGTGTTTGTCCAGGCCGTCGGAGCCGATTTCACCGAGTTCGGTCAGGTTTGTGACCGGATCGAGGCCGATACGCCCGTCGTCGTGGTCACCGAAGTGCGTCCGGGCGCGCCGGCACGGCACCTCGTCGTCGAGCACGGCCGACGCAGCGGGGATCTGGATGCCACGGAGGACGAGGTCGCCATCCTGCTGCGCACGATGGAGACCGGTGAGTCCGTAGCTTTTGTCGCACCCGCGGGAACTCTCATCGATTCGCAGCACGACCTGCTGGTCGAGATCTTCGCGCCACTACCGCGGATGTACGTCTTCGGAGCCATCGACTTCGCCGCCTCGATGTGTACGTTGGGCGCCTTTGCTGGTTACCGCGTGACCGTCGTGGACGCACGGCCGGTCTTCGCGACTCGAGCGCGTTTCCCCGATGCCCATGATCTGGTCGTCATGTGGCCACACAAGTTCCTCGAAACCGCACCGATCGACAACAAAACCGTCCTGGCCGTGCTCACCCACGACGAGAAGTTCGACATCCCGTTGCTCGAGATCGCGCTGCGTTCGTCGGCTGCATACGTGGGTGCGATGGGAAGTCGTGCGACGCATGAGCGTCGGGTGGCGCTGTTGAAGGAGCGAGGCGTCACCGACGCCGAGCTGGGGCGCCTGCACTCACCGATCGGGTTGGATCTCGGCGCCAGGACGCCAGAAGAAACTGCAGTGTCGATCCTCGCCGAGATGACCAAGACCCTGCGCAATGCCTCCGGTTTGGAACTGCGGGATCTGCAGGGGCCGATCCACCCGCCACCTCAGGAGAATCCGACCGCCCTGCATCGAACGGCCTGAGTCGACTGCGCTGAATTCGGACATCTTGTGTTCGGTGGGGATAGGATCGTTTCTTTCGTGAACCATCTTCCGTGATCCGAATGAAATCGAGGTGCCTGCCAAGTGGCGAACCCGGCCGTACCGGCATCCGAGGTGAATGCTGTTCTCTCCGAACTTCTTCGAACCTCGCTCCTTCCTGGTGTTCGAAAGGTTGCCGGCGGCTCCGACGACCCGACGGTGGCCCGGGTGGGATTCATGGCGGTTCCGGACATCGGACCGTGGCTGCGACACGGACAGTTGCTGATCACCACGCCGGAAACCCTCGCCAGGGTCACCGAAACCTTCAAAGCATTTGTCGGACGGTTGTCGACGCGTGGAGTTGCGGCACTTGCCGTCCAATTCGGCGCAGACGGTGACACTCTCGCGCCGGAACTGGTCGACGCGGCCGAAAGCGCCGGCTTCCCGCTCCTGGTTTTTCACGGTGCATGCGATCACCCTGCGGCCAGAGGCCGGGAGCAGACGGAGTCGGCCCAGATCGACGCCATGTTCGGGGCCGAGCGGTTGCGACGGTTGCTGGTCGACGTCGTGATGGGCGGCGGCGGTCTCCCGCAATTGACCGAAGTCATTGCACGGGAGATGAAGGGCGCCGCCCTGATCACCACTTCGGACGGACGCGAGATCTGCCGGGCTGGGGACGCCGCGGAGCGCAAGAATCTGTCGGCCTGTCCGGCTGTCGATTCCACCGGTCGTCTGCGGACCGACACCGTCGAGGGCGGGTTGGGTCTGCACGAGTTCGACGGTCAATTCATCGCGGTGTCCGCGATTTCCGCCAATCACATCGACCACGGGCGTCTCGCGTTGTTCACCGGTGAGCGCGTGATGACGAGTTACGACCAGTACCTGGTCGAGCGGGCCGCGTCGGTGTGCGCGTTGGTGATCACCCGTGAACAAGCCGTGGCATCGGTGGAAGAGCGCCATCGTGCGAACTTCGTTCACGACCTGCTCCTCGGCCGTGCCGGGGATCACGATCACGTTGTCTCCCACGCCAAGACGTTCGGGTGGGACTTCGATCGCCCGCTGGTGATCGTCTCGATCGAACCGGACCCGGTCGACGAACCGGCCTCGGCGGCGCCCGCTCGGCTGCCCGTCGTCGACCGTCAGGCGATGGCGTTCTCCGGCGCGATCGCCCACCGTGATCCCGGTGCGGCGGTGACCGCGCTGACGGGTGAGACGGTGATCGTGATGGGCGTCGGCACCGACACGATGGCCTTGGTGCGGGATCTCGTCACAGTCGTTCGCGGTGAAGGTGGCGGCGGGAGAAGGCCGTTCAGTGTCGGGGTGTCCCGGCCGGCAGCGGCGATCGACGCCGTCCCCGCGCTCTACAGCCAGGCGCGCACCGCATTGACTGTCGGCCGCCGGATCTCAGGTCCGTGGACGGTGACTCAGTTCGACGATCTCGGCGTGTACAGACTGCTCAGTCTGGTCGAGGACGAAAACGAGTTGGAGACGTTCGCCCGTGAGACATTGCGGGAACTGACGGAGGAAACTGCCGAAGCGCAGGACATGCGCAAGACCTTGGAAGTCCTGCTCGCGACCAACATCAACATCGCCGAGACCGCGCGCAAGCTCCACTTCCATTACAACACACTGCGTTACAGGGTCGTTAAGCTGGAGAAAATGCTGGGACCCTTCACGGCGCAACCCGAACTCCGGTTGGATCTGTCTCTAGCACTGAAGATAACCGCGATGCGCGGCATCAATCACTAATATTGCCAATCCGGGTCGGCGGGTTCTGGCAGATTGTCATCACGTCGATACCTCCGCGCTGTAATAGCGTTTCACTCCAGTCACGGTGTTTTGTGAGCTGGAGCACACTCAGCGTTCGGACACCTTCCTCTGCACGAAAGGTCCCATCATGCCGATTTGGACGTTGCACGGAGATGGAAAGAACATCAAACCGGGTGAAGTGGTTGCTCCCGGCGAGCGGCTCAGCTGGGGAAGAACCATCGGGCTGGGCAGCCAGCACGTGGTGTCGATGTTCGGCGCGACGTTCGTGTTCCCGATCATCATGGGCCTCAATCCTCAACTTGCCGTGATGATGTCGGGCTTTTGTACGCTCTTCTTCCTGTTGGTGGTCAAGGGACGCATTCCCAGCTACCTCGGTACGTCGGCGGCTTTCGTCGGTGGTATCGCCGCTATTCGTGCCCAAGGCGGAACCTCTGCGGAGGTGACCGGTGCGATCCTGGTGTCCGGACTGGTCCTCGCAGCCATCGGTATCGCGATCCACTTCCTCGGTGGCCGGGTCGTATTCAAGGTTCTTCCCCCGGTGGTGACCGGGGCAGTGGTGATGCTGATCGGATTCAACCTGGCACCCGTCGTCGCGGGGCTGTACTGGCCGCAGGACCAGTGGGTGGCTCTGATCGTCATGGTGGCCCTGATCGTCATGAGTATCGCGTTACGCGGCTTCATGGCGCGCATCGCAATCTTCCTCGCGCTGATCTTCGGCTACGTCCTCTCCTGGATCCTCGACCGGGTCTCGGGCACGATCACCTCGTACGACGCAGGCACCGGTCAGATCACCGAGCACTTCCGCGTCAACTGGGATTCGGTGCAGTCGGCGTCGTGGTTCGGCCTGCCCCCGTTCTCGGACGAGGCCAACGGAATCGTCGGCATCCACGCCCCGTCGTTCAGCCTGACGTTCATCATCCTGGTTCTTCCCGGTGTCATCGCGTTGATCGCGGAGAACGCCGGCCACGTCAAGGCCGTGGCCGAGATGACCGGGGACGACCTCGACCCGTACATGGGACGCGCGCTTGCCGGTGACGGTTTCGCCACCGCTATCGCCAGCAGCGTCGGCGGTTCGCCCACCACGACGTACGCCGAGAACATCGGTGTCATGGCAGCGACCCGTGTGTACTCCACCGCCGCCTACGCGGTCGCGGGCATCGTCGCGATGATGCTCGGCTTCTCCCCCAAGTTCGGTGCCGTCATCTCGGCGACGCCCGGCGGCGTTCTCGGCGGAATCACCGTGGTGCTCTACGGCATGATCGGGCTTCTCGGCGCCAAGATCTGGAAGGAGAACGGCGTCGACTTCGGCAATCCGCTCAACCTGATGCCGATCGCGGCCGGCCTGATCATCGGTATCGGCGACACGGCCCTGAAGTTCAGTGACACGTTCTCGCTCAGCGGCATCGCGCTCGGCACCATTGTCGTGATCGGGATGTACCACCTGTGCCAGTACATAGGTTCGAAGAACCCGGAGCTGAATGCGAAGAACCCGGAACCGAACAAGCCGGATTCGAAGGCTCCCGGCGGAGAACGGGAAGAACCCGCCCCGCAGCTCACGTGACGCTTGGCTGAGTGTGCTCGATTGTCGAAGGCCGGACATCCTCCTTGGAGGATGTCCGGCCTTTCGCGGTGTGTGTTCTGTGTACTGATCGATCAGACGGCGGTGCTGGCTTCGACCAGGCCGATACGGTCGATGCGTTCGGTGCGGGTGATGAGCCGTTCGGTCGCATCGGTAGCAGTGAGCACGCTCAGCTCGTAGTGCAGTACCGCTCCGACACGAGTGCAGAATGCGGCGGATTCGTCCGCAGCATCGGGACATTCGGGGATGACCCGATCGACGATGCCGCCTGCGAGCAGATCGAAGGACCGTATCCCTTGACTGGCCGCCATCTCCGGAGCGTGCGTGATGTCGTGGAACATGATCGCGCTCGCACCCTCGGGAGGTAAGGGCGACAGCCAACCATGGCGGGCCGCCAGCACTCGATCGGCCGGAATCAGTGCCAGGGCTCCGCCGCCGGTGCCCTGCCCGAGCAGGAGGGAAATGGTGGGGACCTCGAGTGAAATCATGTCGGCTATGCACCGAGCGATCTCGCCGGCCAATCCACCTTCTTCGGCTTCCTTCGACAGTGCCGCGCCTGCCGTGTCGATGATCGTCACCAATGGCAGATCGAGTTCTGCGGCAAGCCGCATTCCTCGCCGAGCTTCCCGCAGAGCGCCGGGGCCGAGTGGGGAGTGCGCAGTCTGTCCGCGTCGGTCCTGTCCGAGAAGGACGCAGGGCATGTCGCCGAAGCGAACGAGCGCGAGCATGATGCCGGGATCGTTCTCGCCTTGGCCGGTTCCGTTGAGCGGGAGCATGTCCGAGGCAGAATTAAGCAACACTTCCCGGATCCCCGGTCGATCTTCGCGCCGGGATGCGACGACGGATTCCCAGGCTGACGTATCGGGTGGGCAGTCGTACGAGCACGGGTCACTCGGCAACGAGCACCCACGGCGTCTCGAGGTGATGATGCGCAACGCGCGGTCGACGATTTCGGCGAGCTGGTCTGGCGGCCTCACCGCATCGATGAGTCCGTGCTCGTGAAGGTTCTCCGCTGTCTGGACACCGACGGGGAAAGGTGAGTTGTACAAAGCCTCGAACACCCGGGGGCCGAGGAATCCGACCAGGGCTCCCGGCTCCGCGATCGTCACGTGACCGAGCGACCCCCAGGACGCGAATACGCCTCCGGTGGTGGGGTTTCGGAGGTAGACGATGTAGGGCAGATGCGCTTCTTTGTGCTTGATGAGCGCCGCGGTGATCTTGACCATCTGCAGAAATGCCGTTGTCCCCTCCTGCATACGCGTTCCTCCGGAGGTGGGAAGCGCAAGAAGGGGCAGCTGCTCGTGCGTCGCTCGACGGATGGCGACGACGAGGCGTTCGCCCGCTGCCACGCCGATCGATCCACCGAGAAAACCGAACTCGCAGACGATGATTGCCACGCGGCGGCCTCTGATGGAGGCGCTTCCGGTCAGGACGGACTCGTCGAGTCCGGTCTTCTCCTGGGCACGAAGAAGCGCTTCGGTGTAGTCGGAGTCGGTCGCCACCGGTATCGGAGGGGTATCCCACGACTCCCAGGTGCCGGCATCGATCACCAGGTCGAGCATGTCGCGAGCCGACAGGCGGTTCATCGGGTGAATCCTTGTAGCCACGACATGACTTCGTCAGTGTCTTCACCGAGAACCGGAGGTGCAGTGTGGCGGGTCTCCGTCACCTCGGTTCCGTCCGGATCGAAAAATCGTAGCGGCGGGCCGGGCAGGGTGATGTTTCCGAGCGTGCTGTGGTCGACGTCGACGAGCAACCCCTGTGATCGGGTCTGTTCCCATTCGTACACTTCGGAGATCGTCCGGACCCGTCCTGCCGGAATTCCGATGCGGTCCAGTTCGGTCAGAAGCTCGTCACGCGAGTACGGTTTGAAGGTACGTTCGATCAATTCGACTACCTGGAAATGATTCTCGACGCGTTCGGCGTTTGTTGCCATACCCGGTGCGTCTGGATCGAGTTCGAACCCTTCGCAGAATCTTCTCCACAGGCTTTCGCTGCCGACCGAGATCTGTACTGCGCCATCGCCGGTACGAAAGAGTCCGTACGGTGCGATGGAGGGATGGTGGTTGCCCTGCGCTGTGCCTACCTCGCCGGCGACGGTCCACTTCGTTCCCTGAAACGCATGAACACCGACCACGCTGGCCAAGAGCGATGTTCGAACGACACGGCCTCTCCCCGTCTGTTCACGTTCCTTCAAAGCCGCGACGACGCCGAACGCCCCGTACATCCCGGCGAGAAGATCGGCGATCGGAACTCCGACTCGTTGAACGTCGTCCGGACTCGAGCCGGTCAGCGACATGAGTCCGGCCTCCCCCTGGGCGATCTGGTCGTAGCCGGCGCGGCCACCTTCCGGGCCGTCGTGGCCGAAACCGCTGATGGACAGGACGATCAGGCGAGGATTGAGTTCGGCCAGCCGCTCGGTCGAGAATCCGAGTCGATCGAGAACTCCGGTACGGAAGTTCTCCATGAGAACGTCGGCGCGGCAGACGAGATCTTCGAGGGTTGCGCGCCCGCTGTCGGATTTGAGGTCGAGCGTGATCGACTTCTTGTTCCGGTTCGTGGACAGAAAGTACGTCGATTCCCGTTGCGCGTTCGGTGGTTCCAGCGGTGGCTTCACAAATGGCGGCCCCCACCCACGGGTGTCGTCGCCGCCGTGAGGTGATTCGACCTTGATCACGTCGGCGCCCAGATCGCCGAGCATCATTGCCGCGTGAGGACCCGCGAGTGCGCGCGTGAGGTCGACGACAATCACGTCGTGTAACGGACCACTACGAGCACTTGTGTTGTGAGGCTTCGAAGTCGAGTTCATGTCGCACCGCCGTGTTCTGGTGTAATTGGCTGAGCCAGTTGGTGGTTGAGGCCTCCGTAGTTCGGTCGACTCCGGTCCGCTGGACCGAGAAATCGGCCAGGGCCACTGAAGGAGGTATGTGCGGCCCGTCTTTCGAACCGTAAGCGCGCACCGGTCAACGGCACATGGGTAACCTTGCCGATGACGGGTATCAGTGGTGGGTAAGAAGTGACGAACGCTCACCGCACGGCTGGATTGCGGTTGTATCGAACCGCTATCGGGACGTTCTGTCAGCTCATATCGTGCGAAGTCATGACATTTCGTGCATCTTCATGACCTGCAGGGCGAGTGAGACGTTCAATCGAAGGACGGGGTCGTCGGTGAACGATCCGACGACGCTCTCCAGCTTTCCGATTCTGTAACGCAAAGTGTTGTAGTGCATGTGCAGCGCCCGGGAGGCCTCGGCGACATTGCAATTGCAGTCGAGCAGGGTCTGGAGTGTCAGACGCAGGTCAGCGGCTTCGGCGTTGTCCGCCGACAAGGACTTCAGAACGTCATCGGTGAACGAACGCAGTTCGCTCTTGTCCGTCTGGAGCGAGAGGAGTCGGTGTACACCGAGTTCGTCGAAGTGTGCGATCTGCCCCGGCCCGTTGATACGTCGGCCGACGACCACGGCTGTACAGGCTTGGTCGTAGGCCGCGGGTAGATCGGCCAGGGAGTAGATCACCCGGCTCACTCCCGTGCTGAAGGATCGGCGGCCGCTGGTGCGATCGCCGGCAACCTTGCGCACCAACCCTTCGATGTCCCGAACCGCACGGTCGGTGCTGGTCGGGAAAAGCGTGACCACCTCGTGTCGAAACCCGACGGACGGCGCCGTCCGCTCGTGTGTTCGGACCACTTGTTGCCAGCCGTCGCTGAGTCGATCTTGGTCCGTGCGAGTGGAATTCGCGTGCTGGGATTCCGGGTGATCGACGTCGAGTTCTGCAACCACAACGGCAAGTGGACGAGTGACATCCCACCCCAACTGGGTGAAGTGCGCGCTCACTTCCGCCGGCGAGCCGGCTTCGCCTATCAGTGCGTCGCGGAGGAAGTCGCCGCGGAACTTGGATTCCACTGCCGCAACTGCCAGCTGTTTGGTGACGGCCAGCGCGGCAACGGTGGCCGCTCGCTCCAGCGCTTGAACGACAACTGCGCCGAGTTCGTGGGTGCCGGCGTACGCCACCATCCGGCCGTGGTCGGTGCCGCCGGCCACCACTCGGGTGAGCGCCAACTGACCAGGAAATCCCTTGGGCGCGTTCTGTAAACCGACAGCGACCCGTTCGGTCAGGAACCGACCGGTGCTCTCGAACAACGGAAGCGCGTTCAGTGCAGCTGAATCCCCGGCCTCGGTCAACACCCTTCCGTCCGGCGAGCAGATCAGAACGCTGACGTCGAAAAGCGCGGCGAATTCTGCTGCAATCTGGGGTAGATCGCCACCTTCCAAGACGATCGAAGTCAACGAGCGGTGAAGACGGTCGGCAATGTCGAGTGCCGCAGACTGCTTCGCCACCAACTTGGTGAAGACCTCCGAGATCACCTCGTCGAACCCTGCGGTGACGGGAAGAACCAACAACGGCAGCCCTCGCTGCTCTGCCATGTGCAGCATGGCTTCCGGCAGTTCGTCGAGATAGCGGCCGGTTTTCACGGCAAGTGCCGCGACCCCTCGGCGTGCGAGACCGTCGACGAGGTCGCTGAGATCGGTATCGTCGAGAAGCTCTCCGGTTCGCCCGTAGCGCAGCGGGAACCCGGTAGTCACCAACAGTTCGTTCGGCTTCACCCAAGCGAGGATGTCCGGTACTTCCATCACGTTCACCGATTGGACGAGGTGGCGCAACCCCCCGTGCCCGGCAAGGACTTCGGCTCCATGCAGACTGGGCAGCTCGAGGACATCCCGAACCGTCAACCTGTAGTCGCCACCTTCTGGCAAATGTTGAAGCTCTTCGCTCGAATATTTGGCAGATCTATCCATGTCGCGAGACTACGCGCGATCACGCTGCGAACATTGTCAACAGTTGACGAAAATGTCCTCTCGAAATGAGTAGATCTCCCGATGTCTGCCAACTATCGAGGTCCGAATTGGCGATCGCCCGCGTCTCCGAGTCCAGGTACCAGGAAAGCATTTTCGTTCAGGCCGTCGTCGATGCTCGCAGTGAGGAGCCTGACTGGATGTCCGGACTTCCTCAGCGCTTCGATCCCTTCCGGAGCCACGACGACACATATTGCAGTCACATCGGTGGCTCCGCGTGCGATGAGCAGATCGATTGTGCGGATGATGGATCCACCGGTCGCCAACATCGGATCGAGGACGTAGACGGGGGTGTCCGACAGATCGGCAGGCAGGGACTCGAGATACGGAACCGGTTGGTGTGTCTTCTCGTCTCGCGCCATTCCCACGAAACCTACGCCTGCCTGCGGAATGAGGGCACTCGCCTGTTCGACCATGCCGAGGCCCGCTCGCAAGACCGGTACCAGGAGCGGTGGATTTGCCAGCCGCACTCCCAGCGTCGGAGCAACTGGCGTCTCGATGTCGAACTGTTCCACTTCTGCGCCGCGCATGGCCTCGTAGACCAACATATGGGTCAGTCTGCGCAGGGCGGACCGGAACGTTGCGTTGTCGCTGCGAGCGTCGCGCATGGTCGTGAGCAGCGACGCCGCCAGCGGATGGTCGACAACAGTGGTGTCCATGGACGAATCGTAAGTGAGAACCGATGGGGCGGCGCACAACCGGTGAATCGGAGTCGAAATAACCAATCACGGTTTTCGTTTGGGCAAGTATTGACGATGCCGAAGGGTTCGAGTCGTCATAGCGTGGTCGGCATGGCAGTTCCGAACCGCTCGGCTGGACTGGGCGCCGGGAGCTGTCAAGGCCCAATTTTGCCTCCACGATTCCCTATACAAGGAGATGCCAATGCCCGAAGCAATCGAGGTCCGTAAGGTTCCGCTACACAGCGTCTCCGACGCCAGTGAGCTCGCCAAGCTGATCGACGACGGTGTCCTCGAGGCCGACCGCGTCATTGCAGTCATCGGCAAAACCGAGGGTAACGGCGGCGTCAACGACTACACGCGCATCATCGCGGACCGCGCGTTTCGAGAGGTTCTCTCCGCCAAGGGTAATCGCAGCCCCGAAGAGGTGGCAGAGGTGCCGATCGTCTGGTCCGGCGGCACGGACGGTGTGATCAGCCCGCACGCGACGATCTTCGCGACGGTACCGGCAGACAAGGTCACCAAGACCGACGAGCCGCGCCTGACCGTGGGTGTCGCGATGAGTGAGCAGTTGCTGCCCGAGGACATCGGTCGTACGGCGATGATCACCAAAGTGGCTGCGGCAGTGAAAGATGCGATGGCCAATGCCGGCATCACCGATCCCGCCGACGTGCACTACGTACAGACCAAGACTCCGTTGCTGACAATCCACACCATCCGTGACGCCAAGAGTCGCGGCAAGACGGTGTGGACCGAACAAACTCACGAGTCGATGGACCTGTCCAACGGCGGTACGGCCCTCGGGATCGCGGTTGCGCTCGGCGAAATCGACATGCCGTCCGACGAGGATGTCATGCACAGCCGCGAACTCTTCTCTTCTGTCGCATCCTGCTCGTCCGGCGTCGAGTTGGACCGGGCTCAGATCGTCGTCGTCGGTAATGCACGTGGCGTCGGCGGACGCTACCGGATCGGCCACAGCGTGATGAAGGATCCGCTCGACCAGGACGGAATCTGGGCGGCGATCCGTGACGCCGGGCTCGAACTTCCGGAGCGGCCGCACTCGAGCGACCTGGACGGTCAACTCGTCAACGTGTTCTTGAAGTGCGAGGCCAGTCAGGACGGAACGGTCCGTGGCCGTCGTAATGCGATGCTCGACGATTCCGACGTGCACTGGCACCGCCAGATCAAGTCGTGTGTCGGTGGAGTCACTGCCGCTGTCACCGGTGATCCGGCTGTGTTCGTGTCGGTCTCGGCAGCGCATCAGGGCCCCGAGGGTGGCGGCCCTGTCGCCGCGATCGTCGACCTCGGTCAGTAACAGGCAAGAACCTCGCTGGAAACCTCGACAGTCGCGCCGCCACCGGTAATTCGTCCTCGAATCAGTTGCCGGTGGCGGCGAGTCCGCTCCGGCGCACCCCACTTCACTGCTTGAAAGGATTCACGATGGTTCATGCTGCTGACCCTGTCGACGAGAGCGTTTCCGGTGCGCCCGAAAATCGCGAGCTCGTCATGGCCGATGCGGTCACGCTCAGTGGTCTGATACGCAGGCGTGAAGTGTCGTGTGTCGAGGTGATGGACAGCTTCCTCGACCAGATCGAAGCACATAACCCGGCGGTGAACGCGATAGTTGCCTTGCGGGATCGGGAAGCGTTGACGGCGGAGGCGCGCGAGCGTGATTCGCAGTTGGCGAGTGGGCAGTATCTCGGTTGGATGCACGGGTTTCCGCATGCAGTGAAGGATCTTTCGGCAGCCAAGGGTCTGCCGTTCACCTCCGGGTCGCCGATGTTCGCGGACCGAATCGCCGAAGAGGACGACCTGTTCGTCAAGCGGATCAAGTCTGCCGGTGCCATTGTGATCGGCAAGACGAACACCCCGGAGTTCGGGCTCGGATCCCAGACGTACAACCCGGTGTGGGGTACTACGGTGTCTCCGTACGACAATTCGCGCACTGCCGGCGGTAGCAGCGGAGGCGCCGCAGCGTCGCTGGCGCTTCGCATGCTGCCGGTGGCAGACGGAAGCGATTACATGGGTTCGCTCCGAAACCCGTCGGCGTTCAACAACGTCGTGGGGTTTCGACCATCGTGGGGTCGGATACCGGAGACGGGATTCATCGCGCAGGGCGCGGTTGTAGGCCCGATGGGCCGAACCGTCACCGATGTAGCTCACCTGCTCTCCACGATGGCAGGGCCGGATGCTTATGCACCGCTGGGGATTCGTGAGGATCCCGCTGTGTTCACCGAAAGCCTCGCACGTGATCTGAAAGGCTCTCGGATCGCATGGGTCGGTGACTGGAACGGTTACCTGGCAACCGAACCTGGAGTTCTCGAGTTGTGTGAATCCTCGTTCGAGGTCTTCGAACAGTTGGGGTGCCGCGTCGAGGCGGCGCTTCCCGACTTCAAACCCGAGGACATCTGGCAACTGTTCTTGCGATGGCGTTGGTGGGCGCAGCTCGGCTTGATCGATCAGTACAACGACCCGAGTATGCGTGAGTTGATGAAGCCCGAACTGTTGTGGGAACTCGAGCATGCCGTCACCCTCTCGGCACTCGACGTGACCAAGGCTGCGGAGGCCCGCAACGGCTGGCTGTCGGCCGTTACCAAGATGTTCGAAACGTACGACTACATTCTCGCGCCGAGTGCTCAGGTGTTTCCTTTCGACAAGAACACTCACTGGCCCGAGACCGTCGACGGGCGGTCGATGGACACGTATCACCGGTGGATGGAGACGGTTGTTCCCTGGACGATGGCCGGAGTTCCGGTTGCGGGGATGCCGGTCGGCTTCGACGATCGTTCGCTTCCCATGGGTATCCAGATCATCGGTCGGCACGGCGCCGACGTGGACGTACTCCAACTCGCCTACGCATTCGAGCAGGCAACCCAGTGGGTCGAGCGGGTTCTTCCGCCCGCACTCCACGTGAACTGACTCATCTATTTCGAACGTATCCAGTTGGGAGAGAACGACGATGGCTTCGGCATTGTGGCACGGGTTCGCGGACATGGGCGCTGTGGAGAAGAACGGCGCGTTTGTCGTCTCTCGCGGTGAGGGGGCGTACATCTGGGACCGCGAGGGCACTCGGTATCTGGATGCGACGGCGGGCCTGTGGTTCACCAATGTCGGGCACGGGCGCACGGAGATCGCGGACGCGGTGGCGGCTCAGTTGTCGAAGATCGCTCATTTCTCCAACTTCGGTGATTTTGTTCCCGAGACCACGCAGGTGTTGGCGGAGCGGTTGGCGACGATCGCGCCGGTTGCCGGGAGCAAGATCTTCTTCACCTCGGGTGGTTCGGATTCGGTGGACACTGCGGCGAAGCTCGCTCGCCGGTATTGGCATGAGGTGGGGCAGCCGGATAAGGCCATCATTGTCGGTCGTCAGAAGGCGTATCACGGAATGCATGTTGCGGGAACGGCTCTGGCGGGTATTCCGGTGAACCGTGAGGGTTACGGCGAGCTGATGGCGGATGCGGCGACGGTCGGTTGGGATGATGCGAAGAGTCTGCTCGAGTTGATCGAGAGGATCGGTGCGAACAAGATCGCCGCGTTCTTCGCGGAGCCGATCATCGGTGCGGGTGGGGTGTATCTTCCGCCGGAGGGGTATCTGGCGGAGGTGCGTGACATCTGCCGTGAGCACGACATTCTGTTTGTCGTCGACGAGGTGGTGACCGGTTTCGGTCGTATCGGCGGCGAGTGGTTCGCATCCACTCGTTTCGATTTGCAGCCTGACATGATGACCACGGCGAAGGGTTTGACGTCGGGTTATCTTCCGATGGGTGCGGTGTTCATCGCGCCGCGGGTGGCGGAGCCGTTTTATGCGGGTTCGTGGTGGCGTCATGGTTACACGTACGGCGGGCATGCCGGTGCTGCTGCTGCGGCGATGGCGAACCTCGACATTGTCGAGCGTGAGAATTTGCTCGGGGAGTCGAAGCGTTTGGAGGCGTCGTTGCATACGCATCTGCAGCCGTTGGCGGAGCATCCGCGGGTGGCGGAGGTTCGTAGTGGGCTCGGTGCGGTCGCTGCGGTGCAGTTGGTTGATCCGGCGGAGGCTTTGCCGTTCGTGAAGACGTTGCGTGAGCACGGTATTTCGGGTCGCGCTGCGGGTCAGGGTGCGATGCAGATTTCGCCGACGTTCGTGATGACCGATGATCAGGTCGCGGAGATGGCAGCAGGGATCCTCGCAGCCCTCGGTTAGGTACCTCGTTTTCCGTTGACAGACATCGTGTTACGGAATCATTAAGCCGACGAAAATGTTGGGGCCCGTCCTATCGTGGTCCCAATTTTCGTCGAAACTGTCTCCAGCACTGACGATGACCCCTGCCCGCATCATCTGTCACCATTGTTGCCAATCTCGGTGAGCGGGTTCTGGCAGATTGTCATCACGTCCAAATCTTGGTGCTGTATTAGCGTTTCACTCCAGACACGGTGTTTGTGAGCTGGGGCACAAAGCATTTCGAACACCTTCCTCCTTCGCGAAAGGTCTCGTCATGCCGATCTGGACGTTGCACGGAGATGGAAAGAACATCGGGCCCGGTGAAGTGGTTGCTCCCGGCGAGCGACTCAGTTGGGCGAGAACCATCGGGTTGGGTGGTCAACATGTCGTGTCGATGTTCGGCGCGACGTTCGTGTTCCCGATCATCATGGGCCTCAATCCTCAACTTGCCGTGATGATGTCGGGATTTTGTACGCTCTTCTTCCTCCTGGTGGTCAAGGGGCACGTCCCCAGTTACCTCGGCACGTCCGCGGCCTTTGTCGGCGGTGTCGCCGCTATTCGTGCCCAGGGCGGAACGACGGCGGAAGTGACCGGTGCGATTCTGGTGTCCGGACTGGTTCTGGGATTCGTCGGTATCGCCATCCACTTTCTCGGCGGTGGCGTTATCAGTAAAGCGCTACCGCCGGTGGTGACCGGCGCAGTGGTGATGTTGATCGGTTTCAACCTGGCGCCGGTTGTCGCGGGGCTGTACTGGCCGCAGGACCAGTGGGTGGCACTGATCGTGATGGTGGCACTGATCGTGATGAGCGTTGCGCTACGCGGTTTCCTGGGACGTATCGCCATTCTCGTCGCGCTGGTTTTCGGTTACATCTTCTCGTGGGTCCTGGACCGGGTCTCCGGTCCGATCACGTCCGCCAGTGGTAGTGGCGCACCCACCGAGCACTTTCGTGTCAACTGGGATTCGGTGCACTCGGCGTCCTGGTTCGGGTTGCCGCCGTTCTCGGACGAAGCCAACGGAATCGTCGGCATCCACGCTCCCTCGTTCAGCCTCACGTTCATCGTCCTGGTCCTTCCCGGTGTCATCGCACTGGTCGCGGAAAACGCCGGCCACGTCAAGGCAGTCGCAGAGATCACGGGCGACGATCTCGACCCGTACATCGGACGCGCAATTGCCGGTGACGGTTTTGCCACCGCCATCGCCAGCGCAGTAGGCGGCTCCCCCACGACGACACACGCCGAGAACATCGGTGTCATGGCAGCGACCCGGGTGTACTCGACCGCCGCGTACGTGATTGCCGGTTTCATCGCGATCCTGCTCGGCTTCTCGCCCAAGTTCGGAGCAGTCATGGCAGCGACGCCCGGCGGCGTTCTCGGCGGAATTCTTGTGGTTCTGTTCGGCATGATCGGTCTGCTCGGCGCCAAGATCTGGAAAGAGAACGGTGTCGACTTCGGGAATCCGCTGAATCTGATGCCGATCGCCGCCGGCCTGATCATCGGTATCGGCGATACGGCTCTGAAGTTCAGTGACACCTTCTCGCTCGGAGGCATCGCGCTCGGCACCGTCGTCGTGATCGTGATGTACCACTTCTGCCAGCTCGTAGGGTCCTGGAACCCCGAACTGAACAGGCCTACGTCCGGCCGACGGCCGAGCACGACCCCGGGGGCGAATGCGTCAGATGACGAACGGGAAGAGCCCGTGGCGCAGCTCACGTGATGCCAAGTTGAATGTATGCCAGGTATGACCCGTGACCGTTGTCACATCTGCACAAAACGTGAAGTGACTCATAGAGGCAGGATTGAGTAATGAAACCGTCGCCGCTGACTTATCACCGACCGTCCTCGGTCGAGGACGCGTGCCGAATCCTCTCCGAGGTCTCTCACGAGGGGAAGGTGCTCGCCGGCGGGCAGTCGCTTGTGCCGCTGCTGTCCATGCGCCTCGCCGCCCCCGCCCACATCGTCGACATCGGATCGATCCCGAACCTCGCTTCGGTGACCTCGTCCGAAGACACAGGAGTGCGGTTCCAAGCCTTGGCCACGCACTCGGTGCTGGCAGCTGACGAAGGTGCTCGTCGAGTTCAGCCGCTACTGAACCGTGCTCTGCAGTTGGTAGCGCACCCCACGATCCGTAACCGCGGGACGAGCGTCGGCTCCATCGTCCACGCCGACCCGTCGGCGGAGATGCCGGCAGTCCTGACACTGCTCGGGGGCAGCGTGACCGTCCAGTCGGTGCGTGGCACCCGCGAGATCGCGTCGACGGATCTCTTCGCCGGTCCTCTCGAGTCGAGCCTGGAATCGGACGAGATCGCGGTGTCGGTGTCGGTGCCGGCCGCCGAGCCCGGCGTGGGAACCGCCATCGACGAGATCGCGCGTCGTCACGGTGACTACGCACTGGTCGGCGTCGTCGCCCGGATTCGCGTGGTCGACGGACTGGTGGCCGAAGCACACATGACGTACGTGTCCGCCGGAGAGTTGGGTCAGGTCGTGGACTACACGGACGTGCTGGCGGGGGCGTCGGCGACGGATCAGCGAGACCCGCGATGGCGCACTCTCGGAGAATGCGCCCGCGCGCAGATAGATACCGAGGCAGACATTCACGGGACGGCGGCGTACCGCTCGCAGTTGGTGTCCGCGCTCACGGCGCGGGTCGGCTTCGCGGCAGCAACGGACGCTCTCAGTGAGAACGCAGTACTGGCAGGAAAGTGGTGACTATGTCCAAAAACGATCGCTCCATCGATGATCAACTTGCCGAGTTGGCAGCAGATACCGGTGAACACCATGTGGCCGTGACGTTCACGCTCAACGAGGTGACGAGCACCGTCGTTCTTCCCTCCCGCACTTTGGCTTCGGATGCCATTCGTCACCACCTCCGTAAGACGGGCACGCACGTCGGTTGTGAACACGGCGTGTGTGGTGCGTGCACCGTGCTGCTCGACGGAAAGCCGGTTCGGTCCTGCCTCGTCCTCGCTGCCAGCCTCGAAGGTCGATCGATCACGACCGTCGAAGGCCTCGTCGAGCCGGACGGTACTTTGCATCCGGTTCAGCAGGCCTTCAAGGATTGTCACGGCTTGCAATGCGGATTCTGCACACCGGGATTCGTGACGACCATCGCGGCCTTTCTCGAGGAGAACCCGAATCCCACGCGTGAGGAAGCAACGGACGCGATAGCCGGAAACCTCTGCCGTTGTACGGGATACCAGAACATCAGGGCGTCGGTTCTGCGCGCAGCCGAGATCAAGCGTGAACGAGCCGGGCAGTTCCCGCTCGGAATCGACGACGCGTCCACTCGGGAGGCGTTGGATCGCAAGGTGCGGGGAACGACGAATCCCGTCGGAGGACGGGCGGGTAAAGCATGAGTACTCCGGTCAAACCAGCAAAGCGCAACGGGGCGAAGCACCCCGCTACCGATCATTCGACGGCCGATCATTCGGTTGCCGACGACGGCAAGTTCTTCGGCAAACCGATTCCGCGTGAAGAAGATACGCGCCTGCTCAGCGGTCAGGGGCGGTATCTGGACGATCTGGGCCACAACGCACTGATCGCGGCATTCGTCAGGTCGCCGCATGCACATGCGCGAATCATCGACATCGACATCGATCAGGCGCTGGAAGTGCCTGGCGTACATGCCATCTACACCTACGAAGATCTCCTGGCCGACACTCCGGAAATGGCAGAAAACCTGCCACTGCTCATTCCGCATCCGGGAATCATCGCTCCGCGCAACGGGTATCCCCTCGCCAAGGACGAGGTGAAGCACGTCGGAGAAGCTATCGCGATGGTCGTCGCCGACAACCGGTACATCGCCGAGGATGCGTGCGCGAAGATCGACGTCGCCTACGAGGCGTTGAAGCCGGTAGTGGGGATCGACGTCGCTCGCACCGCCGACAACGCCGTCCACGCCGACGTTCCGGACAACGTCGCCGCTCACCTGCAGCACGGGTTCGGAGATCTCGATGCCGAACTGGCCGCCGCGCCACACCGACTGACGTTGGATCTCGAAATCGAGCGTTCGGCTTCCATGCCGATGGAGGGCAAGGGTGTCTACGCACGCTGGGACGGCGACGAGAACACCCTCACGTTCTGGACCTCCACCCAGACGTCCACCTCCGCCCGCGCCGCCATTGCCGCGCGACTGGGTATGGCACTGAACAAGGTTCACTGCATCGCTCCCGACGTCGGCGGTGGATTCGGTGTCAAGATCGTTCACCCGTGGCCCGAAGAAGTGATGATCACGTGGGCCGCTCGACGCCTCGGCCAGGCCGGCATCTCCTGTGAGGTGAAGTGGGTCGAGGATCGCCGAGAGCACTTCATCTCCAGTGCGCACGAGCGTGGGCAGATCCAGAAGGTCGACATCGGATTCGACGACGACGGCCGTCTGTTGGCCTTCGACTTCACGTTCTGGCACGACAACGGCGCCTACCTGCCGTACGGGATCATCGTCATGATCAACACCGCGACGCAGGTTCTCGGGCCGTACAAGCCGAAGTCGTTCCGGGTCAACGCCTATTCGCTGTACACCAACACGGTCATCGTGACCCCGTACCGCGGTGCCGGACGTCCGCAGGCCGTGTTCGCGATGGAGCGATCCATGGACGCCATCGCCAAGTACTTGAACAAGGACAAGATCGCGGTGCGGGAGGCGAACTTCATTCGCCCCGAGGACATGCCGTACGACTTCGGCCTGATGTTCCAGGACGGACGCCCGTTGATCTACGACACGGGTGACTACCAGGCAGGCATCGACAAGCTCAAGAAGCTCATCGACTGGGACGGATTTCCCGAGTACCAGAGGAAGGCTCGCGCCGAAGGTCGGTCGGTCGGCATCGGTATCGGTGCGTACGTCGAGGGAACCGGACCCGGACCCTACGAAGGCGCGCACGTAGTGGTCGAGACGTCCGGAAAGGTCAAGGCCGCAACAGGCTTGACGACGCAGGGCCAAGGCCACCAGACCGCGTTCGCCCAGATCGTTGCGGACGACCTCGGAGTCAAGGTCTCCGACGTCGAGATCGTCACCGGTGACACCCGCCGGTTCGGTTATGCCGTCGGCACTTTCGCCTCGCGTGGTGCAGTCATGTCTGGTTCGGCCTTCCACGTCGCGGCGCAGATGGTCGCGGAGAAGGCGAAGAAGATCGCGTCCGGAATCCTGGATCTGCCGGAAACCGACCTGGAACTCCGGGAAGGCCACGTGTGCAAGATCGGCACCGAGGCCGGCGTGGAGGGTACGTCCGTACCGCTGAGTGTTGTTGCCGTGCTGTCGAACCCGCTACGATATGCATTCGACCGTGAGTCGAAGCTGGCTACCGGTTTCGCCAAGACCGACACGGACATGTCGAAGCCGCCGATTCCCGAGGGTGAGCAGCCCGGCCTGGAAGCCACCGGCTACTACTCGCCGCCCAGCTCCACCTTCGCTTCGGGAGTGCACGCGGCGATCGTCGAAACCGATCCCGTGACGGCCGAGATCACTGTCCGTCGTTACGTCGTCATCCACGACTGCGGAAACGTGATCAACCCCCGCATCGTCGAAGGCCAGGTCATGGGCGCCGTCGCGCAGGGTATCGGCGGCGCACTCTACGAGCGGATCGTCTACGACGAGCACGGCCAGATGCTCAACGCGTCGTACATGGACTTCCTGATGCCGTTCGTCACCGAGATGCCGGATTCGCTCGAGATGGATCACACCGTCACGCCGTCGGGACTCAACCCACTCGGAATGAAGGGCGCCGGTGAAGCCGGTGTGATCCCGACCAGCGCCGTCATCGCGGCCGCCATCGAGGACGCCGAAGGAATCTCGATCACGTCCATGCCCATTTCACCGTCCGAACTGTTCGAACTTCGACTCGCACATGCGGGTTCGTCATCAGAGGAGAATGCATGAGAATCGCCGGCACCGCGCAGCTGACGGCACCTCGCGAAGAGGTCTACGACAAGCTCCAGGACGGTCGTGTACTGGCCGCGACCATTCCCGGTGTGCAGTCGCTCGAGCAGCTCACGGACAATCACTACAAGCTCTCCATCATGGCGGGAGTCGCGTCGATCAAGGGCGTGTACGACGGCGAGGTTGTTCTGTCGCAACAGAATCGGCCGAATTCGTTTGTCATGACGGCTTCGGGGGCTGGTGCTCCCGGCACGGTGAAGGCGGACGTCACGGTCACGTTGACGGAGAACGAGGGTGGCACGCTGCTTTCGTACGACGCCGACGCCGTGGTCGGCGGGATGGTCGGCGGCGTCGGGCAGCGCATGATCACCGGTGTCGCCAAGAAAATGGCCGGGGTGTTCTTCAAGAGCATCGACGGCGTCATTGCCAACGGAATCCCCGAGAAGGTCACTGCCGCCGTGGCGGCGGCCGTACCGGCAGTGGCGGTCGAGGGGGCGCCGGTAGTTTCCGGCGCCGTCACGGCGCCAGCGGTTCTTCCGGCCGGTGTGCCGGCAGCGGGCGGCACCGATGCTCGCACGGTGATGGTCAGCGCCGTCGTCGGTGCGGCGATTGCTTTGTCAGGTGTTGCTATAGGCGGATTCCTGGCCCGTTCTGGGTGTCGCGAGTAGTTCACCGGAGTGTCAGCAGCTGTTTCACGATGAGGGAAACGCCCCGAACCGACCAGGTTCGGGGCGTTTTTCACGTCCGCGTAACCCACATGGGCGCCGGCGAAGATCCGCTCGTGATCGTGCGCCGAACCTTGGTCCCCCGATTCGGCGAATTGTGACAAAGAATCCGCTCTTCCGAACCTGTGGAATAGCACTACACGTCAGGTACGAGCCACTTACCGGCTAGGCCACAACCGTCGATCGGTACCAGACGAGACGAGCCAAAGATCCCAGGAGGAAGCGTGGAACCCAGGAAGATTCGGGTCGGTATCGATACCGGCGGAACGTTCACCGACATCGTGGCAGTGGACGACGAAACCGGCGCCATCGTCACCACCAAGACCCCGTCCACCCCGGCGGACCCCGCCGAGGGCTTTCTCGCCGGTATCGAGAAGGTACTCGCCAAGCTCGGTGAGAGTGGCGACTCGATCGGCGCGGTCAGCCATGGCACGACGGTTGCGACCAACAAGCTGCTCGAAGGCAAGGTCGAGAATCTCGGCTTCATCACCACCGAGGGCTACGAGCACGTTCTCGAAATCGCTCGTCAGTCGGTGCCGGACGGTTACGGCAACTCGTACTTCTGGGTCAAGCCCGAACGCATCGTCCCTGCCGATCGTGTACGCACCGTCGGTGGACGCCTTTCCTTCGACGGCAGCGAGATTCGTCCGCTCGACGAAGAGAGTGTCCGCAGCGCAGCGCAGTTCTTCAAGGACCGCGGTATTCGCACTATCGGCGTCTGCCTCATGCACTCGTACGCAGATCCGACGCACGAGGAGCGCGTACGCGACATCCTCTTCGAAGTCTTCCCCGATGCGACGGTGAGCATCTCGAGCCAGGTGCTGCGTGAGTACCGCGAGTACGAGCGGTCCATCACCACTCTCGTGGACGCCGCGGTCAAGCCGAACATCCGCAACTATGTGAACAACATCGCGAATCGCTTGCGTGAGTTCTCGACCACCGACGGCGAACCCCGCGACATTCCGTTCTACGTCATGAAGTCCAACGGCGGTGTTCTCTCGGCCAAAGAGGTTGTTCACCAGCCTATTACGACAGTACTTTCGGGACCGGCTGCCGGTGCTCTCGGTGCCGCGCTGATCGCCGATGCGGCCGGCGTCGAGCAGGTGTTGACCTGTGACGGCGGCGGAACATCGACGGACGTCACCGTCGTGGTTCGGGGCGAGCCCGCGCTGACCACCGAAGGGCGAGTGGGCAACTACCCGTCGAAGATCCCGATGATCGACGTCGTGACCGTCGGCGCCGGCGGTGGCTCGATCGCGTGGATGACGCCGGAACACACCCTCCGAGTCGGCCCTCAGTCGGCAGGCGCCGATCCCGGCCCGTTGTGCTACGGCAAGGGCGGCAGCGAACCGACCATCACCGACGCGCACGTACTGCTCGGACGCATCCCACCCCACCTGCTCGGTGGCGAGATCCCTCTCGACACAGAACTGGCACGCAAGGGCCTCGAAGAGCTTGCAACACAGCTCAGTCTGGGCTTCGAGGAGTGTGCAGTCGGCGTCCTCGAGGTCTCGGCGTGGAACCAGGCCAACGCCCTGCGTCAGATCACGGTCAAGCGTGGCCTCGACGTTCGTGACTTCACCCTCGTGACGTTCGGCGGCTCCGGCTCCCTGCTCGCCTGCCGTCTCGTCGACATTCTGGGACTGAAAGACGTTCTTGTCCCGCTCAATCCGGGTAACGTCTCCGCGTTCGGTCTGCTGACGGTCGATGTCCGCAACGACTACGTCCAGACGCATGTGAGTCGTCACGACCGGTTGAAGGCAGAAGACCTGCAGAGCCAGTTCGACGCGCTGGCCGGCGAAGCCGAGATCGCGCTCGCCGAAGAAGGATTCGACGAGACGCAGCGCAAGTACTCCCGTACTGCGGATCTACGTTACCTCGGTCAGGCCTTCGAGGTTCGCGTCCCGGTGGCGGAAGGTACCGTCACGGCGCAGATCATGGACGACGCGGCCGAGGCGTTCCACCAGGCGCACCGCGAACTGTACGGCTACGACTTCCGGGGAGACCCGTCGCAGCACGTCGAGTGGGTCAACCTGCGCGTGAGTGGCATCGGCCCGATCAAGCGTCCGACGCTCAAGGAGATCCCCGCCGGCACCGGCGCCGACTCGGCTCTAACCGGTTCGCGTCAATCGTATTTCGACAGCTGGGTCGAAACGGCTACCTACGACCGCACGCTGCTCGGTGCGGGTGACGTCATCGAAGGACCGGCCGTGATCGAGGAGTTCAGCTCGACTGTCCCGATCCATCCCGGATTCTCGGCACGTATCGACACCTTCGGGAACATCCGTATCTCGAAGTCTTCCGACTCGAACGGAGTGAAGTGATGACCGCCATTCTCGATGCTGCTGCTGCCACCGCGGCCAAGCCGTACCGACTCACCGCTACCGACGGCGCGTCACCTGATCCGATTCTGGTCGAGATCGTCGCCGGTTACCTCGCCAGCGTGGAAATGGAGGTCGAGACCTCCATTTCGCGCACCTCGCGCTCACCGATGATCCGTGACGCTCACGACTTCCGCGCGGGTATTCACGACCGGAACCTCCGCAAGCTCACGGGCCGTTCGTATTCCGCGCTGGTCCATCCGATCGCCCGGGACTTCCCGCTCGAGACGATGAAGCCGGGAGACGTGTACTTCCACAACGACGTCTACCTGTCCGAAGGTGGCATCGGCCACCTCCCCGACCTGTGCGTCACGGTGCCTGTCTTCGCCCGCGTCACTCCCGATGCCGAGCCGAAAGTTGTTGCGTTCGTTCAGGCATTCGGTCACCACGACGACATCGGCGGTTGCTGCCCTGGCTCCATGCCGTCCGGTGCCACCACGGTGTACGAAGAGGGACTGATGGTTCCGCCGATCAAACTGTGGGACCAGGGAGTTCCCAACGAGGCCGCGCTGCGCATCATGACGCGTAACTCCCGCATGCCGGATGCACTCGCCGCTGACCTCGACGCCGAGTGCTCGGCGTGCCTGATGGGTGCGCGTCGACTCACCGAACTCTTCGAGCGATACGGAGTCGACACCGTCGAGTCGTGCTTCGACGCGATGATGGACGCGACCACCGAGACGTACCGCCGCGAAATCCTCAGTAAGATCCCGGTCGGTGAGTACACATGGGAGGACTACGCCGAGCACGACGGCGTCGACGAGCCGATGCTCCACATCCAGCGCATCACGCTCACGAAGACGCGGCCGGAGGACGAGGGCGGCGAGCGACTCATCCTGGACTTCAACGGAACCGGACCGCAGGCGAAGGGTCCGATCAACCACTGCGGTGACTACGCGGACGGAAACTTCCTCATCAAGTGGTTGGCCCCGATTCTGCGTAACCTCGCGGACACCCCGGAGCGCATGGCCGAACTGGATGTCAACGAGGGCGTCGTACCGCTGATCGAGATGAAGTTCCCCGAGAAGGGAACATTGATCACCCCGATCTTCCCTGCCCCCACCAACGCTCGCACGTTTGTCATCCTCCGTCTGCTCGGAGTGCTGGCCGGCGTCGTCGCCAAGGCTGTGGACGGAAACATGCCCGCCGATCAGGAGACCATCAGGTACACCGGTGTGTACGGCGAGGACTTCGAGGGTCACTCGTACCTCATGCGTGAGGTGCTCGGTGGCGGTTCCGGCGGACGCTACTACGCCGACGGTGAGGACACGATTCACGTCGTTCCCGACTCACGGAACCTGCCGACCGAATTCACCGAGAGCCGTTTCCCCTTCATCGTCGAGAAGCTCGGTCTGGCCATGGATTCCGGCGGAGCCGGACGCTACCGCGGCGGCCTGGGATACGAGAAGCACATCCGCATGCTCAAGGATGCGCACTTCATGTCCATCGCGGACCGTTCGATCCTCGCCTGCTGGGGAGTCAAGGGCGGCAAGGCCGGTCGGCCGTTCTCCGTCGTCCTGGATCCGGGTGGACCGAACGAGCGTGAGTTCGACGCACTGACCGATGCCGAGCCGATCAAGGCCGGCGAGGTCGTACGGATTCGTACCACCGGTGGCGGCGGTTGGGGAGATCCACTGGAGCGCCCGATCGAAGAGGTCTTGCGAGACATTCAGTGGCGCAAGGTTTCCGTCGAAGGTGCACGCGACGACTACGGTGTAGTCGTGATCGACGGTGACGAGCCGTCCGTCGACGAGGCTGCTACCACGGAGCTGCGAGATCAGTTGCGCTCGGAGCGCGGCGAGAACGAACCCTTCTTCGATCGGGGTCCGGGCTACGCGCAGCTTTCCGGTGGCGCCACCTCAGCGGTCTACGACTACGTCTAGGACGGAAAACTCTCATGGAGAACGGAATTGCTCGCGGCGCCGACATCGCGGTGATCGGCGCCGCGGGTAAGACCGGTGAGGCCCTCGTCGCTGCACTGCCGCCGAGCGTGACGGTGCGGCGACTGGTGCGAAAGGCACGAGTCGAGGGCGACTACGAGGTAGAACTCGAAACGGGTAGTGGGTTGCGCAAGGCACTTGCGGGGTGCAGAGGGGTGTACTTCATCGCCCCGAACGTCCATCCCGACGAGCCCGCACTGCTTCGCAATGCGCTGACGGCAGCGGCGTCGGCGGGAGTGGAACACTTTGTCTATCATTCCGTGGCGTGGCCGTTCAGCCCGTCCATGCCGCATCACCTGGACAAAGCCAGGTGCGAGGACGAACTGCATCGTTCGCCCTTGAAATGGACTGTGCTGCAGCCGTGTGCGTACGCGCAGAATTTCGAAGCGGTACTCACGGGTCGATCCGACACCATCGTCCTGCCGTACAGCGCGGAAACGAAGTTCTCGTTCGTGAGTTTGTCAGATGTGGCGGCCGTGGCCGCGGTTGTTCTGAGCGAGGGTCCGGGCGAGCATCACGGAGCGACGTACGAAGTGGGCGGCCCGGAATCGCTCAGTGTCATGGAGGTGGCACAGATGGTGGAAAAGCAGACGTCACGTACCGTCGCGATAGATCAGATCAGCGTGGATCGGTGGCGCGAACAGATCGGCACTGGTCTGGATGTCAACGCCAGTTCACGATTGGCTGCGATGTTCGAGTTCTACAACCACCACGACTTCCTTGCGGGCAGTGCTGCTGTCGAACTGCTTTTGGGTCGCCGACCGATGGGCGTCGAGAGCCTGATTCGGTGATGCTTGCTACGCAATACCTCCTGCCGCCCAGACCACCAGCGGTGGCAGGGCGGCCAGGATCAGGCAGACCGTTCCGTTGAGCCACTTGTGCTCCACCGTGACGGCGGCGAACTCGCGCAAGGTCGCGCTCGGCAGGTAGTACCGGGCGGTGTGGGAACCGATGACTTCCGCGTCCAGATCGAGGCTCCGGGCAAACGTCGCGGTTCGCAGTATGTGGAAGTTGCTGGTGACCAGAACCATTCGAGGCTTCGTGGTGTTGGCACGGAGAAGGTCCCTGGTGTACTCGAGGTTCTCGAGCGTGGTGGTCGAGCGGTCCTCGAGCATCACGTTCTCACGCGGTATCCCGTGATCGACGAGGTAGACGCACATTGCCTCGGCCTCGCTGACCACCTCGTCCGATCCCTTCCCGCCGCTGACGACCAACAACGGCGAACGTCCTTCGGCCACCTCGGCGCGAAAGACGTCCGCCGCCTTGTCCAGACGGCTGGCCAGCAGGGGCGTCACGTCGGCACCCGAAAGTCCGGCGCCGTGCACCACTATCGCGTCCATCCCGGGCTGGTACTTCTGGCGTCCGTAGACGTAGGAGTAGAGCAGAAAGCTCGTGAACAGAAACCCCAGGTACGACGCGACCAGACTGAACGATCCGAGAACGACTGCGAGCCAGTACCTCTGCGTCAGCAACGCAGATGCGAGCAACACGTAGGGAACGAGCAGTCCGAGACCCGCGACGAGTGAGAGCAGATTCGCGACGCTGAATCCCTCGCGTCGCAGCATCGTGACCCCGTTGACGATCAGGAATCCCGCGAGCAGGAGCACCAGCAACGGTGAGAGCAGAGCGATCGTCGCGATGACAAACGACGGAACCTCGGTTCCCGGCGCACCCGACTGCAGCATCCACAGACCGGTGAAGATCAGTCCGAGAAGTAGATAGACGCCGTTGCTCAGCCTCCGCCGATCCTGCCTGAACCGGTAGCCGCAGAATCCGAGCAGCGCGAGGCCGATGAGGAGAAGGATCACGGAGCCAGCCTAAGCGAGGCGCCCACTACACGGGCGCCACCACCTTCGACTGCTGGATCGCGGACAGAACCCTGGTACGACACTCGATGAACAGTGGGTCCGCCTTGGTGGTCAGTTGGTCCCGAGCACCGATCAACGGAACGTCGACGATGTCCTGCATCAACGCCGGCGTTCCGCCGAGGACGACCACTCGATCGGACAGGTACACCGATTCGTCGACGTCGTGGGTGACGAGGAGGACGGTGATGCCAAGATCACGTTGAAGCGTCAGCAGCAGGTCCTCGAGTTCCGCGCGGGTCTGGGCGTCGACCGATGCAAAGGGTTCGTCCATGAGTAGAACCTGCGGCCGATAGGCGAGGGCGCGGGCGATCGCTACCCGCTGCTGCATTCCGCCGGACAACTGCCAGGGGTAGGAACGCGCAGCTCCTTCCAGACCGACGACGGCGAGCGCCTCGGTTACCCTCTCGTTCTGAACCCTGCGTGCCAGGCCGTTGCCCCGCAGCGGCAGGCGAACGTTCTCGCCCACTCGAAGCCAGGGCATCAGTGTGCGTCCGTAATCCTGTGACACGAGCGCAAGAGTGGCGGGCGGAGCGTCGATCGCGATCCCGGCGATGCGGACCTCACCCGTGGTCGGCTTCTGCAAACCGGCGATGCACCGAATCAGGGTGCTTTTGCCGATACCGGAATGTCCGACGATGCAGACGATTTCTCCGGGTGCAACCGAGAGATCGATCCCGCGAAGCACTTCGCGGCCGGTAGGTCCGCCGTAGGTCACCCCGAGGCCGTTCAGTTCGACTGCGGGGGTGGATGCCGCAGATTCTGTGGATGACATCAGTTTCCTTTCACTGCGAGTGCGCCGTGGGTCCGAGGCTGCCATCTGAGCAACCATCGTTCGATCACGCCATAGCCGACGTTGAGCACGTACCCGATGATTCCGAGCAGGAGGATTCCGGACCACATGTCTGCGATGGCAAAGGTCTGTTGCGCGACGATCACGAAGTGGCCGATTCCTGCAGTGGAGACGTACATTTCGCTGCCGACCATGATGACGACGCCGATCGCGAGACTGGTACGGATGCCGACCGTTATCTGAGGCATCGCTCCGGGGAGGAGTACCTGCGTGACCAGCAGGGGTGTACGGATGCGATAGCTGCGCGCCACCAAGCGGATACTCGGGTCGATGGAGCGAATGCCGTCGAGGGTGTTGAGGAGTATCGGCCAGACCGCGCCGAAAGCGATGGCGGCGACGTTGCCCGAGGAACCAGTACCGAAGACGATGAACAGGGCCGGCAGGACAGCGAGTGCGGGTATGGCGCGGAAGAACTGGAGGAACGGATCAGCGATCTCGGCAGCCAGTGGGAACAGAGCAAGAAGCAGACCCGCCCCGATGCCGAGCACCAGCGCCACGGTGAGGCCGAAGGCAAGATTGGTCAGGCTGGGTACGACATCTCGAGTAAAGCCTGCACCGAACCAGTTGTCCACAAATGCTTTCCAGATTCGTGACAACGGCGGAAAGTACGGCGACTTACTCGACGCGGATCCGAAGTACCACACGACGACGATCAAGATCGGCAGCCACAACTCCCACGCGAGGAGTCGAATCCCGGACATCATCTTCACGTCGTCATCCTCCTCGGGATGTAATGCCAAGCAAGTAAACGATTCTCGATTGCCATCACAGCGAACGCGAGTAGCATGCCGAGCACTCCGGCGACGACGATGAGTGCAAACATTCGGTCGGGGACGGATTGGCTCAGCAGGATTTCCTTGCCGAGTCCGGGAACCCCGGCGATCAGTTCGGCACCGATGGTCAGTAGCAAACTCAGTGTTGCCGAGATACGAATTCCCGTGAAGATGTAGGGCATCGACGCGGGCGCGACGACGAGAGCGAGTCTGCGCCACAGTGGAAGTCGGAAGGATCGTGCGGTGGCCAGTAGTTCCGGATCGACATTGCGTACTCCGTGGATGGTCTGGAGCAGAATCGGCCACACGCTCACCGCCACGATCAGCGCAACCGCCATACGTTGCGTCGGGCCCATGATCAACAGAAAGAGGGGAATGATCGCGAGCGGCGGAACGGTCCGGCAGAAGTCGATGACGAAGCGCGAAGAGACTGTCAGGAACGGGTGCGCGGCGAGCAGCAGTCCTGCCGGGATTCCGATCACCAGACACAGCGCCAAGCCGATGGCGGTTGTGGTCAACGTCTGTCCCAATGACGTCCACAGCGAAGAGGTACCGAGTTCGTCGACGAACGCCACTGCCACGTCACTGAACTTCGGAACACCCTTGACATTCTCGTCGCCCAGCATTCCGAAGACCTGCCAGGCGGCTGCCAGCGCGAAGAGCGTCAGCAGCCGTCCGAGCAGTACCTGCCTGCGGCGTGTTTTCGGGGTTGTCAAGGCGGACAACTCAGTTGGCCGGGGTCTGCAAGGATTCGGTATCGACCGACTCCGTCAGAACCCCGTACTTGACCAACAGTTCGATCTCCGCCCCGAGAGTGCCCGGTTCCACTACTGCGACGAACTGAGGATTCTTGCTGTTGGCCAGCATTTCGAGCGGAATCTTGGCTTGTGTCGAGAGTGCAGCCTTGACCGCGCCCGGATTCTGATTGGCGTAGTCGACCGATTTGGCAAGCGCCGTACGGAATTTAGCGAGAGAGTCGGGGTTCGCATTGACAAACGATTCCGAAGCGACCAGCGAGGTTCCTGGCACGCCGGGTGCGGCCAGGGGGAAGGGGTGGCCGAGGATCTTCAGCCCGGAGTCGGTTGCCTTGCTCAGGAACGGATCGATGAGGAATGCTGCATCGGCTCCGCCAGTGGAAACGAGGTCACCGAGGTTGGGCATGGGCGCTTGGATGAACGAGACCTTGTCGGCTGCTCCGCCGGATTTCTCCACCGCGGCAGAGATGACCGCCTCGCTGACAGACTTCAAACCGCTGATCGCAACGGTTTTGCCTTCGAGGTCACGGAATCCACTGATGGAACTGTCCTTGGCGACAACGAGACCGGATTGGTCGACATCGTCATTCGCGGCAAAATTCGTGAGCCCTCCGACGATGGTGACGGGCATGTTCTGGCTGCGTGCCTGAATTGCGGCAGCGGCAGTCGTGGCTGCCATATCTGCATTTCCACTGAGCAGCAACGGAATCTGAGCCGAGGAGCTGGCCCCGCCCTCGACGAGCTGAATGTCGAGTCCCTCAGCGGTGAAGAATCCTTGCTCCATACCCAGCCAGATCGGTGCGAAGTCCGCGATCGGTTGAGGTGCGATACGAATCGTGGTGGTCTGGGTGCCCCCGTCGTCGGAGGCCGTGGCGTCGCTCGAACAGCCGGTCAGTGCCAAAGCAGCCGTCGCGACCGCTGCCAGGGCAACAACTCTGAACCGTGGTGTCGACCGAAGGGTATGTCCAACCGTCATGTCCGAAAGCCTCTCGCTGGGAAAGATAGGACTTCCTTGCCGGTAATCCGGTGGGAAGGTGAAGACGCTCAAAGAATTCCGTACGCCGGAACGATTGTTGTGACTATAGTAATTTCCTAGGCGAATGCCAAGGGTTTTCCAAGAACACGAGATTTCGGATCGCCGGGTACTCACACGGCACCGGGAGGGGATCGGATGACGAAGGGTTCTGCGTCCGCCGTCGACAAAGCGCTGGATCTACTCGAGGCCATCGCGCGCTCGACCACGCCGATGAAGCTCAGTGAGCTGGCAGAAGAAGTCGGGATGCTCCGCCCGACTGCGCACCGAGTACTTGGCGAACTCGCGAACCGTGGTTGGGTCTTCCGCTACGACGGTCGCTATCTCCCCGGCCCGGCTGCACTGCAGGTTTCTCACGAAGCGGCAGCGCATTCGTTGGCGGCCTTGTGCGATCCGACCATGCGGGTGCTGTCCGAGAGCACGGACATGATGGTGAATCTGCAGGTTCTCGAGAGTGGCGGGACTCGGATCATCGCGGCGCTGCGTCCCGAGCGACTCAAGATGATCACTCGGATGCTCGGGGATCTACTTCCGCCGCACCGGTTCGCGGGACCGCTCGCGTTGGTGGCGGCACTCGAGGACAATACCCGGGCGCCTTACCTGGCAATGGTGGAAAAGAGTGGCTATCCACTCGAAGGCCCCACCGGGTTCCTCGCCGACATCGCCGAGACGCAGAAAACCGGATTCGCGGTCGTCCACAAACGATCTCAGGACATCATCGGTTCGGTCTCGCGGGCAGTGTCCTCTCGCAAGGGCTCTCCCCTCTGCGCGTTGACGGTGATCGGTTTCGACACCGACTTCGACGCGAAAACGACACGGATGGTCGAAGAACACCTGCTGCGGGCGACCGATGAAGTGCAGCAACTCCTTACTGACCACACTTCGGGCAAGCGCCCGTCCGACGCAGGAGAAGAAGGATGATTCCACGGACCGAGGGCTTCATCACCGTCGCAGACGGCGAACGGGTCTGGTACGAGACTGCCGGCGAGGGCCCGGATCTGATTCTCACGCACGGTCTCGGCGGCAATGCCGCGGTCTGGTACCAACAGGTACCGTACTTCGCTCAGCATTATCGGGTAATCAGCTGGGATCAGCGAGGATTCGGCCGGTCTACCAACGAGAACGGCAACCACGGCCCGGTAGCCGCTGTCTCGGATCTGATCGAAATCATGGACCTGCTGGACGTCGATCGAGCGCATGTGGTCGGCCAGTCGATGGGCGGTTGGGCCGCGTTGGGAACCGCGATCGCTGTTCCGGACAGAGTGGAGTCGGTAGTCCTGGCCTGCACGACCGGCGGCATTCCCGTCGGCTTCGGTCCGGACAGTGCACCGCCCCTCACCGCGGCGCCCGTCACCGCGCGGCCCCTGGGGGAACATCCCGCTGTGGGCGGACGGTTGCCGAGCTTGGACATGGCGAGGGCATACCTGTACCAAGCCCTCGGCACCTTCGGTCATCGGCCACCGGACACCGAGTTCTTCCGAATTCTCAAGGCCCACAACTACTCGCCGGAAGAGCTTGCCGCGGTGGCGGCACCGGTTCTGTTGATCGCGGGCGAGCTGGACGATCTGATGACACCCGATCGGATTCGCAGCGCCGCCGAATTCCTGCCTCACGCAGAAGTCGTCGAACTTGCCGACCGCGGCCACTCCCCCTACTTCGAGGACCCACACGCGTGGAACGAGTTGGTGGCGCACTTCCTGGCCGATGTGCGCGCCCGTCCAGTGCTCTGAAGCGCTACTCGTCACGCATATTCCACTTCCGAGGAGATCTAATGGATTCATCTCAGATCGTCGAGTTCATCCCACCCGCTTTCGATACACCGTTCTCCACCGGAGTTCGCGTCGGAGACGTCCTGTATCTGTCGGGTCAGATCGGCATGCTTCCCGACGGAACCTTGGCCGACGGCTTCGAAGCGCAAGCCCGCCAGACCATGGAGAACATCGTGGCTTCGCTGATCGCCTACGGTTCCGGTGTCGAAGCGATCTTCAAATGCACTGTCATGCTTGACGACATGTCACGCTGGCAGGAGTTCAACAAGGTCTATCTCGAGTACTTCCCGGCGTCGAGACTGCCGGCCCGCAGTGCGTTCGGAACAGACGGACTGGCGCTGGGTGCGCACATGGAAGTCGAATGCATGGCGTACACCCCGAGGGTCTGACTGCTCGCGGGCACTAGTCGTCCCAGTCCACACGTTCAGCCAGGCGCAGCAATGTGCGTCGGCGCGTAGTGCTGGTTTCGCCGATGTGCGCGATCCGGCCGTAGATATGGGCGCGGAAGTGCTCGATTCCCGCTCGATTCTGTTCCTGCGCAGAAGTATTGGCGGCATTGTGCAGCAGAGCGCGCAGGCGATCGTAGTCGTCACGCGGATACGACGGTTGGTCGTTGATCACCAGCCCGGTGAGGTGTTGGCGTCGATGAGGGCGCATCACCTTGGTCTTTCGCGGATGTACGGCAAACCCTTCGTCCTGGGCGATCTGCTTGATCGTCCAGAGGAGGGTGCTGACGTCGGCTATTTCGATTCCGGAGAAGGCGAGGTCGTCGGCGTATCGGGTGTAGGTGAGCCAGTTCGCCTGTGCGAGTGCGCTCGAGCGGATGTCGAATGTGCGCGCGACGAGATTCGCCAGTGCCGGCGAAGTGGGCGCGCCTTGTGGCAGATGCGCGGTGCGTAGCTGTGATGCCTGTGCATAAGGTAGACCGCGCAGAGTATCGGCAGGTGTTGCAACAGTGCACAATCCGGTGAGCACTCCTGCCACGGCGGGTGGGTAACCGAGAGCGGCGAAGACCGCGTGAACACGGTTTCCGGTGATCGACGGGAAGAATTGCATGAGATCCACGCCGATCACGATTTCCGACTGTGCATGCGGCGCTGCAAAAGTCAGTGGACTTCGTCCGCGAACAAACCCATGAGCTGCGTCGTGCGCGGGCACCTGGTCGAGGATGCGGCGCAGAATTTTGCGTTGGATTTCCCGCAACCGGGGTTTGGGTATCTCGAGGAGGCGAGCCCCGGCCTTCTTGCTGATCTGCATCGGCCGGTAGTGGCGCAGTTGCAATGGTTTCGTGCGCAGCCACTCCCCACGGTCGGAGAACCACTCGAGTTCGGAGATCGTCAGATCCAGTGAACGCGCCAGGTCCGCACTGGTGTTGTAGCGCGGGACGTCGAACCGCCACACCGAGGATTCGTTGGTGTCCATCGAGACCGGGACGGGTCGAAGCCGCGGCAGTTCGCGTAGCAATCGGTACAGAGTCTGAGGTTCGAACGGTGGAGCGGGCATGAGATCGAGCACCCGGACGGCCAGCGATGTCGCCGACACACCGTGGACTGTTCCGAACGCCTCCTCGAGTCCACCGAGTGTCCATGGAGCGTCAGCGGCCGCAACTGCCAGACGCCGCGCCAACTCGGGATCGAGCTCGAAGTCACGCATGGATCGAGCCCGAGATGCGGCGGCGTGGGGTGACCAAATCCTTTGTCCGGAGCGGCGGCAAGCACGCGGAGCGTGCCGAGCGCCGGTGGACGCAGTATCCAATTCTTCTGGCCGACCCAGGGGTTACCCCTGAGACTGGTCGCGTGGACCAACTCTCACCCACGCGCCGCCGCATCTCTTCACAATGGCAGACCGTCCGGTATCTGTCACGTGTGAAGCTGATCTGTCAGCTGTGGGTCATCAGATCGACGAACGATCCGAACCGACGAACTCGCTGATCCACGGCACGACTGCTTCGCGGACGGTGACCGCCTTCGGCAGTAGTCCGTTGCTCAGCAGGAGATCGGCCGCCCGCTGCTGCTCGTCGAGGAACTCGTCGGTGACCGGGTTGACGCCGAAAGGACGTCCGCGCAGTGCAGCTTCCCAGGCATCGAGGCTTGCGGACCCACCACGCTTCTCGACGTCGTCGACGAAGATCTGCGCGGCTTCGCGGGGATTGGCTTCGATCCACGCATCGGATTCCTGCAGAGCCTCGATGATCGCCTGAAGGGCCTCCGGATTGGTCTCCGCGAAATCGCGCCGGGTGAACCACAGTGAGGGGTGGCTGAAGAGCCCGTCGGTGGCGATCAGCGTGCGCAGCTCGTGGTTCGCTTCGATGTCCGTCAGCCCCGGGTACGCACCTACCCAGGCATCGATGGTGCCGTCGACGAGATCCGCTCCACCACCGCGCACGTCGGTATCGACGGGGACGATGTCGGACCAGGTCAGCCCCGCCTGATCCAAGGCGAACAACAGAAGTGTGGTCTGCCACGATCCGTGCGCGATGCCGACTCGCTTGCCGCGCAGGTCCTCTACCGTGTTGATCTCGGACTCTGCTTTGACTACCAGGCGCCCGTTCTCCACGCGGGGGCCGGAAATTCCGATGTAGACGAGATCGCGGCCCTGAGCCAATCCGGTGACGGGCGGCGTGAATCCGGTTCCGATCACGTCGTATCCGCCCTCCTCGAACAGCCAGTCCGAGTGCAGGGTCGGCAAGGCGTTCTCCGGGTTGACTGCGGGCTTGGCGGGAAGCTCGCGCAGGTCCACCCACTCGACATCCGGGAGACGACGTTCGAGGATTCCGGTGTGGCGCAGAACGAACAGTGAATTGTTGTGTGGGAAGTATCCGACGCGAACGGTCATGAGATCTACGGTTTCCTGTTCTGAATCAGTGATGGAGGTGGCTAGATGAGGCCGCGTCGGCGCGCCTCGTCGGCGAGCCCGCTACGGCCCCACTGGACGGCGAGGTTGGACGGATCGAATTCGACCGAACCGCCGAGGGATTCGGCGATCGCCTGGAACTGTGCGCCTTCCTCGAGGAGGACGACGAACTTCGCGAGGTCGAGCAACCCGCTGCGGCCGATGACGTTGACCCCGCCGTTGGCTTCGAAGATCGCCACCAGATCGGGATCGTGTTCGAGACGCTCGAGAATGAAATCGCCGGCAGAACGGGACCGATCGATGTGCGGCGGAATCTCTCGGGAGAGCGTCAGCCTCTGCGAAGCCGCATAGCGGATGGGGAGCGTCCGATGAGTCTGTGCCCAACCGCCGAGCCACGGAGTGTGGATGTGGACAACGCTGGTGATTTCCGGATGCTGACGGAAGACGGACGCGTAGCCGGTGACGAAACCGGCCGATCCGTTGCCGGACAGCACTTCTCCGTCGAAGGTGGCGACCACCGGTGACACCGACGGATCGTCCGCCCACGGTCCCGGATCGTTCAGGGCGACTGCGATTTCGGTACCGGGCACGCGTTCGACGAAGTTGACGGTCCCGTTGGCTGCAACCGTTCCGGTCTTACGGAAGACGTCGAATGCCTTGTCTGCTACTTTGCGCGCTTCCTCGACGAATGCTGCAGTATCGGCGTCGAGTCGAGTTTCGGTGGTGGTCATCGAGTCTCCAGTCCAGAAGGTGTGATCGGGGTGCGCTGCAGGAGGGGAAGAACTTCTTCGCCGACGCGGTATGCCTCTTCGAGATGCGGGTTGCCGGCGAGGATGAAGGCGTCGACGCCCAGCTCGCGCAGCTCGTCGAGTCTTTCGGCGACCTGCTCGTAGCTGCCGACCAGTCCGAACGCCGGGCCTCCGCGGATCAGGCTGAAACCGCACCACACGTTGGGCTGCACCTCCAGATCCCGGTAGCCGGTGATGTGTTCGGGTACCCAGCCTTTGATGCGGGCGGCTCCTACCGAATCGCCCTGCGCTGCTCGGTCGGCGGCGCCCTTGTCGACGAAAGCCCACCCCTTCTCGATCTCGGCCCACGCAGCTTCTTCGGTGTGCCGGGCTACGACGTCGATGCGTACGGCGAATTTCGGCGTGCGTCCCAGTTTGGCCGAGTTCTCCCGCACGCCGTCGATCTTGGCTCTGAGATCGGCGTACGGCTCCAGCCAGGAAAGGTAGTAATCGGAGTGCAGTCCGGCGGCGGCGACGGCTGCGGCCGAAGATCCGGAGAAGTACACCTCGGGAAACGGTTGGCCGGCCAGTCCGGGTGGCAGTGCGGCGCCGTGGGTCTGGAAGAAGCGACCGTCGAAGTCGAAAGGTTCACCGTCCCACACACCCTTGAGGACATCGAGGAACTCGGATGTCCTGGTGTAGCGATCGTCGTGGTCGACCTTGTCGCCCCACCACAGCTGAGGCGCTCCACCTCCGCCGCTGATGATGTTGTAGACCAGACGTCCACCGGTTGCGCGCTGCAGACTGGCCGACATCCGCGCGGCCTGGACCGGGTGAAGGAACCCCGGTTGGAACGCAACCATGAAACGGTACGTGGTGGTCTCGGCGGCCAACGCTGCGGCGGTCGCCCACGGATCCTCGGTCATCGGGAAGGACGGCAGCAGCCCACCGAGGAAGCCGGCGGATTCGGAAGCCTTTGCCACCGCGGCCATGTGGTCGATGTAGCTGTATCCGTCCAACTCGCCGCCCCGGATCGCGGGAGCGATGTTGCCCGGCCCGTATCCACCGGCGTCACCGCGGTTGTAGCGACGCGGTGTACGAAGCGACGCGTGGTCGCCCTCCATTCCGATCCGCCAGTAGAAATCTATGCTCATGCGGTGGCCTTCTCTTCTGTGGTGGCCTTCTCTTCCTTGCGGATCCGACCCTCGGGATCGACCAGGTGCAGGAGATGCTCGCCCGCCCGGTGCAGCTCTTCGATGTGTGGCCGACCCGACAGGACGAAACCGTCCACGCCGAGATCTCGATACGACGAGAGTCGCTGTGCCACTTCCTCGTAGCTTCCGACAAGACCGATGCTGTGCTCGTAGCCGATGCGGTCGAATCCGGACCAGAGGATGCCGCCCCGATCGATCTCGAACGCAGTGGAATCGGATTCTCTCAGTTGCCGTTCGACGCGAGCCCAGGCTTCGTCGGCTGTCTCCCTCGCGATGATCGGGATGCGCAGCACCTTCTCGACAGTCCTGCCGAGTTCGGACGCTCGGTCGTCGAGGGCCGTGATCCGCGTCGAGAGCTCGTCACCGGCGAGCGTGAACTGATGGACGTCGCCGTGGTGAGCGGACAGTTCCAGAGCTTCCGGAGAATCGCCGGTCAGATGCACTCGGGGAAAAGGGAGTCCCGACAAGATGCCTCGGAATCCGCCGCCGAGCACGTCGTAGTATTCGCCGTCGAAGTCGTAACCCGTGCCACCGAATCCGCCTGGCAGAATTTGTTCCTCGTTCCATACGCCACGGGCGACGGTCAGGAACTCCGCGGCGCGCGCGTAGCGGTCGGCTCCTCGAACCACGTCTCCGCGAGCGGTGGCATCTTCGGCGTCAGTATCGACCTTCACTCGCCACTCGAGACGACCTGCCGACAGACGCTGAAGTGTCGCGGACATTTTGGCGGCGTAGACAGGAGTGCCGAAAGTGGGATGAAATTCCACGACCACTCGCGAATGACGCGTCTGACGTAGTGCGGCGGCGGCAACGATCCAGGATTCTTCCCCATTCGGATCGTACGGTGCGACAACGCCGTCGACGCCAGACAGTTCGGCGGCGAGAACGATCTGCGCCAGTTCGTCGAAGGGCCCGAAGTTTCCGGGGCGAACATCGGTCGCGATTGTGGTGGGGCGTTGTGCGCCGAATCCGCCTCGACTGTTCAGTGCGGCCACTGCCCGGCGTCCGTCGCCGCGCGAGGGTAGCTCCCAGTAGACCTCGGTCATTTGAGTGTGTCTTTCTGAGCGGCGACAAGTGCGCGTGCCTGTTCGAGGGGTTCGGGCGCCACCCAGGACTGCAGGTCGAAGTCGGCGGCGAGGAAGCCGTGCGCATAGAGGAACTGCTTCTGCACGCCGAGCAGATCGACACGCTCGTCCGACAGGCTCAAATGCAGTCCGGTGTGGAAATTCTCGCCGTACGCTGCCACGACACCCTCGGGCCCCGACTGCGTTTCGGTCTGCAGAACGGCTCGAACCTCGTCTATGTTGGCCGCCGCCCAGTCTGCCGCCCGCAGACTCTCGGCGAGGAAGCCCACGACGACGTCCGGGCGTTGTTCGAGGAGATCTGCATGAACCGTGATCGGACGCGGTGTGCCGTTGTTGACGCGATCACGAAGGGATGCAGTGGAATCGAGGTCGACAGCTACGGCGAGGCCGTGTTCGCGGGCAACTTCCTGGGCGCGGGCGCCCTTGACGTAGATGGCGTCGACGTCGCCGCGCAGCAAGGATTCGACACCCCACGTCGTGTTGCGGGTCGAGGAGGCGGTGCTGACCTCAGGTGCTGCCGTCGTTGCAACCTCGACGAGGGTGACGTCGGCAAAACTCAACTCGCCCAGTCGAAGCGCGGAGGCGAACCCGTGCAAGGACATGGCGCGGGGGAAGCTCCTGGCTTGATCGGCTGCCCACGCCGGGATTCCGATCCGGGCGCCGGCCAGCAGGCCTGCTTCTCGGATGTCGGAGTCTCCACGCACCAGGATCGCCTGGGCCTCGTCGATCCAGGTGAGCCCGATGAGCCTCGTCGGAGAACCACTGGCACGCGCGGCCAGTGCCGGGACATTGCCACCTTCGCGAATGAGTCCGGAGAGATGGTGGTCGAAATGGCGTACTGCCAATTCCGGTCCGGCATCTTGTAGTACGCCGAATCGCACTCCGGATTCGGTTGCCGTCCGGTCGAGCCATCCGAGGCTGTTCGCGAGGCCGCTGGCGGTGGGAACGGGGCAGCGGGTGTACCAGAGTGTGTCGATTGCGGAATCAGCGATCAATGTCATGACTGTCCTGTCCGTCGGGGAAGGTGCGTCCGACGCCGAGTTCCTTCAGGAAGCTCGCTCGGTAGCGCAAAGATTCGGGATCGTTCCGGTCGCGGGGGCGTGGCAGATCAATGTCGACGTCCACGGCAAACCCACCCTTGTCGAGAATGAGTACCCGGTCGGCAAGTCGTACGGCTTCGTCGACGTCGTGCGTGACCAGCAATACCGCGGGACGGTGGCGGGCGACCAGATCGCCTACCAAGTCCTGCATTTGGAGTCGCGTGAGGGCGTCGAGTGCGGCGAAGGGTTCGTCGAGTAGCAGCAGTTCAGGTTCGCGAACGAGGGCGCGAGCCAATGCGACGCGTTGGGCCTCACCACCGGAGAGCGTGGCCGGCCAGGCACGGTGCTTGTCCGCGAGGTTGACCTCGGAGAGTGCGTTGCGTGCGTTGTCGGTCACCTGCCGTGAGCGCTTCTGTCCGACTGTGACATTGGCGAGAACTCGCTTGGACGGTATCAATCGTGGTTCTTGATAGACGACTGTGCGGTCGCGCGGGACCAGCACCTCACCGCTGTCCGGTGCTTCCAGTCCGGAGAGCACGCGCAGCAGTGTCGTCTTGCCCGTTCCGCTGGGGCCGAGGAGGACGACGAACTCGCCACGAGTGATCTCGAGGTCGATGCCACCCAGAACGGTCTTGTCGCCGAACGACTTACGCACCCCGGTCAGTGAGACCGCTACTGGTGAACCGGCCCGTCGCTCGGCCGCAGTGGTGCCGGTCCGCTCACGGGTCGCCAACGGCGGCAGAGGTGCTTCGGTGGATGGCAGCGAGCCGATGGCTGTGTTCGTCATCGTGCCACCGACAATCTCCGCCACGGCATGGAGTACCGCTCGATCAACCTGACCACGGCGTCGAAAATCAGGCCCAGCGCCGCATACATGACGATGCACAGAACCATGTAGTCGGTGCGGTTGTATTCCTGCGCCAGGGTCACCAGATATCCGATGCCCTCGCGGGTGCCGACCTGCTCGGCTGCGATCAATCCCGTGATGCTCAGCGAGAGGCAGATCCGAAGCCCCATCAGAACGCCGGGGAGGGCGGTCGGAAGAATTGCTCCGAACACCAGTCGCCAACCCGTCAGGCCGAAACCTTGTGCCGCTTCGACCATCTTGCGATCGACCCCGCGCACTCCCAGGTAGGTGTACGCGTACATCGGGGCGACGGTAGCGACCGCGATCAGCACTACCTTGAAGGTTTCGTCGATACCGAACCAGGCGATGAACAGCGGAACGAGCGCGAGGAACGGAACCGCGCGGTTGATCTGCATGGCCCCGTCGATCAGTTCTTCGCCGAGCGAGGAGAGGCCGGAGAGTACCCCGAGCACCAATCCGACGATCACGCCGACCGAAACACCGAGTGCAGCACGTTGAAGCGACGCGAGACCGAAGTCGACCAACTGGCCCGACTGGTACAGCTCGGCGAAGGCCGTCCACACGGCGGGAGGTCCGGCCAGGATCTCCTCTCGAATCAGTCCGGTAGCCGACCCGATCCACCATCCCGCGACCAACAGAGCCGGAACCAGGAAGCGGAGGGGGATCGAAATCCACTTAGGTCGGGTGCGATTGCGCCGGTAGCGCGGCGTTTCGAGTTGTGGATGCTCCACTGACTGCGGCGCCGTTCGAGCGGGGCGGGTCAGCGTCACCATCGGGTCACTTCCCCTCGGTGGTGGGCGCTGCCGCTGCTGAACCTGCCACAGCGCCCTGGAGGTCGAAGATCACGTCACTACCCTTGAGCGGCTGCTGGATCACCTTGTTCTCGGCAAACAGCGTGGAGATGGATTCGAGGTCGGTAGCGTCGGCTGCAGTCGGGTAGCGGAAGTTGGTGATCTGGCCGCCCAGGGTGATCGCGTCGTCGAGTCGCTGTCCGGAGAGAGCGCGCGGACCGGTCTGTTCGAAGACGTTCTCGAACGCTGCCGGGTCGGCCTGCTGCTTCGCGGTGAGTTCCTGGGTGACCTCGAGGAACTTCTGGACCACCTCGGGATGCTCTTCGAGAATCGCGGTGCGGCCGGCGATGATGGTGCTGTCCACGGAGTCGATGCTCGCCTCGGTTGCGATCTCGACCGCACCCTTGGCCTTGGCCTCCTGGTACGGAATCAGGAACGATGCCCACGCGTCGACCTGTCCGGTGGAGAACGCCGACGCGGCGTCTGCCTGTTGCAGCGGAACGCGTTCGACGGAATCGATCGGCACTCCGGCCTGTGTCAGGGCCTTCAGCGTGATGTACTCGCCCTTACCTGCCGGGTTGACGGCGATGCGCTTGCCGGCCAGATCGGCGACGGTCTTGATGCCGGATTCCGGAGTGGCGATGATGCCGGCCTGGTCCTTGTTGTAGGGGTCCGACGTGGCGAAGATGCGGACACCCACGTCCTTGGACAGTGCGCCGACGACGGGACTGTATGCGCCGGTTTGGATGTCGAGCTCACCGCTGTTGAACAGTTTGAGGTTGGAGCTGAATCCCGGCGTGGTCTTGACCCATTCGATCTTTGCGCCCAGCGGTGCCAGCGCCTCGTCGTAGGTTCCGTCGCGCTTGCCGACGGCGATGGCACCGGAGTTTCCGGGATCGAAGACCTTGAGCGTGAAGTCGGCGCTGGAATTGCCTGCGGCGCTGTCGGAATCGGAAGAGCCACACGCCACCGCCAACCCGGCCAGCGGGATCAGGGCGAGCGCAGCGGCAGCTCGTGGCAGTCGGCGGAAGCGGGACATGTATGTGGCTCCTTCAGGCGTTGATTCGTCAGAACTGACGACGATGACGCTATTGGGTGCGTGTCCGTTTTACCCCCGTTTGTTTTCTGGAGATTGGAAATCTTGACAACATCGGAAGTCTGTTCATCTGGGCTTTTGTAGGTCCTCGCCTAGTTCCTTTCCGCCTGATGGAAAGGATGGCCGGACTGCTGGGTCCGTGTTAGCGTCCGATTCTCAGGTCGATCAGGCCACAGCGAAAGGATCGTTCGTGACGGACGCACGCGGCGCGGGAGTTCAGACGGTAACCCGTGCCCTGACCCTGCTCACATGTTTTCGCAGTGGCGAAGAACTGGGAGTCTCGGAAGTTGCGCGGCGACAGGAGCTTGCGGTCAGCACCACGCATCGATTGCTGCAGTCGCTCGTCGACGCGGGGTTCCTCGAGAAGGACGACGCAACCAGTCGGTATCGCATCGGCGCGGCGCTGGCGGCTTACGGACAGGTCTCCTACCGGCAGCATCGGATCTATCTGTCCGAGCCCTATTTGGAGCAATTGGCCGCGACGACAGGAGCATCCGCCTCCCTGGCAGTGCGAAGCGGAAGTGAGGTGGTGTTGCTCGGGTTCAGTCGGTGGCGCGAGGCCGACGGACATGTGCTACAGGGTGTTCGACTTCCCTTGCACGCGAGCGCCCTGGGGAAAGCCTTTCTGGCTTGGTCCGATGTCGACGATTCCGAGCTCGCCGCGCTGCCACGTGAAGCGACTACCCAGCGCGCGATCACCGATGTTGCCGGTATCCGCCGGGAACTGGAGTTGACCCGCGAGCGAGGATACGGATTCAACGACGAAGAGTTGACCCCGGATTTCCGAACGATCGGAATTCCGATCATCGATGGATCAGGCTCTGTGCGTTACGCTCTCGGGCTTCGTGGTCCGGTCGAGCTGATGATCAACGAACGGATTCCGTTCCTCGCCGACCTTGCCAAGGTGACTGCGCGACAGATCGGTGAAGTGCTTCTCTGAACTGGCGTGAAGCGTTTGTGGCAGATCCGGCCGAACGTGATTACCGTTGAAGTCGAGGGCGCGATCGCACAATGGCTACGCGACGTGACCGCGTCCTCGTGAGCGTGGAGACGAGTGATGACGACGATCGGTGTCGTTGCCCTGCTGCTGGGCGTCCTGTTGATCGTGGTCGAGGCGCATGCCCCAACCGCGGGGGTGCTCGGTGCGCTCGGAGCACTCATGATCGGTGCGGGCGTCTGGATGCTCTTCACGTCCGACGGTATCGGCCAATCGATCGCGATCCCGGTGACGGCGGGGGTCGCGGTGGTCGGCCTGGGCGTGGTGGCGGTTGCGAGCCGAAAAGCGCTCACCGCGCGCCGCGCGCCCGTGCGTACCGGGACGGAATCTCTTGTCGGCTCCGACGCGACCGTTCGCAGCTGGGCTGGTGCGCAGGGTCAGGTCGAGCTTGACGGCGGATTATGGCGTGCACGAATGGAATTCGGGTACGACGATTCTGTTCCCGCCGTGGGTGAATCCGTCGTCGTAGAGCAGGTTCGAGGCCTGACTCTGAAAGTGCGCCGTCGTGAACCGTGGGAGCTGCCGCTATGACCACCGTGCTTGTCGTCTTGTCCGTGTTTGTCGTGCTGATTGCAGTCCTTGTGGGTATGTCGGTGAGAGTCCTGCGTGAGTACGAGCGCGCGGTGGTGTTCCGCCTCGGTCGACTGATCACCTTGAAGGGTCCTGGCCTGGTCATTCTGGTGCCGGCGATCGATCGCATGGAGCGGGTCAGTCTGCGAACCGTCACGCTGAAAATACCGGTCCAGGAAGTGATCACCCGCGACAACGTTCCGGTGAAGGTTACCGCCGTCACATACTTTCGGGTCGTCGACGCCGACCGTTCGATAGTCGAGGTCGAGGACTTTCTGGCCGCCACCTCGCAGATCGCCCAGACCACACTGCGCTCCATTCTCGGTAAGGCCGAGTTGGACTCGCTGCTGTCCGAACGTGAACGCCTCAACGAGGACTTGCAGAAGGTCATCGACCAGCAGACCGAGCCGTGGGGAGTCAAAGTCACCACCGTGGAGATCAAGGACGTCGAGATCCCAGCCAACATGCAGCGCGCCATCGCCCGGCAGGCTGAGGCCGAACGTGAACGGCGAGCCAAGATCATCAACGCCGACGCCGAATTTCAGGCTTCGGCCAAGCTCGCCGAGGCGGCCGAGGTGATCAGTCGCAATCCGACCACCCTGCAATTGCGTTATCTGCAGACGCTTCACGAGATCGGTAGTGAGAACAACTCCACTGTTGTCTTCCCCTTGCCGCTGGATCTTGTCCGGCCCTTTATCGGTGGCCGAGTCGAGGCTACCTCCGCGGCCCAAGAACCTGCCCGTTTCGCCTGGAATGCGAAAGTTGTTGATTAGCAGCTAGTTTCGTTTCCCTATCCCTTGTATTCGAAACTGTGTTCGAATATGATTGCTGCATGGACAGTCGGGATGCGTGGCAGCTGGATGGTGAGGGCCTCAAGGGTGAGGTTCTGGATCTGGTGCGTGTCCGGCATGAGTTGCAGTCGCGGATGGTGTTGTTGATCGTGGAGATGTTTTCCCGTGAGGTTCTCGGCGGGAAGGGTTTTCGGGCGATCGCGCAGTGGTTGCATGGTTCGACGAATCTGGAGATCGGTGAGTGCAGTCTGCTGGTCGGGTTGGCGCGGTTGTTGATGCTCGAACCCGTTGTGGGCGACGCGTTTCATCGTGGTGACGTTGATGCGTTGAAAGCCCGTCAGGTGGCGTCGTTCTGTCAGCATCCGCCCAAGAACATGACGCCGGCGGATGTGGACAAGGCCCGCGGAATCCTGCTTGGCCTGGCGTCGAAGAACGTTGCCGATTGTGATGCGGTGCGGGCGGCGATCCGCCGAATCGAGAAGCAGTACGGAAAACGTGAGGACGGGGTCCCGGTCGGGGAGGATTCGGAGCGTAACGAGTTCTACGCGTCGAAAGGTTTGTACGGGCGCGTGTCGGTGAAGGGTGATCTGGATGCTGTGAACGGGGCGCGTCTGATCACGTTGTTGTCGAGCCTGTCCGCTCCAACGCCGGAGAAGGACGGTGTCAAGGACACCCGCACGCCGGCATTACGCCGGGCCGACGGGTTCTGCGAACTACTGCGCCGGTACGAGCGGGCGGGATTGGGTCCGATCGAAGGCGGGGTGAAACCGCACATCACGATCACCGCCAGTGCGAAAGACATGACCGACCTGAAAGCTCTGAAAGACCTCCTGCCATCAACTCAGGAACTCGGGTTCGCGTGGACGGATTGGGTGGGCCCGATCAGTATCGACACCGCCCGGATGCTGGCCTGCGACTGCACGATCACCCGGATCTTGTTGGATGAGAATGGTGTTCCGCTCGACTGCGGTAAGGAAGCGAGAACAGCGACGGTTCCGCAGCGGCGGGCGTTGGCGGTGCGTGATGGTGGGTGCGCGTTTCCGGGGTGTGGAACACCCCCGGGGTGGTGCGATGCTCACCATATTGTTCATTGGAATGATGGTGGCCCAACGGATCTCGATAATCTGATCTTGTTGTGCGGTCATCATCATCGGACGCTGCACCACACCGAGTGGAGGGTGGAGATTGGCCCGGATCGGAAGTCGGTGTTCTATCCGCCGATGTCGATCGACCCGTATCAGCACCCGATCGGCGGGAACAGCCCACCCACAGCAGCCTGAACCGCGACAACTGGATACGCACGCGCCGGGGAATCACCATGCCCCGGTGCGTGCGGTGCGTGCGGTGCGTGCGGTGCGTGCGGTGCGTGCGGTGCGTGCGGTGCGTGCAGTCAGAGCATCGTCGAGATATGTTCCGGTATTTCGATACCGGAGTCGAGATCGTCAGACGGAATCGGTTGACTGAACTGGCTCGACACGGGAACTACTCCGGCCCAAATAGTTTCGACGCCGATGTCAGCGGCATCGTCACCGGGCCCGCCGGTGCGGGCCTTGACGGAAGCCTCGTACAACGGCAGTGCAAGAACGACGGTTGCCGCCATTTCCTTGCGCGTGTGATCCCGCAAGTGTTGGGAACGTCCGGGGGCCACCTGGTCGACGATCAGATTCAAAGCCTTCACCCGCTCGTCGTTGTCGGTCACGACTCGAGGTGATCCGACAATGACGCCACTGCGGTAGTTCATCGAGTGATGGAACCCCGACCGAGCCAGCACGAGCCCGTCGAGGATCGTGATGGTGATGCAGATTTCGCTGTCGGGCGCCAAGCTCCGCGAGGCCACCGAACCATGGACGTAGATGGACCCGTCACGGTCAGGGCCGTCGAGGTCGAACCCGTACGCGGTGGGAAACACCATGGGAACTCCGCCGACGGTCACGCCCATGTGGCACAGCTTCGCGGACTGCAAGACGTCGACGAGTGCCGCGCGTTCTGCGACGCCGTGGTGGCGGGCGCGCTTGTGCGTCGTGCGTGCTGTCGGGGACAGCGGAGTAGGTGCGGTGGGGGCAGGAGCTGGGGCAGCAAGGACAACGGAATCTGTCATGCAGACAATGCTGCTGGCAAAGTGGCTTCAAGTCATGGTCCAATCAAGGGAGACTTCGATAGGCCACTTCGATTGGTCACTTCCGAGAGGGTTCTGAATGTTTCTTCCTTCGGCGGTAGCTGTAGTCCTCGACCGGACGGATCGGCGGGCGCTTCCGGTCCAGGTCGCCGACCACCTCAGAGCCGACATTCGCAGTGGCCAGGCTGCGGTGGGTCTGCGGTTACCCAGCTCGCGGAAGCTGGCGGCGGAACTCTCGGTGGCGCGGGGCGTCGTGGAACGGGCGTATGAGCAGTTGATCGCCGAGGGTTGGCTTGTCGCTGTGCACGGCTCGGGCACCTTCGTTGCCGAGGCGCCCTCTCCCGTGGTTACTCCCGCGACGACACCTGCGAAGCCCGCTGACAAGCTGTCGCCCAGGGTGCAGCTCCGGCCGGGCGTGCCGTGGACGCCGCCGCGTGCATCGGCAGCGTGGCGGCGGGCGTGGCGTGACGTCGGGGCCAAACCGCCACCATTCGAGGATCCCGATCCTGCGGGCGACTACGAATTGCGTTCGGCACTATCGGAATTGCTGGCAAGGGCTCGCGGAATGTCGGTTGAACCCGAGAGAATCCTGATCACCTCGGGTGCGACCCACGGCCTCGGACTGGCCTTGTCGGCGCTGCGTACCAGTGGCGCAGTCCTGGCGATGGAGGACCCCGGGTACCGGTATGCGTCCTCGGCTGCAACAGCGTGTGGATGGTCTCTGCTGGACGTACCGGTCGATGCGCACGGTCTCCGTGTAGACCAACTCGGATCGGCGCCGGAGAATGTTCGCGGCGTGTACGTGACACCGTCCCATCAGTATCCGACGGGTGGGCTGCTTCCAGTAGGTCGGCGCAACCAGTTGATCGAGTTCGCACGCGCCCGCGACGTCGTCCTGTTCGAGGACGATTACGACTCCGAATTCCGTTACGACGTAGCGCCTTTGCCTGCGCTTGCCCAGCTGGCTCCTGACCGGGTGGTGTATCTCGGAACGGTTGCCAAGACGCTCGGCGCCGGAATTCGATTGGGCTGGTTGGTGGCTCCTCTCGACCTGGTCGACCGCATAGCAGTACACCGCAAGCGAATCGGCGACTTCCCGTCGGTTCCGCTACAGCAAGCACTCCTGTCCCTGCTCCGTGACGGCGAATGGGATCGGGCGGTACGTACCGCGCGGCGCCGGTACCGCGAGCGCGATCGGGCGGTCGAGGAAGCGCTGTCACCGTTCGGTGAACTGCGGGGTCTCGGCGCCGGCATGCACACGACGCTCATGCTCGACGCGGATCTGGCAGCCACCGTCGCTCGCGAGGCACTCCAGCACGGCGTCGAAGTGCCCACCCTGGTCGAGTCCACCCGAACGCACGGAGACCCCGGCGGATTGGTCATCGGCTATGGGCGAGTGGATTCCGCAGACCTCGAATATGCGCTCGAGGTGGTAGCCGAGTGCCTCGCACGTCACAGCGCGTGAAGTCTCGTTGATCGGGAGTGCGGCAACGGATGGGCGTCGTCCAGTTCTAGCGTCCACTCGTGACGATCCGAAGCCAGACCTATCCGCACCTGCTCGCACCAGGCACCATCGGCCCGATGACCGTGCCCAATCGCGTCGTTCTCCCTGCCATGGACATGAATCTGTGTGAAGACGGGGAAATCGAAAAGGGCGACATCGACCACTTCGTGGCGCGCGCGGCCGGTGGAACGGGTCTGATCATCACCGGTTGCTGCGCTGTTGCATATCCGCTGGGCTGCACCAGCCGCAAGGAACCGGGACTCTCGGAAGACCGGTTCATCCCCGGACTGAAAGCGTTGGCCGACGCGGTGCACGACGCAGGCAGCAAGCTCTGTGTGCAGATGACACACCACGGCAAGGTGGCGCGCATCGATACCCTCGACGGCCGACCGCAGCTGGTGCCGTCCATGCCGAAGCCGCCGGGTGACATGAGTGCGATGGCCGATTGCACACCCGAAGAACTGGGCAAGATGGCTGCCATCAACGAGGGCAAGAAGGCGACCTACCACGAGGCCGACCAGGAAGATCTCGATTGGCTCGTCCGCATGTTCGCCGAGGCTGCCGGACGGGTGAAGGCGGCGGGCGGTGACGCCGTCGAGATTCACTGCGCCCACAACTACGTCCTCGGAGCGTTCCTGAGTCGGTACACCAATCAGCGCAGCGACGAGTACGGCGGTTCCATGGAGAATCGTGCTCGCCTGGCTTGTGAGGTCATTCGCGCAGTCAAGGCGGAGGTTGGCGGTTCGCTTGCCGTCATCGTGCGTCTGGCCGGTCAAGAGTATGGCGAAACCGACGGGCTGACCGTCGACGAGGCTGCTGCGGCCGCCACGATGTTCGAAGGGGCCGGCGCTGACGCCATCCACGTCACCGGTACCGCACTGAATGCTTTTGCCAACTTCACCGACGGACCTCTGCCCGACAAGGTCGGCTACTACACCGACAATGCAACGCGAATCAAGCAAGCGATATCGATCCCCGTGATCACGGTCGGACGCATGCTCCCCGAGGTCGGCGAGAAGATGATCGCGGAAGGTCGCACGGACTTCGCCGCAATGGGCCGTCAGCTCCTGGCCGACCCACAGCTGGTGAACAAACTCAAAGACGGTGCACCCGAGCGGGTTCGGCCATGCATCAATTGCTACGTCTGTGTGCAGGAGAACTTCTGGGACGAGACCCCGCTGTGCGCGGTGAACCCTGCTCTGGGCAACGAAGCGCTTCTCCCCTTCGTTCGGACGAGCACTCCGAAACATGTTGTTGTGGTCGGGGCGGGCCCCGGCGGTCTCGAGACGGCTCGTGTGGCAGCTGAACGTGGGCACCGAGTCACGGTGTTGGACAAGTCCGATCGACTCGGTGGCACCCTGTGGTTCTCGAGCCTCACTACCCCGGACAACGGGCGTCTGCTCAACTGGTTGAAAGTGGAAATCGAGCGTCTCGGTGTCGATGTTCGACTGAAGACCGAAGCCTCGGTTGCGTCGATCCGGGCACTGAACCCTGACTCCGTAGTAGTGGCTACCGGTGCAGTCCGCGAGCGGCCGAGCGTTCCGGGCGGCGATCTCCCGCACGTACATACCGGTGACTCGTTGCGCGCCTTGATGACCGGAGTCGGCGACGTCTCCCAAGTGCCGCCGTTTCTTCGTACGATGGCCAAGTTGGGCAAGCTGTCCGGTATCACCAAGAGTCCCGCCGCGATCCGAGCGGTGACCCGCAAGTTTCTGCCCATGGGCAAGAACGTCGTCGTGATCGGTGGTTCGCTTGTCGGACTCGAGCTTGCGGAGTTCCTGGCCGAGCGCGGTCGCACTGTGACGCTGATCGAAGAAGGCCAGCAGTTGGGCATTCCGATGGCGATGCCGCGCCGCTGGACGGCTGTGCGCCACGCCAAGCATGTCGGTGTGAACATTCACCGCAATTCAACGGTGCAGCGAATCACCAAGGAGCACGTCGAATTCCGTTCCGGAGACAAGACACTGACAGCTCCGGCCGACATGGTTGTCGTCGCGTCGGGAGTGTCGGCACAAGCGCCTCTGGCCGACGCACTGATCGGCGTCGTCTCGGACGTGCACGTGGTCGGTGACGCGGTGAACGTCGACTACATCGAGGGTGCGATGCACACGGCGTGGAAAGTTGCGATGGACCTGTAGTTCAGCTTCAGGTAGCGCTTTGTGCCGCAACGATGTCCGGCCACCATCGGGCCGCGACATCGGGGTGCGCGCGTAGTCGACTCTTGAGGGCGTTCGCCCCGTAGGAATCGTGGATCGGGTTGTTCGCGTCCACGGTGACGCCGGTGGCGCGCGCCGCCAGCTCGGGCGGTAGGTCGAACTCCGGGATCTGCGCTGCGTAGTTCGGGTTGAAGAAGAACGGCACCGAAATACGTTCGCCGTCGCCCTCGGGTGAAACTACCCGGTGCACAGTCGCTTTCAAGTAACCGCCGGTAGCGACCTCGAGCAGTTCGCCGATGTTGACCACCAGCGCCCCGTCGATCGGCGGTGCGTCGATCCAGTCGCCGTCGTGCTCGACCTGCAGACCGCCCTTGCCCGGTTCGACATAGAGCAGAGTCAGCACACCCGCGTCCTTGTGCCCGCCGACGCCCTGGGAGCCGGCACCTTTCGGGCGGCCAGGGTAACGCACGACCTTGATGAGGATCGACGGATCGTGAGCGAACGCGTCGTCGAAGATGTTCGCATCCTGGCCCAGCGCTACCGCCCATTCGCGCAGGAGGCTCAATGCGATCGAGGTGAGCGTGTCGTTCCACTCGGTGATGACGTCGCGGAGTTCGGGAAGGGCATCGGGCCACTGGTTGGGGCCCTGCAGGATCTCCCAGGCCGGTGAGGTGTCGGTGCGCTCGGCCGCGGGCTGTTCGGCGCCGATGTCGATCTGCTCGCGCCAGTCCTGTTTGCCTTCGGTCAGTTCGCCGCCGAGCCTGGTGTACCCACGGAAGTGCGGGCTGCGGACGTTCTCGATCGCGAGCTTCTCGGCAGTCGGAAGCGCGAAGAACTCGCGTGCGACGGAGAGGAGGCGTCGCTGCAGGTCGTCAGGAATTCCGTGGCCCACCAGATAGAAGAATCCGACCTCGTGGGTGGCCTCGCGGAGCTGAGTGCGGAACTGCTCGGCGGTGTCGGGGTTCTGCGCCAGCGACAGATCGAGCACTGGCAGCGACGTAATCGACATGGGTTCCTCGATCCGTGTGATGGTTCTGATGTCCATCATTCCACGCTGATCGGCACCCGGACCCGCACGGCGATTCGGCAGCCGCAGGCGTGACTACCCGCGCGGATGCGGAAACACCCTGCGGATAACAGAATCGGGGCCTTGCGCCGTTGGCGCAAGACCCCGAATCAGCGTGAGTCGAATTATGCTTCGTCTGCGCGGCGTAGACCTACGCCTCATCGGCTCCGATGATGAACGCTTCGAGCTCGATGCGAGCCTTGTCGTCGGCCATCTGGACCGGCGGGGACTTCATCAGGTAAGCGGAAGCCGGGTAAACCGGTCCACCGATGCCGCGGTCCTTGGCGATCTTGGCGGCGCGGACGGCGTCGATGATGATGCCGGCAGAGTTGGGCGAATCCCAGACCTCGAGCTTGTACTCCAGGTTCAGGGGAGCGTCACCGAAGGCGCGGCCTTCGAGGCGGACGTATGCCCACTTGCGGTCGTCGAGCCACTCCACGTAGTCCGAGGGGCCGATGTGGACGTTGCGGTCGTGAACCTTGCCGGCAAGTGCGCCGGTCAGGTTGGACGTCACGGCCTGAGTCTTGGAAACCTTCTTGGACTCCAGGCGATCACGCTCGAGCATGTTCTTGAAGTCCATGTTTCCACCGACGTTGAGCTGGTACGTGCGGTCCAGCACGACGCCGCGGTCTTCGAACAGCTTCGCCATCACGCGGTGGGTGATGGTGGCGCCGACCTGGCTCTTGATGTCGTCACCGACGATCGGGACGCCGGCGTCCTTGAACTTGGCAGCCCACTCCGGGTCGGAAGCGATGAAGACGGGCAGAGCGTTGACGAACGCAACGCCTGCGTCGATCGCGCACTGTGCGTAGAACTTGTCAGCGTCGTCGGAACCGACAGGCAGGTAGGAAACGAGGACGTCGACCTGAGCGTCCTTGAGTGCCTTGACGACGTCGACGGGCTCGGCGTCGGACAGCTCGATGGTCTCGGCGTAGTACTTGCCGATGCCGTCGAGGGTCGGGCCACGCTGAACGGGAACGTCCAGGGGCGGAACGTCGGCGATCTTGATGGTGTTGTTCTCGCTCGCGAGGATCGCCTCGGAGAGGTCGAAGCCGACCTTCTTCGCGTCGACGTCGAACGCAGCGACGAACTGCACGTCGCGGACGTGGTACTTACCGAACTTGACGTGCATGAGGCCGGGGACCGTCTGGGTCTCGTCGGCATCCTTGTAGTAGTGGACGCCCTGAACCAGGGACGAGGCGCAGTTACCCACGCCCACAATGGCTACGCGCACCGCGGTGCTGTTCTCACCCATGGTCGGGTTCTCCTTCTTTCCGGGATGTTCCTGTTGTCGATTGCTCGGCTGCGATCAATTCGTTGAGCCAACGCACTTCGCGCTCACTCGATTCGAGTCCGAGCTGATGGAGCTGACGGGTATAGCGGTCCAGCGATCCGCTGGCCCGACCGACGGCCTCGCGGAGCCCCTCGCGGCGCTCCTCGACCTGGCGTCGCCTGCCTTCGAGGATCCGCATCCGCGCTTCTGCGGGGGTGCGGCTGAAGAAGGCGAGGTGAACGCCGAAACCGTCGTCGGTGTAGTTCTGCGGCCCGGTGTCGGCGACCAGTTCGGTGAACCGTTGCCGACCTTCCGGAGTGAGCTGGTAGACGCGACGCGCCCGACGCTTGAGAGTGCCGGTGGCAGTGTCGACGTCTTCCGAGATCAATCCGTCGGCTTGCATGCGCCGCAGTGCCGGGTACAGCGATCCGTACGAGAACGCGCGGAATGCGCCGAGCAGACCAGTGAGCCGCTTACGCAGCTCGTATCCGTGCATCGGTGACTCGAGGAGCAGCCCGAGGATTGCGAGTTCGAGCAACTGACAAACCTCCCGAGTCGTTGAACCTAACCGCCTGATGCGATAACCAACTATATCGCGCCGATATATAAAACCACACTGCGGCCCGATACGTGTACCAAGGTGTCACGGCTAGATCAGGGGGTGAACGGGTAGATCGACATGATTTCCCCGTCGAGGCCGGCTGTCAGGTACCCGCTCTCTTCGAGGTCGTTGCCGACGTGAATCTCGATGGTCGGCACGGTGTCGGTGCTTTCGACAGAGACGTATCGTGTGGTCGGATTCTGCACCGACGTCGTGGTTCCGGCGCCGTCGAGCAGGGCGATCACGATGCGAGGATCGAGCTGTGTGACGTCGATCTGTGCCACGTCCAGTTCGCGCGATCCTCCCGAAGTCGTGTCCTCGAGGTCGCCTCGGTAGTAGCTGTCGAGGGCCTTGCGCGGTGCGGCAGGATCGGCGCGCGTTATGCGTGCATAAGTGGGATAGATGGTCATCTCGTCGACCAGTCCGCTGCCGTACTCCGTTTCGATGGCACGGAACATCGCCCCCAGGCCGTCGACGGTGTGCAGCTGTGGCTCTGGGCTCGAGAAGATCGTGACGTCCGACGCCACATATTTGATTCCGAAGCCGATTGCCGACACCAGTGACAGAGCGATGATCGCAAGGGCGATCCAACGCGTGTCGAGCGAAGGTTCCTTCCGCAGGATGGGCAGAGACGCCTCGGTCTGCAGATCCGACGTCAAGTCTTCGAGATCGCCGAGAGTGACTGCCACCGAGGCGAGTTCGGTCAATTCGTCGTGCTCGGTCGCCGTGAGTTGCCCGTCGGCGAAGGCGGAGTCCAGCACGGCGCAGGTGGCCTCGCGATCGGCATTGCGAGCGCGAGTGGTCCTGGTCAGATCGTTCGGCATGTCCGGGGCCTATCGAGGAGTGAAGGGAGACAAGCGGATCGGGCGGCCATCCGGGCTCAACTCCATCGAGCCGCTCGCGCCGAGGTCGTTGCTCACGTAGATGGAAACGCGTGGATCCTGACCCGATGAGCTCATGCTGATGTGTGTGACCTTGGCTTCGGGGACGTTGAGATTTGCGGACGCTCCCGCCAGATACCCGGCGAGTTTGTCGATGTCGACGGCAGCGAGGTCGAAGGTGACAGTGCTGGCTGCTCGAGTCGAGGTGCTGTCGCGTGGTGTGAAGCCGCCTCGAAAGTCGATGTCTTCCTCCAGATTCGGCGAGATAGTGGCGGCGCGAGTAACGCTTGCATAGCCGTCGTAGAAGTTGACGGAATCGATTGTCGTCGTGCCGTACTTGGCGCTGTATCTGGTGATGAATTCCCCGATCCCGCTTGCGGTGAGCGTGTTCAGCGTCGAACTCACAATGGGGGCAAGCGGTCCGACCGGTTCGGCTGCCGCCGGTGGAGGCGGTGAGGGTGAATCGTCGGCGGACAAGGTGAGGAACCCGATCAGGGTTGCGAAGACAGCCGATGCGGCCGCGAGGTACCAGATCTTGTCGATACGACGAACTTTCGCGACGGCGTTCCGCAGCGTCGCTTTCTGCAGATCGCGGACCAGTAGATCGAGCTGGCCGAGGGTGGTCGCGGTCATGGCCGCAGCCGTCCGGTTCGCGTGCTCGTCGACCGTGATCTGTCCGTCGGACAGAGCCGTATCGAGAACGGCGCAGGTATCGGAACGGTCGACGTCGCGCGCACGGGTGCGCGTAGAGGTAGTAGTCGGGGACCCACTCACCGGCTCACCCTAGCTCCCGTACGGGTAGGAACGAGAGATCTCGCCCCACGGCGTGACCTCGATACGGCCACCCTCGCTGCGGTCGTTCTCGGCATAGATCGCGATCTCCGGGACGCCGTAGTTCGCGTCCACGATCAAGTGCGTGATCGTGGCGTCCGGCACCTTGACGTATTCGGCGATGTTTTCCATGAACGGCGCGAGTTTGTCGATCTGGATGGAACCGAGATCGAAGGTCGGCTGGCCCGTTCGCCGCGGAATGGACGTTACTTTCCGCTCGAAACCGTCGCGAAAACTGATGGACTCGGTGAGAGCAGGAGTGTCGGAGGCCGCCCGGCTCACCAGGGAGTAGTCGCCGTGGAAGCTGGCGTCATCGATGAACATGTCGCCGAACTCGTCGCGATACCTCTCGATAAATGCGCCGATACCCTCGGGAGTCAAAGTGTCGATGTGTGCGATCAGGATCGGTTCGACGGTCGGTTCCGGCACCGGGGTGGTGGTCGCCAACGGTGGGGCGAGGGAGGTGCTGCTGGCATAACTGGCGGTGATGTCTTCCGAGGGCGTCAACGGTGAGCGACTCCACGCCACAGCGGCGACCGCGCCGACGACGATCAGAGCAGCGCCGCCGATGAACACGGCCTTTCGTGCCGTCGACGTCCGAGGCACCGTTTTGGTCGCGATCTTCGGCACCTGCAGATCGTTGACCAGGCGTGCGAGTGCGAGCAGGGTCTTCGCGGACCTCGCCTTCTCGGTCCGTTCGAAGTAGTCGTCCGCGCTCAACTGCCCTTCGGCGTACGCGGCGTCCAACACATTGCACGTTTCGACGCGATCAAGATCACGAGCGCGCGTCATCGGAGAACGGGAAGACTTCACAGGAAGTGATCGTAATGGCTGGTCGCCATGCCTCCAGCCCCCGAAATGTGTTCATCGTGACCCTCCCGAACCGTCCGTCGCGGAGCGGACGCACGTACGCTGGTCAGGTGCGGATACAGCGGCAAGTTGTGGACTACGCGCTCGCGCGTCGGTCTGTGCTGGCCGAAGTGTCTGCGGGTAGGACCGACGTCAAGCAAGTGTGTGACGCCGATCCGTACCTACTCAGAGCCGCGAAGTTCCACGGCCGGGGCAGCGACGTCGTCTGCCCTATTTGCCGCAAGGAACAGTTGACGCTCGTGTCCTGGGTGTTCGGCGACAAGCTCGGTCAGGTTTCGGGATCAGCCCGAACCTCGGACGAGCTCGCTCGGCTTGCGGAAACAGCAGAGGAGTTCACGGTGCACGTTGTAGAGGTGTGCCGTACCTGCAGTTGGAACCACTTGGTGCAGTCCTATGTGCTCGGCGCAGTACCTGCGCCGCCGCGACCGCGGCGAGCACGCCCACCAAGCCGGCGCACCGCCAGCGAGTAACGCCACACCCGAAGAAGGGCCCGATCGAAGTCTGCACGTGATCGGTCCGTGACCACTGGAGATTTGATTCGTGAGTTCCCCCAGCAACAACAACCCGGGCGGCAACAACCCGGGTGGCCGTCCCGTCGGTCCCAACCGTCCCGCCGGACCTCCTCAGGGTCGTCCGCCGCAGGGACGTCCCATGGGTCCACCACCGCAGGGACGCCCTCCGATGGGTCCGCCCCCTCAGGGTCGTCCGCCGCAAGGACGTCCGATGGGCCCCCCGCCTCAGGGCCGTCCCACGCAAGCCCGACCTTCGGGGCCGCCTCCTCAGGGCCGCCCCGCCGGTCCCCCGCCGCAGGGTCGTCCGCCGCAAGGCCGACCTGCCGGCCCGCCGCCTCGAGATCGTGCCGCAGGCGCTCAGGCCAACGAACCGACCCAGCGCGTCGCGGCAGCAGCAGCGACCACCCGAACCAATGCGGGCACCCGCCCGCCGGTCGGTCCTCCGCCGACGAAGCCGCCGACAGGCGGCTCCGGTGGCGGTGGCAACGACGGACAACCCACGAAGGGAAGAAAGAGCACCGTGAAGAAGAAGTCCAAGTGGCGCACAGTTCGCCGCTCGGCCTACGTCTTGGTGGCGCTCGGTCTTGTTCTGCCCGTCCTTGCCTTCATGGCCGCGTACATCGTGCAGGACGTCCCCAAGCCCGGTGACCTCAAGACCAATCAGGTTGCAACAGTCTTCGCCGCCGACGGCACCACGGTGATCAGCACTGTCGTCCCGCCGGACGGCAACCGCGTCGAGGTCTCGCTCGATCAGGTGCCGCCGCACGTTCGCAATGCGGTTCTCGCCGCGGAGGACCGCGATTTCTACTCGAACCCGGGCTTCTCGATCTCCGGTTTCGCACGTGCAGCCCGGGACAACGTCCTCGGTCGCGACAGCGCCGGTGGTGGCTCGACCATCACGCAGCAGTACGTCAAGAAGGCGCTCGTCGGCTCGGAGCGTTCGCTGACGCGAAAGATGAAAGAGCTCGTCATCTCCTCGAAGATGGCCAACGAGTGGTCCAAGGACGACATCCTTGCCGCATACCTGAACACCATCTACTTCGGTCGTGGTGCGTACGGCATCGGCGCCGCATCCAAGGCTTACTTCGGTAAGCCCGTCGACCAGCTGTCCATCGAAGAAGGCGCCGTCCTGGCGTCGTCGATCCAGCTTCCATCGCTCCTCGATCCCGAGACCAACCCGACCGGTGCCAAGTCCCGTTGGGATTACGTGCTCGACGGCATGGTGTCCGCCGGCACGCTGGATCAGGCCGCGCGCACGCCGATGCAGTACCCCGCCTACATCCCGCTCGCTCAGGTCGACAACAGCAGTCAAGGTTCGACCGGACCCGAAGGACTGATCAAGCGTCAGGTGCTCAAGGAGATCGGCGACGCCGGAATCAGCGAGCAGTTGCTCAACACCGAGGGCTTGAATATCACCACGACCATCGACCCGCAGGCTCAGGCCGCAGCAGTCGAGGCCGCGCGTTCCAACATGGAAGGTGAACCGGAGAACCTGCGCACCGCAGTTGTCTCGGTCGATCCGAAGACCGGAGCCGTCAAGGCGTACTACGGCGGTGAAGACGGCGCGGGATACGACTTCGCGAATGCCGGACTTCAGACCGGTTCCTCGTTCAAGGTGTTCGGCCTCGCGGCTGCCCTGGATCAGGGAATCCCGCTCTCGCAGATGTACGACAGCTCGCCGCTGACCGTCAACGGCATCTCCATCGGCAACGTCGAAGGTGAAAGCTGCGGCACCTGCACCATCGCCGAAGCGCTCAAGCGTTCGCTGAACACCAGCTTCTACCGTCAGATGCTCAGCCTCGACGGCAACGGCCCGCAGGAAATCGCGGACATCGCTCACAAGGCAGGCATCCCGAAGGACATCCCGGGCGTCGGCCCGTCGCTCACCGAGGCTGACGGTTCCGGCCCCAACAACGGCATCGTGCTCGGCCAGTACCAGGCCCGCGTGCTCGACATGGCGTCGTCGTACGCGACGCTCGCCGCATCCGGCACTTATCACGCACCGCACTTCGTGCAGAAGGTCGTTGCCGCCGACGGCACCGTGCTGCTGGACCGTGGCGCACCCGCGGGTGAGGATCGCATCGACGCTGCCGTGGCGGACAACGTGACGGCCGCGATGCAGCCGATCGCGGCGTATTCGCGCGGTCACAACCTGGCCGGCGGACGTCTGTCGGCGTCGAAGACGGGTACCGCGCAGCTCGGTGACACCGGAGCCAACAAGGACGCGTGGATGGTCGGCTACACGCCGTCACTCTCGACTGCGGTCTGGGTCGGAACTCCCGACGGTGAGGCGATCACCAACTCGGGCGGCGCGATGATCTACGGCTCGGGTCTGCCTTCGGACATCTGGAAGGACACGATGGACGGCGCCCTCGAGGGCACCGACAACGAGAAGTTCCCGACGCCCGGCAAGATCAACGGTCAAGCCGGTGGCGTTCCGGAGTACACGGCACCTGCACCGCCCAAGACGTCGGCGCCGCCGACCACCACACCGACGACGACGGAAACCACTCCGCCGCCCGTGGTGACGACGACGCAGGTCGAGGTTCTTCCGGGCATCACGATCCCGATTCCTGGCATCTCCCGGCCGACGACAACCGCGCCGCAGGTACCGGGGGCAGGCGAGACCACCGAGGAAGAACCGGCAGGTGTGAGCCCCGGCCAGTAGTTGGAGGGTGGTCGGTTCGAAAGACGGTAACCTCGCGGAGTGGCCGCGAATGCTGATGATGCCGAACCGACCTCCCCCGCTCCGCTGGCCGAAGATCTTCGTTCGGCGGATTGGCGGGACGTTCCCAGTCGCAACGACGCGATGGTGTCTGCGCTGTCGGGAACCGTCGGCGGTCCGGTCGGTCGTCACGCACTGATCGGACGCACTCGCTTCTTCACCCCGATGCGAGTGATTCTTCTGCTCGCCGTGGTGTTCTTGGCTTTCGGCTGGTTCGCGAAGGCCGGTTGTATTCAGCAGGCTCCGGTCGGCGAGAGCGGGCAGGTCGGCCTCGACTGGAGTGGCAGCCGTCAGTACGTGGCGATGTGTTATTCCGACACAGTTCCGCTGTACGGAGCCGAACGCCTCGATCAGGGCGCTTTTCCGTACAAGACGTCGTGGGAAGAAGTACGCGGCGACGGTTCGATCCAGATGCGGTACATGGAGTATCCGGTCATCTCGGGGCTCTATCAATACGGGGCGATGAAGGTCGCCAAGGCGTGGGATTCGATCACCTGGCTGCCGGGCGCGATCCAGGTGGCGCTCTATTTCAACGTCGTCGCGTTCGGGTTGGCGTTGGCGTGGCTGGTCACCGTGTGGGCGAGCACCCTGCTGGCCGGACGACGGGTGTGGGACGGCGCGCTGATCGCCTGTTCGCCCCTGGTGATCGTGCACGTGTTCACGAACTTCGATCCTCTGGCGACGGCGTTCGCGGCCGGCGGGTTGTTGGCGTGGGCACGCAAGCGGCCCGTGCTCGCGGGAATTCTGCTCGGCCTGGGCGGAGCCGCGAAGCTCTACCCGCTGCTCCTACTCGGACCGCTATTCGTCCTGTGTCTGCGCGCGGGCAAGACGAGGGACTGGCTGGTGACCGCACTCAGCGCCGTCGCGGCATGGCTTGCGGTGAACCTCCCGATCGCCGCGCTGTACCCCCACGGTTGGTACGAGTTCTTCCGGCTCAACTCCGAACGCGGGGCCGATCCCGATTCCCTCTACAACGTGATCGCGTCGTTCACGTCGTGGAAGGGCCTCGACGGTCCTCTCGCACAGGGTGAGTCGCCGTCGAATCTCAACGCCGTGTCTCTGCTGCTGTTCGTGGCAGTCTGCATTGGTGTCGGTTACGTCGCCCTGACGGCGCAGCGTCGTCCGCGGGTTGCGCAGCTGTGCTTCCTGTTGGTGGCGGGCTTCCTGATCACCAACAAGGTGTGGAGCCCGCAGTATTCGTTGTGGCTGGTGCCGCTGGCCGTGTTGGCCTTGCCGCACCGCCGACTTCTGCTCGCGTGGATGACCATCGACGCCCTGGTCTGGGTTCCTCGAATGATGTACTACCTCGGGGTGTCCAACAAGGGGCTGCCCGAGCAGTGGTTCACCGGCACCGTCGTGATTCGCGACATCGCGGTACTCGTTCTGTGCGCGCTGGTGCTCCGGCAGATCTACCGGCCGTCGGAGGATCTCGTGCGGTACGGGTTCATCGACGATCCCGCGGGCGGTGTTCTCGATCAGGCGCCGGACAAACAACCCTCCTGGCTACCGGGTTGGCTGAAGCCGACCAAGGCGAAGGAACCGGAACCCGTCACGGTCTGAGGTCACCATTCGTCGAGGGTGGTGTACCCGTCCTGGACCGCGCGGGCGAACAACGCCGCCTTCGTGGGAGCCGGCCGCCCGACGTCGCTGTACTTCGTGCGGATCCGAGTGATGTGTGTGTTGACGGTGCAGACGCGGAGGTCGAGTGTCTCGGCGACCTCGGACTTGGAATCCGAACGAAGCCAGGCGAGAAGTACTTCGATCTCGCGGACGCTCAGCTTCGGCTTGTGCTTGCCGTGCTTGGGGTTGCCGACTCGGGACACGTTTGCCTCGATCTTCGAAGAAATGCCGATTGAAGACATGCGAGTAGCGCCTTTCGACGGAGGGGATGGGCGTCGACTGCCGTATTTGCAGAAGGGCTGCTGACATCGGGAGCGACTGAGAACGAGTATTTCGATCGAGGCGTCTCAGTGGAACGGGCGCAACGCTCTCGATACAGAGTCCATACAACGGACAAATCCCCTACCTGCTCCGATAGAGTGCGTCGCTATGAACTCGAAGGCGGAAGCCGGTAGGCACAATCAGGTCAATCCGGGCCAGATCGAGTCGCGTGGACAGTTTGCTGAGGCGCTCACGGCGTTGCGGAAGGCATCCGGACTGACGGTTCGCGAAGCGGTCGAGCGTTCGGGTGGTTTGCACGGAACCGTCAGCGGATGGTTTGCCGGCCAACACCTGCCGACGCCTGCGAGTACCCCGATGTTTTTCGCGCTCCTCGAGGCGTGCGGCGTCGATTCCGAGGATGAGCGGCAGCGCTGGATCAGTGCGGTGCAACGAGTGAGGCAGTTGACGGCCAGACGACGCGGCGACGCCACCGTTCCGTATCGAGGTCTCGAATCGTTCCGGCAGGAGGACGCCGAGTGGTTCTTCGGTCGAGACGAACTCACTGCCAACTTGGCCGAACGGGTGGCGTCGGCGATACGAGGTGAAGGTCGCCGTCAGTTCATGGTGATCGGCGCTTCCGGATCGGGTAAGTCGTCGTTGCTGCGGGCCGGGCTCGCCCCGAAGATCGCCGGCGACGATCCACGGTTCGACGGCTGGCAGGTGCAAATCCTGCAGCCGGGTACGGGAGGAATTCCGTCGTCGATCGGCGCCGAATCAACCGTCCTGATCCTCGACCAGTTCGAGGAACTGTGGACGCAGTGTGACGGCGATCGACGCGAGGAAATGTTGCAGACTCTCGCGGAACTCGGTGAGAACACCATTGCCGTCATCGGCATGCGTGCCGACTTCTACGGGCTCGCAGCGGAGGAACCGCTCTTGGTGCCGCTGCTCGACGACTCGCCGATGGTGGTCGGGCCGCTGACCGAGGAGCAGTTGCGTGAGGTGATCGTCGAGCCGGCGGTCAAGGCCGGGATGACCGTGCAGAGCGAATTGGTTCAGGTTCTGATCTCCGAGCTGACACCACGCGGTTCGCGCGCGGCGAGCGACCCCGGCGCTTTGCCCTTGCTCTCACACGCGTTGTTGGGGACCTGGCAACGGTCGACGCGTAAGACGCTGACGGTCTCGGATTACTACGCCACCGACGGGATTGCCGGAGCAGTCCAGCAAAGCGCGGAGGAAGTGTACGGCGAGCTCACAGAGAGGCAGCAGCAGTTGGCGCGCAGGATCTTCCTGCGATTGGTCAACGTCGACGAAGTGACGCAGACGCGACGGCGCGCACCGCGCACCGAACTCTTCCTCGGTGACGACGTCGACGACGTGAATACCGTCATCGACCGGTTCGCCTTACGCCGCCTTCTCACCGTCGACGAGGAGACCGTCGAGGTTTCGCACGAAGTCTTGCTGTCCGCGTGGAGTCGGCTTCGCGATTGGATCGACTCGGACCGGGCCGGCCTGGCGGTGCATCGCCGGTTCACCTACGCGGCGCAGGTGTGGGAAGACAGTGGACGCGACCCTGGCGCGCTGCTCGGACCCGCGCGTCTTCACCTGACGGAAGAATGGCTGAACTCGGGCGAACTCGGTCTCCCGTTGGAGCCGAGCCAGACCCGCTCCGCCGACCTCAACGCCACCGAACGGGAGTACCTCGCCGCGAGCATCGAGCATCGTGATCAGCAGGAATTCGCCGATCGACGACGTACACGCGTGCTACGACGGCTCGTGACTGCGTTGGCGGCAGCGTCGGTGATCGCTCTTGTGTTGGCGGTGGTTGCCACCGTCGCCGGCATCGGCGCGAACCGTCAACGTGTCCAGGCGGATACCGCGCGTGACGAGGCGATGTCGCGGCAGGTTGCCACCGAGTCGATCAGGATGCGTGAGCGGGATCCGTCGCTGGCGTCGCAGCTCGCTCTGGCGGCATTTGCGGTCAACGAAACGACCGAAGCCCGCTCGGCATTGCTGGATGCATCCGGCGTTCATTCGGCTACCCGCATCATCGGACCGCCCGGCGCGATGAAGGCGCGGATAAACCCAGCCGGAACTGTTGTGGCGGTGGGTGGTTCGGACGGGAAGGTCAGACTCTATCCGATGGTGGACGGTGTGGCCTCAGCTGTTCCGCAGGCGGAGTTCCTCGGAGTCTCGGAGGGCGCGGCCCTCTTTGCCGTCGCCTACAGCCCGGACGGACGGTTGCTTGCCACCGGTGGTGCGGGCGGTGCTGCACTGTGGGACGTGTCGGATCCGAGGAACCCGGTGCGTGGAATTCTTCCGGTCGACGGTGAACGAGTCGTGCAGGACATGGAGTTCAGCCCCGACGGAACCAAGCTGGTCGCCGGTACCTCGACGCCCGACGTCCTGCGATGGAACATCGACAGCTCCACGAATGCCGTTGCCTTGCCTGCTCTTCCGCATCCAGCTGACGGCATCGTCACCGCGACGTTCAGCCCCGACGGACGCTTCCTCGTGGCGGGCGGGCGTCAAGCGACAATGCGCGTGTGGGACGTCGCGAAGTGGGGTGAGGAATCGGCGCCGATCTTCGCGACCGAGCCCAACGGCACCACGGTCCATTATCTCGGCGTCGCCTTCAGCCCGGACGGGCGTGAGCTTGCTGCGGGAACGACTGGCAGGGAGGTGGTTCGGTGGGACATGAGCGACCCGGCGCGCCCGACTCCCCTTCCTGCACTGACGGGATTCTCCAGTTACGTCAACGAACTCAACTACGGCAAAGACGGAACACGCCTTGCTGCCGGAAGTTCCGACAACTCCGTGCGCGTATGGGACCCACGAACCGGGGCGTTGATCGAAACACTTCCGGACAGTGGGGCGGTGACCACGGTCGACTACAGCGACGACGGCCGCAACCTGATCACCGGAGGTCTGAACGGCGTCACTCGCGTGTGGGCTCTGCCGGGTCCGGTCTGGGCGGGACCTCGGGACACGATCTTCACCGGTCCCTTCGCCGCGGACGGCTCGCGTCTGGTGGCCGGCGTCGGCGCCAGGGGCGGCGCGATGTTGGCGTGGAACACCGAGGATCTCGATCGCCCCGCGATGATGCCGGAGCTGAAACCGCAAGGGGCCGACTCCTACACCGGAGCATCGGCGGTCTCGGCAGACGGGAACCTGGCTGTGAGCGGCACCGGCGGCGGCGGTGCCTATCTTTGGGACCTGAGTGATCCGGCGTCGCCACGGATCTACAGCGAACCTGCGGTGTACGTGAAGGGCATCGTGGCGGTTGTCGCACTGAATCCCGCCGGAGATCTGCTGGCGGTGTCCTCGCAGGACGACAACAGCATTGCGTTGGTCGACGTTTCCGACCCGTCGGCTCCGAAGCTGCTGTCGTCGACCGATGTCGGCTCTTACCCGCAGATGATGGCATTTCAACCGGGCGCCGACATCTTGGCGATCGCGAACGCCAAGAACGAAGTGGATCTGTGGGACGTGTCGAACGCAGCGTCGCCCCGCGTGGCAGCGACGGTCGGCGGATTCGAAAGTTACGCACTAGCAGTGTCTTTCAGTGCCGACGGAACCCTGTTGGCCGCCGGAAGTGCTGATCACAGTGTCGCCGTGTGGGACGTTCGCACACCGTCGGCACCCGAGGAGCTCGCTCGTCTTGTCGGCCCCGAGGGCGCAATCTATTCGATCTCGTTCAACCGCGCCGGTGATCGGCTCGCTGCGGGTGTCGGCGACGGAACCGTGTGGCTCTGGGACATCGAGACTCCCTCGCGGTCAACACGATTTGCGACGCTGTCCGCCTACCCGGGCCGCGTCAACGATGCGCAGTTCGCCGGCGAGAGTGACATGATCGCGGGCAGTGGGTCGGACAAGACGGTTCGCTTGTGGGGAATCGACCCCGACAGCGTCGTTGATCGATTGTGTCGCACCGCAGGATCTCCCATCACGGAAGCCGAGTGGGAGCGTTACCTGCCCGGTGTTCCCTACCAGGATCCGTGCGCCGGCTGACGCAGGTCAGTTCATCCAGAACTCGAGCGCCGCTTCCCGACCCAGCTCGCCTCCGCTGCCGGTGATGACCAGTCCGGCGGAGGTGAGCTTGTATGTCACGTCCTTGTTGGTGACGGTGAATCCGTTGCCGGTGGGGGTTGGATCGTCGAGTTCGATGGTGGCGCCGTCGCTCAGCCGCTGACCCTTGTAGTAGTAACGGCCGACTCCGGTTTCGCAGATCACGATTCGTGATCCGGTCGTGACGGCGATGGCGACGGCAGGATTGGTCGAGTTGCAACTGGGGCCGCCGGAGACGAAGCCCTGACGGTCGGTGCCCGAGACGGTCGGCGCCGGACCGATCGAGGTTGTGACGCGTGGGGGTGTCGTCGTTCTCGGCGCTGTGGTGGGTGCGCTCGGCGCCCGAGTCGTGGTCGTGGAGTGCGAGTACGGCGTCGTGTAGGTGAAACTCCGCGAACTCGCTTCATCGGCGGCGTTGCCGAAAGCGGCCGCGAGCAGCCCGAAGAACGCGATCCACACGATCACGGCCAGGATGCCGAGTGCGGTGAAGATGTAGCCGATGATCAGACCGGCAAGGGCGAGTCCGTCGCCTTCCTCGCCCGTCCGTTTGATCTGTCCGCGTGCGATGTGCCCGAAGACGATCCCCAACGGCGCGATGAGGAACGCGAAGACGAGAGCGAGTACCGCGAGTGTGTTGGTCGGGCGCCTGCCGTACGGATCGGGCTGCCCGTACGGAGCCGGTTGCCAATTCTGATTGCCCTGGTACCCGTACCCACCCTGATCGCTCATGAGGTGAATCTTGGCATGGACTTCGCCGAAGAGTGCAGGTGATGGCTAGTTTCGGGTACGTGTCTCCAGCTGAGGCGCGATGGCCGGCCAATCGTCGTCGGTCATCGCGAACAGCGCTGTTGTCCGCCAACTGCCGTCGGCGCGGCGTCGGTGCTTGCGCAGCAGGCCCTCGAACTGAGCGCCGAGCTTTGCGATCGCTGCCCTGGACTGTTCGTTGAACTCGTCCGTGTGCCACTCGACGCGTACGGCTTCGAGTTGGTCGAAGGCGTGACGAAGCAGGAGCAGTTTCGATTCGGGATTGATCCCGGTTCCCTGAACCGATCGCGACAACCACGTGTATCCGATTGCAAGACTGCGGTTTACCGGGTCGATCTGGTACATGGACGTAGTGCCGACCACGGCGTTCGTCGCGATGTTCACCTGCGCGAAGGCGATCCGATTCGGGTCGTCGGTTGCTGCAGCGATGTACTTCCGTGCCTGTTCCCGATCGGTGATGGGCGATGCGGTCCAACGAAAGATCGCCGGGTCGTCGGCAGCAGCGAGCAGAGCGTCGGTGTGCGCGACGCCCAGGGGTTCGAGTCGGACACGATCACCGGTCAGCGTCGGTGATTCGAACCATGAGGCAGTCATCAGGCGTGCTCCCGTGAGTGTGTCGGAAGGTTGTTGTCGGAGTTGGCAATCTGATCGGTCCCGCCGGCAAGCGGATACCGCAGCGGGACTCGCAGGAACAGGAAGAAGAACACGGCGAGCAGGATGACGTGGCCCCACACGCTCGCCTGGACGACGGCTTCGTACTTGCTCGGATCGAGATTCATGTCCAGTTGGTAGAAGTACCGGAAGATGCCGATGCCCAACGCCGCGTCGACGATCAGATAGGCGACGATCCAGAACCACCGGATCTTGAACAGGACGAGGAACGGCAGGATCCACAGCGTGTACTGCGGTGAATTGACCTTGTGCAGCAACACGAATCCGCACAGCATCGCGGCACTGACCGCAATCCACGGAAAGTAGCCGTCGCGGACGTAGCGTCGCCAACCCAGATACATCGCGAGCGCGAACGACGCCAGGATCATCACCGGAGACAGAATGCTCACCAGTGCGTCGTAGTCGGCGTTGAGTTCGCGAACCCCGAAACCGTAGAACGGGCGCAGCCCCCAGAACCACAGTGAGTTGGTGGTGATGTCTGCGCTTCGCTTCTCCTGGAAGCTGAACGACGCGCGCCAGCCTTCGTACGAGATGAGGGCGAACGGGAGGTTGACGAGGACGACGGTGACGATCGCCGCTCCCGCCGTCATCAGCGCTCCACGAACGTCGTAACGCTTGCCTTCGGTGCCGCGTAGGAGCACGTAGGCCATGAGCGGCAGGACGAACATTCCCGGGTACAGCTTCAAACAGAAACCGATCGCCAGGATGACGGCCGCCAGAACCGCGCGAGTTCGCAGTGGGATCCGCTCGAACGTCATCAGGAAGATCGCGCCGACGCTGGTGGCCACCACCGGGAGCTCCCAGTTGTGGAATGCGTACAGAACCAGGGGCGGAGTCGCCGACCACACGAGCGCGTACGCGCCGCTCATCTTGCCGAGCATCCACGCCGTGAGCAGTCCGAAAGGAGCCAGGATCAGTGCCGAGTGCAGAAGGAAATCAGTGTCGGTGTGTGAGCCGATACCGCCCAGCCACATCAGAATTCCGCTGAGCACCGGGTATTCGACGGTTCCGCCGGTCAGGAATCCTTCGGGCGTTATGCCGCCGGTGACGAAGGGGAACAGATGCTGATCGATGCCTCGTCCGAGCCAGAGCAGTTGAATGTCGGAGTAGCAGACGTCGATGTTCTTGTTGACGTCGAAGTTCAGGCTTCGGCCGTCGGGCGCGAACGGTGCACCGCCGCATCTGGCCTTGTTGAAATAGCCCAGCGCCATCGTCAGCCCGCACAATCCGACGACCAACGCCAGGATCGACGCCGGGGTCTTGCGGTCTGTTCGCATGATTCTCACCCTAGGGGGCGCAGTGCCTCGCGGGGTGACACGTCTGCGCCACGCGTCGCGTATCGACCTGGCGGTCTTCGCGGATGGGCGGGACGATTTCCCTGGTCAAGGCCCCTCGTGTAACCTACGAGGGTTGCTGACGCAACGACCCTCCTGCCACGGATAGTCCGTGGCCGTTTTCACTTAGTCCACAGGAGGTGATGAGGTCTTATGCGTCATTACGAATTGATGGTCATCCTTGACCCCAGCCTGGACGAGCGCACTGTCGCTCCTTCACTGGATACGTTCCTCAATGTTGTGCGCCAGCACGGCGGCACGATCGACAAGGTCGATGTCTGGGGTAAGCGTCGTCTCGCCTACGAGATCCTGAAGCATGCTGAAGGTATCTACGCGGTGATCGACATCAACGCCACTCCCGCCACCGTCGCTGAGCTCGATCGTCAGCTCGGTCTGAACGAGTCGGTTCTGCGCACGAAGGTTCTGCGCCACAACAAGTAATTACTGTCGGTAGCGAGCTCTACTCTCGCGCCCAACGGTCTTACATCAATGCAGGAGGAACCACATGGCTGGCGACACCATCATCACCGTCATCGGAAACCTGACGGCTGATCCTGAACTTCGTTTCACCCCGGCGGGTGCCGCGGTTGCAAACTTCACGGTTGCTTCCACGCCCCGCACCTTCGACCGTAATTCCAATGAATGGAAAGACGGCGATGCACTGTTCATGCGTTGCAACATCTGGCGCGAAGCAGCCGAGAACGTCGCGGAGAGCTTGACCCGTGGCTCACGAGTAATCGTGAGCGGCCGGCTCAAGCAGCGTTCGTACGAAACTCGCGAGGGCGAAAAGCGAACTGTCGTCGAGCTCGAAGTCGATGAAATCGGTCCTTCACTGAAGTACGCCACGGCAAAGGTCAACAAGGCCAACCGTGGTGGCGGCGGTGGAGGCGGCAACTTCGGCGGTTCCTCCGGCGGATCGGGTGGCGGACGTCCGAGTGCTGCACCTTCGGGTGGAGACGATCCTTGGGGCAGTGCGCCTCAGGCTTCGGGCTCCTTCGGTGGTGCGGGCAGCGACGAACCGCCCTTCTGATCCGTACCTGATCAGGAACATCCAGAAAAGAGCAAAGACATGCCGAAGCCGCCCTTGCGCGACAAGGTTATGAAGAAGAAGGTCTGCACCTTCTGCAAAGAGAAGAACACGCAGATCAACTACAAGGACACGACGTTGCTTCGTAAGTACGTCAGCGATCGCGGAAAGATCCGTGCTCGCCGTGTCACCGGCAATTGCGTCCAGCACCAGCGCGACGTTGCCATTGCCGTCAAGAACTCACGTGAGGTAGCACTGCTGCCTTACGCCACCGTGGCTCGCTAAGGAAAGGGAGGAAAGAACATGAAGCTCATCCTCACCGCTGACGTGGACAACCTCGGTGCGCCTGGCGACACCGTGGAGGTCAAGGACGGCTACGGCCGTAACTACCTGCTCCCCCGCGGACTGGCAATCGTCGCCACCCGTGGCGCCGAGAAGCAGGTCGAGGGCATCCGTCGTGCACAGGAAGCGCGCGCTGTGCGCGGCCTGGATCACGCCAAGGAGCTCAAGGCAGCTATCGAGGGCCTCGAGTCCGTGACACTGACGGTCAAGACCGCCGGTGGCTCGGGCAAGCTCTTCGGTTCGGTTACCGTCGCTGACGTCGCTGCTGCGATCAAGGCTGCCGGTGGACCGGTTGTCGACAAGCGCTCCATCGTGTTGCCGAAGGCTCACATCAAGAACACGGGCAAGCACGCCGTGGTCGTGAACCTGCACCCCGATGTGGTTGCCAAGTTCAACCTGAACGTCGTCGGCGCATAGTCGACTGTTCGTCTCGTCGGGCCCCGCACACTTCGGTGTGCGGGGCCCGACGTTTTGTTTCGGATGCGGTGTGCCGCCTGTCAGCGTCCCGAATCGGACCTGGGGATAACTCTCACACTGTGATGTTCGCCTTCGGGAATCAGTGACGAATCGGGCGAGGCAACACGCCCGACACGCCGACGCGCCGACTGTGGAAAAACTATTTTCATCAACAGGCCTGTGAAATTGTGGATAGCCATCTACCTGGTCTTTTGTAGTTTCTTGGCAAAGTAGTCCCCAAATGCTCCACAGGCGGTGCACACCGTGGGGCGGGAGTTTCCACAAAGCATCCACAGCTTTATCCACAGTCCGGTTTGTATGCGGACCTACTAGTCCCTAACGTCATCTCGGCGTCTATCTACAGCCCGGCCGAATGCGGCTAGGGGATGTCGGTGGGGGCAGGTACAAATGATGAGGGCGCTGCGGTTTCTGGCAGTGTCGTCGAGTGTTTTACGGGAAGGTCTCGCTTGTGGCTGTTGTAGATGATCGAGGACCTTCCGACTTCTCGGGGCCGGATTACCCAGGCCCTCCCGAGGCCGAGCCCGACCAGGAGTTCGGACGCCAGCCACCTCAGGACATGACTGCCGAGCAGTCGGTGCTCGGCGGCATGCTGCTGAGCAAGGACGCCATCGCCGACGTTCTCGAGGTACTGCGTCCGGGTGACTTCTACCGGCCCGCCCATCAGTCCGTCTACGACGTGATCCTGGACCTCTACAGCCGCGGCGAGCCCGCCGACCCGGTGACGGTCTCCGCCGAGCTCGACCGTCGAGGTGAGCTCCGCCGTATCGGCGGTGCCGCCTACCTGGTGACGTTGACCCAGACAGTGCCCACAGCGGCCAACGCCGCCTTCTATGCCGAGATCGTGGCGGAGAAGTCCGTGCTGCGTCGTCTCGTCGATGCCGGTACGCGCATCGTCCAGTACGGCTACGCCGGCACCGAGGGTCAGGACGTGGCCGAGGTTGTCGACCGCGCGCAGGCCGAGATTTTCGAGGTCACCGAGCGTCGGACCACCGAAGACTTCGTACCCCTCACCGAACTCCTCCAGCCCACGATGGACGAGATCGACTCCATCGCCAGCCGCGGCGGAATTTCCCTCGGTGTGCCCACCGGATTCAAGGATCTCGACGAGATCACCAACGGCCTTCACGCAGGTCAGATGATCATCGTCGCGGCTAGACCTGGTGTGGGCAAGGCGCTTGCCCTCGATACTCCCCTCGCGACCCCCAGTGGCTGGACCACGATGGGTGACGTTGCTGTCGGTGATCTGTTGATCGACAACCACGGCAAGCCGACGCGGGTTGTTGCCGCTACCGATGTGATGGTCGACCGCCCTTGCTACGAGGTCGAGTTCTCCGACGGAACTGTGTTGGTTGCCGACGAGCAGCATCAGTGGTTGACGGAGACCTCCAGTGTTTCGGTCCGCACTACCGCCGATATTTACGCCCATCTGGATTCCGGGCATCGAGTTGCCAACACTGCTGCCTTGGATTTTGCGGCCCAGGAACTCGTGACTCCCGCTTACACCTTCGGTGTGTGGTTGGGCACCGACGGTGCTCTCGATTCGGTTGACCCCGAGATTGCCATGTTCCTCGAGGGCGATGGTTGCGCCCAGGTGTCCTTGGAAGACAAGCGCATTCCGGCCGAGTACCTCCGTGGCCCCATCGGGCAGCGACGCGACCTGCTGGCAGGCATCCTCGATGTTGCGGGTGTTGTCGGCGACGACGGTTCGATTGCCTTGGCGATTGCACATCAAGGTCTGTCAGGCGATATCGCGGAGTTGGTTGTTGGCCTCGGTTTTGGAGTAACAATTGCAGGCGAATCAGTTCTGTCGATTGTTGCAAACGCAGATGTGTTCCGCGTTTCTCGAAAGATGTTGTTCCACAAGGAACTGCGCGCCGAGGATCACGGATCGCGCTTCATTGTCGACGTTCGGCCAATTGCGAGTGTTCCGGTTCGCTGCGTCGAGGTCGACAACGCCGACCACATGTACCTGGCCGGTCATTCGATGGTCCCGACGCACAACTCCACGCTCGGAATGGATTTCCTGCGTTCCTGCTCAATTACCCATGGCATGGCCAGCGTCATGTTCTCGCTGGAAATGAGCAAAACCGAGATCGTCATGCGTCTGCTGTCCGCAGAGGCAAAGATCAAGCTCGGCGACATGCGCTCCGGAAAGATGACCGACGACGACTGGACCAAGCTCGCGCGTCGCATGAGTGAGATCAGTGAGGCGCCGCTATTCATCGACGACTCCCCCAACCTCACCATGATGGAAATCCGCGCAAAAGCGCGGCGGCTCAAGCAGAAACACGACATTCGCCTGATCGTCATCGACTACCTCCAGCTGATGAGCTCGGGTAAAAAGGTCGAGTCCCGTCAGCAGGAAGTCTCCGAATTCTCCCGTAGCCTAAAGCTTTTGGCGAAGGAGCTTGAAGTTCCGGTTGTCGCGATCTGTCAGCTCAACCGTGGTCCTGAGCAGCGAACCGACAAGCGTCCCCAGGTCGCCGACCTTCGTGAGTCCGGATCGCTCGAGCAGGACGCCGACATGGTGATCCTGCTGTATCGCCCTGACGCGACCGAGCGAGACGATCCCCGTGGCGGTGAAGCCGACCTGATTCTGGGTAAGCACCGTAACGGCCCGACCGCGACAATCACTGTGGCGCACCAACTTCACCTCTCGAAATTCGTCGATATGGCGCGGGGATAGCTGCTGCCGCCATCGCCTGAAGGTGGGACGGATTTCAGATCTTGTGAGATCCTGCTACAAGCACCAATTCGATTCCACTAGTGCAAAATTCGGTTTGTCTACAGGTGGGGTAGTGCTGCGGTGAGGAAGACGGCGCCGAAGGCGATTCCGGCAATGCCGGTGAGGATCCCGACCACGCCGGCGGTGTTGTCGCCCAGATCGCGTCCGGGGGTGTCGGGTCGGCGCGCTGCCAGGGCGATTCCGATGGCGGCGGCACCGAGGAGGATGCTGAGGCCGAACATCCAGAACGTCAGGATCGAGAGGGCACCGAGCATCAACGCCATGTCGCTGTATTCGTCGCTGGTGATCGGGCGGTGGTGATCCCACCAATTGGGCGAGGTGTGCGGGCGGGATTCGGTGTTGCCTGTGTTGTTGGATTGCTCGTGCGGGGGGAAGGTTGATGCAGTCATGACGGCTAAAGGGTTCTCGTGCTGATTCTTTCGTGTGGTGGATGGGCCGATCGGCCATACGGGTGCAGAGAGGACCGAACGGCGGTGGGGATCGAAAGGGCGGTGGGGTGGGTCCCGAGCACGCATCGCGTGTCTTCGGAACTCACCCCACCGTGGAACGCTTGTCCGGGCCGGTAGGATCAGACTTCGACCTGGACCTGTGTTGTCGCTTCGATGGTTTCGGTTCGGGAGGGCGGTCCGGAGGAGACCTCGATCCGCCGCGGTTTCGCCTTCTCCGCGATCGGCAAGGTCACCGTCAACACGCCGTTGTCGTATGAGGCGACGATCTGTTCGGCGTCGATGTCGTCGCTGATGGACAGTTGCCGTCTGTATGTTCCAGCGAAACGCTCACTCGCCAGCCAGCTCACACCCTCTTCGGAAAGAGCGGTGCGATGCGCGGTCAACGTCAGAGTCGAGCCGTCGATGTGGACGTCCACTGATCCTGGGTCGACGCCGGGAAGATCGGCGTGCAGGACGTACTGGTCTTCGACCTTGTAGAGGTCCATCGGCATGAACCGTGGACTGCGTCCGTTGCCGGTTCCCGCGGCGAGTACGGACTTGGTGATCGCGTCGATGTCGGTGAAAGGATCGAAACGAAGCACAGCAACACACCTCCCATATTGTGAAAAGAAAGGTCACCGCCACTGTGGCGGTTGACCGAACTTACTGTGCGAGAACATGATAACCACACGAATTAGCACTCTGCAACCGAGAGTGCCAGAAGCTTTGGGGAAGTGTTCCGGTCCCTGAAGATCGCTGCGTTGCCTGGTCCCGACAAAAGCGGTGGCCGCCTTCGGCCTCGAATCGACTCGGGCGGCGCGGTACGGCACTTCGTCAGTAGCGGCGGTGCGGTAATGGAGCCGCCGGCTCTGTCGCCTTCGATGCCAAGAAGTGGTCACGCTAGCTGCGCAGTAGCCGCGGTGCCTGGAAAGGTGGCCCGTGCCTGGTATTTGGTTTGCAGACGTCTGTTCCGAATGCTTTCGCAAAATAGGTCTTTTCCCGATGTTTGCGGGTGGATCGGGCATCGAACATCGCGGGTGCTCGTTCGTCGGAGTCGCTGCGAACGATGTCGGTGTTCGTGCACACACCGAACCGGCTGTAAGGGAGAACACTTCAGCCACCGTCAAAGCTTGCTCATCACAATGGAACTGGGACTTTCGACCCTGTCGTCTACAAGCAGTGCGCAATAACCTTCGTCGGGTCGGGGGCACCCGTTCCGTTCGAGGGGGCAAACATTCGGGCGGGTGTTCGTCAAGGCAAGGCCATATCACCCTCACTGGTCTCCTTGCCGGGCCTTGAGCTGTGCGCGCCCAGAAGTGCTCAGGGCCCGCCCGATGCGGGGATCGAGAAAGTGAAGACGAAAGGTTCTCAGATGAGCCGAAGGAGCGATCGGCGATCGACGAGTTCTGCTCGTCGCCTGGCCACGCGGACTACCGGTGTCAGAGGTTCGGCGTGTAAGCCGAACCCGCTCACGGCAGAAGATCTGAGGGCTGTAATCGAGTCCCTCACTGGAGTTCTCGCTGCTCGAGAATCGAGCGCGGAAACCGCACCTCTCGCCGGAAATCCTCCGTCGTCGACGCCAACTGACAGGCAGTTCTGAATCGCACCGGCATTTTCGCAGCCGGACAGCATATTCGAACTCAGACGCGCTGTCAGCCGGGACGGGTGGTAATCACAGAAGGAGGTGGAAGATGTCGAAGGCGACTGTCCATTGGGCTGTGCCGGGGTTCTTGCGGTCCGGCTCGACCGTGGCGAAAGTTTGCGCCAGCGCTACGCTCAACCCTCCTGCGATCAGCGGCAGTCGTTGCTCTGTCTCCTCTGAGAGGGCCACGTCCAAGGGCGGGCGGGCCGTGAGCTGATCGAGCAGCGGTTGAAGTTCGATCTCCTCGTCGAGTTTTTCGAACCGGTGGATGCTCTCCTGTAATCCCTTGGTGATCGGCAGGTCCCACGGTTCGATCACGTCGCGCAAGTTTGCTTTCGCGGAGGCTTTCCCGATCAGGATCACGTCGTAGATCTTGTCGTCGATGAAATCGGTATAGCGCTTGAGATCGTTCCGGTCGACCTGCAGTCCGGCCGCTGCCCTGAAGAACCGTTGGAATTTCACGGTGCCCATTACTGGCATGTCGTCAGCTCCTTTCGAAGTATTCATGGATTTGGCGTACGGCCATCGCTCCTTCGCCGACGGCGGATGCCACTCGTTTCACCGAACCTCGGCGGATGTCGCCCGCCGCGAACAGGCCGGGCAGGCTGGTTTCGAGCGTCCTGGACAGGCCGCCGTTGATTGGCAGGCTGCCGTCTGCTCGTGCGTGGATCGCGTCCTCACCGGTGAGGACGAAGCCGTGGTCGTCGAGTGCGATCGCGTCGGCAAGCCACCCGGTGTGCGGTACCGCCCCGATGAAGACGAACAGGGCGCGCACCCGAATCGTGTCCTGGTCGCCGGTATGATTGTCCTCGACCGCAATTGCTTCGAGGTATTTCTCGCCGTGGACCGCACGAATCTCGGTGTGCCGGTGCACGGTGACCCGCGGATGGTGTTCGATCTGGTCGACCAGGTATCGGGACATGCTCTTCCCGAGGTCATCGCCGCGGATGAGCAGGTGCACCTGTGAGACATGCTCGGCGAGGAAGACGGCGGCCTGGCCGGCGGAGTTGCCGCCACCGACGATGGCTATCGGGTCGGTGCCGCATATCCGTGCTTCCTGATGCGTTGCGGCGTAGTACACGCTTGTTCCTTCCAGCGCCTCGATCCCCTGAACGGCCAACTTGCGGTACCGCGCTCCGGCGGCGAGCACAACGGCCCGGGCGTGCACCGACCCGCCGTCCGCCAGTCGGAGCACATGGTTCCCGGCCTCGGATCCCAAACCGGTCACTTCTGCCGACACCAGGATGCGGGCGCCGAACTTCCCGGCCTGGAGCACGGCTCGCTCGGCCAATTCGGAGCCGGAGACCCCGGCGGGGAATCCCAGATAATTCTCGATCCGGGATGAGGTACTGGCTTGGCCGCCCGCAGCGATCCGCTCCAACGTCACCGTGTTCAACCCGTCCGAGGCGCCGTACACCGATGCGGCCAGGCCGGCCGGTCCGGCACCCACGACGACGAGGTTGTAGACGTCCTTGGCTGCGTCCGCGACGGGTGCCGGGACAGGAAGCCCGACGACGCGTGCGAGTTCCGCATTCGTCGGATTGCGCAGCACCTTCTCGCCGTGCCAGATCACGACGGGTGTGTCCTCGGGTGCGACGTTCAGGCTGCGTAGCAGCTGCTCCACTCGTTCGTCCTGTTCCAAGTCGAACCACTTGTGGGGCAGACGGTTTCGCATCGCGAACTCACGAAGTCGCAACGTATCCGGGGAGAAGCAGGAGCCGATGATCCGGAATCCGGAGCCGAGCCCGATCAGCAAGTGCCGACGCACAAGGTAGGCGCGCAGGATCAAATCGCTGAGCACGGGATCGTGGGCAATCAGCTCGCGTACCTGCTCGGCCGGGACGACGAGTACCTCGCCGTCCTCGATCGCTTCGGCGGTGAAGAACGCCACCTGCCCTTCCAGGAGTCCGAGCTCGCCCAGGAAACGCCCAGGACCGTGCACGCGCAGTATCCGGCGCTCGCCGTCCGCGTCGCCTTCGTCGACGACTGCGATCTTTCCGGAAAGGACGACGACGAAATCGTTGTCAGGCGCGCCTTCTCGGATCAGCACCTCGCCGGCGTGAACCGGTCGACGCGAGCCACCGACCTCGAGCTTCGCGACCTGGTCGTCTGTCAGCCGCGGGAAGGCGCCCTCCTCGTCCGGGGTCTCGTCGTCGACCGGCGGGCTGTACCCGATGGGTGAGGCGCCCTCAGACGAAGTTCTGGTCGACATAACACCACCGCCAATCCTCGCCGGGCTCCATCGACTGGACGATCGGATGCCCGATGGCGTGAGCGTGAGCACTCGCGTGCCTGCCCGGCGAAGAGTCGCAGCAACCGACGTGTCCGCACGTCAGGCACAGCCTCAGATGCACCCACGGGGTGCCGAGGCGAAGACATTCCTCGCAGCCCTGCGGGGTACGCGGCACCACGGCCCGGATCGCGGTTACATGTGGGTCCGCATGGACAGGACTCATGACTTCGCCTCCTCGCCGGCATTTTCCGATAGCGCCTGATCGAGCCACGTGCGCAGCTGGGGGACCGGAGCTGCGCCCGACTGGCGAGCGAGAACCTCACCCCGGTCCATCACCAGCAGAGTCGGCACGGCGCGGACGGTGAATCGTTCAGCCGTCCGGGGTGCAGCATCGACGTCGACCTTGACCAGCTTGATCTGGCCGACGTGTTCTCTGGCGAGCTGCTCGAGCGCGGGGCTGACCATGCGACACGGGCCGCACCACGTCGCCCACAGATCCACGAGCACAGGCACCGAGGATTTTTCGACGATCTCCGCGAAGTCACCGTCTCCCGCCGCGGCGATCCAGGGCAGCGGCTCGTGGCAGTTGCCGCAGCGAGGTTTTCCTTCCCCTGCTGCCGGGATGTTGTTGGTCTTGCCGCAGTTCGGGCACTTCACCTTTTCGGATCCCATGACCAGTTACCTCTTCTCAGGCCGCCGCGAAGGCGGGTTCGGCATACGCGACGGCAAGCTCGCCGCCGTCCACCGTGACGCTGATGGTGCCGTCCGGTTTGATCTCGCCGCGCAACAGTGCACGGCCGATCTTGGTTTCGACCTCGTGTGCGATGTATCGGCGCAGCGGCCGCGCACCGTAGACAGGGTCGAACCCGTGTTCGGCGATCAGTCGGCGTGCCTCCGGTGTGATTTCCAGGTGTATCTGTCTCTCCGACAACCTGTTTCGAAGGTCGGTGAGTTGCAGTTCCACTATGTGCTCGATCTGGGGCAGGGTGAGTGGGGAGAACAGCACGATGTCGTCGACCCGGTTGAGGAATTCGGGGCGGAAATGCCCGCGCAGTTCCGCCATCACCCGTTCCCTGGCGTCCGGCTTGATTTCGCCGTCGGCTGTGACCCCGTCGAGGAGATGCTGGGATCCGATGTTGGAGGTCATGATGATCACCGTGTTCCGGAAATCGACTTGCCTCCCTTGAGAATCGGTGATCCGGCCGTCGTCGAGCACCTGCAGCAGGGTATTGAAGACGTCGGCGTGGGCCTTCTCGATCTCGTCGAAGAGCACCACGGAGTACGGCTTACGCCGCACCGCCTCGGTGAGCTGGCCACCTTCGTCGTACCCGACGTATCCGGGAGGTGCACCGATGAGCCGACTCACCGTGTGCCGTTCCTGGTACTCGCTCATATCGAGGCGCACCATGTTGTCTTCACTGTCGAATAGGGCGCTGGCCAATGTCTTTGCAAGCTCGGTCTTTCCGACGCCCGTCGGGCCCAGGAAAATGAACGAACCGATCGGTCGACGAGGATCACGGATACCGGACCTCGCCCGGATCACAGCGTCCGCGACCAGTTGCACCGCCTCGTCCTGACCGACGACCCGCTCGTGCAGGATCTCGTCGAGCTTCAACAACTTCTCCCGCTCACCTTCTTGCAGCCGGGCGACCGGGATACCAGTCCATGCGGCCACGATCTCTGCGATCTCGTCTTCGGTGACCACTTCACGCAGCAACGGATTTCGGCCTTGTCTGGTGGCCAGTTGCTCCTCCGCCGCCTCGAGCCGGCGTTCGAGCTCGGTGATCTCGCCGTATCGCAACTCGGCTGCCCGATTGAGGTCGTAGTTGCGTTCGGCGGCCTCGGCCTCGACGCGCAACCGTTCCAAATCTCCTCGCAGTTCTTGCACCCGCCGGATCGCCTGCCGCTCCGCCTCCCATTGAGCGTGCCGGGCGTCTGCCTCGGCCCGCAGGTCGGCCAGCTCCTTGCGCAATTCTTCGAGGCGCGCCTTGCTGGCCGCGTCCGTTTCCTTGGACAGTGCGGCCTCTTCGAT
>NZ_JBVHEH010000027.1:0-125350 GCF_055562955.1 Kitasatospora sp. NPDC015121
TGCAGATGTCGCAATCCACACCGAGCCAGAAGGCCCTCACTCATTTCAAGATCGCCAGACCGTGAACCCCGTCACCAACCTCCGTGGTCAGTACACCTAGACCCCGACGGCCCGTTCGGTGCTCGCGATGGTGGCCGAGCCGACCACCCGGGTGCCGTCGTAGAGCACCACGGCCTGGCCGGGGGCGATGCCGCGGGCGGGGGTGTCGAGGCGGACGTGCAGCTGGTCGTCGCTCAGCACGGCGGTGACCGGGACCTCCTCGCCGTGCGCCCGCAGCTGGGCGGTGTAGCGGCCCTCGCCGGCGGCGGGGGTGCCGCACCAGCGGGGGCGGATGGCGGTGAGGGCGTGCACGTCGAGTCCTTCGACCGGTCCGACGGTGACGGTGTTGTCGACCGGGGAGATGTCGAGGACGTAGCGGGGCTTGCCGTCGGCGGCGGGGCGGCCGATCCGCAGGCCCTTGCGCTGGCCGATGGTGAAGCCGTACGCGCCGTCGTGCTCGCCGAGCTTGGTGCCGTCGGTGTCGAGGATGTCGCCGGTGGCGGTGCCGAGGCGCTCGGCCAGGAAGCCCTGGGTGTCGCCGTCGGTGATGAAGCAGATGTCGTGGCTGTCGGGCTTCTTGGCGACGGCGAGGCCGCGCCGTTCGGCCTCCGCGCGGATGACGTCCTTGGTGGTGTCGCCGAGCGGGAACAGCGAGTGGGCGAGCTGTTCGGCGTCGAGCACGCCGAGGACGTACGACTGGTCCTTGGCGGCGTCGACGGCGCGGTGCAGTTCGCGGGTGCCGTCGGCGTGGTCGACGATCCGGGCGTAGTGGCCGGTGCAGACGGCGTCGAAGCCGAGCGCGACCGCCTTGTCGAGCAGCGCGGCGAACTTGATCTTCTCGTTGCAGCGCAGGCACGGGTTGGGGGTGCGGCCGGCGGCGTACTCGGCGACGAAGTCCTCGATCACGTCCTCGCGGAAGCGTTCGGCCAGGTCCCAGACGTAGAACGGGATGCCGATCACGTCGGCGGCGCGGCGGGCGTCCCGGGAGTCCTCCAGGGTGCAGCAGCCACGGGCGCCGGTGCGGAAGGACTGCGGGTTGCTGGCGAGCGCCAGGTGGACGCCGGTCACCTCGTGGCCCGCTTCGACGGCCCGGGCGGCGGCGACGGCGGAGTCGACGCCGCCGGACATCGCGGCGAGCACGCGCAGGCGGCCGGTGGACGGGGTGGTCGGGGCGCCGGGGAAGTCAGTCATGGTGCCTCCAAGCGTAACGGGGGCCCGGCCGGCGTCGGGGACGCGGCCGGACCCCCGGGGGGCGGGCGGATCAGCCGTGCACCAGGACGGGCGGTTCGGCGCCGGCGGGCGCGGCCGGGCGCCCGGGCCGGGGCAGGGCGAGGGCCAGCAGGAACGCGGCGGCGAGCAGCGCGGCCCCGGTGCCGAAGGCGAGGTGGTAGCCGCCGGTGCCGCGGCCGGCGGCCAGCGCGGTGAGGGCGGCGACGCCGAGCGCGGCGCCGACCTGCTGGGTGGTGTTGAGCAGGCCGGAGAGCAGTCCGGCGTCCTCGGGGCGGGCGTCGGCCATGCCGAGCGCGGTGAGGGCGGTGGCGGCGAGGCCGAAGCCGGCGGCGCTGAGCATGGTGGGCAGCACGTCGGCGGCGTAGTCCAGGTGTCCGGCCGGGAGGCGGGTGAGCAGGGCGATGCCGACGGTGAGCAGGGCCAGGCCGAGCAGCAGGGTGCGGCGTTCGCCGATCCGGGCGATGGTGCGGGCGGCGAGCAGCAGGGAGACGGCGGCGATGGTGAGGGCGGCGGGCAGCATGGCCAGGCCGGTGGCCAGCGCGCTGTAGTGCTGGATCTCCTGGAGGTACAGGGCGAGCAGGATCTGGAAGCCGAACAGTGCGGCCAGCATGAGCAGTTGGATCAGGTTGGCGAGCGCGGTGGTGCGCCGGGCGAGGATCCGCAGCGGGAGCAGCGGGGTGGCGGTGCGGGCCTGGCGGCGCAGGAAGGCGGCGAGCAGCAGGAGGGCGGCGGTGCCGGTGGCGAGGGTGCGGGCGGAGGTCCAGCCGGCCGGGCCGCCCTCGACGATGGTGTAGACGCCGAGCATCAGCCCGCCGGTGACCAGGGCGGCGCCGGGGGCGTCGGCGCCCGCCCCGAGGCCGGGGCCCCGGTCGTCGGCCAGCAGGCGGCGGCCGGCCAGCAGGGCGGCGGCGCCGATCGGCAGGTTGATGAAGAAGATCCAGTGCCAGCCGAGCCCTTCGGTGAGGACGCCGCCGAGCACCTGGCCGAGCGAGGCGCCGGCCGCGCCGGTGAAGCCGACGGCGCCGAACGCCTTGGCCCGTTCGGCGGGGTCGGGGAAGAGCGCGACCACCATGCCGAGGCCGACGGCGGAGGCCATCGCGCCGCCGGCGCCCTGCAGGAAGCGGGCGGCGATCAGCGTCCCGGCGTTGACGGCGAGGCCGCACAGCACGGAGGCGGCGGTGAAGCCGGCGATCCCGGCGAGGTAGACCCGGCGGCGGCCGAGCAGGTCGCCGAGTCGGCCGGCGAGCAGCAGCAGGCCGCCGAAGGCGATCACGTAGGCGTCCACCACCCAGGCCAACCCGGCCTGGCCGATCCGCAGTTCGGCCTGGATGGCGGGCAGCGCGACGGTGGTGATCGAGCCGTCCAGGATCACCATCAGCATGCCGGCGCACAGCACCGCGAGGGCCAGCCAGCGGGCGCGTGACGGGTTCTCGGACACGGTTCTCTCCCTCCCGGAGGTGCGCGGACGCGCCCTCCCGACAAGAGAAACCGTAGCAGATAGTTTTGTAGTAGACGATTTAGAAGTGGACGGTCATCCCTGCCGGGCCCGCCGGGGCTTGCGCACCACGCCGCCCTCCCCGGTCAGCGGGAACTCCGTCGCCTGCTGCAGCCGGTCCAGCGCGTCCACGAACACCTGCCGCTCCCCGGCCGACAGCTCGCCCAGCGCCTCCCCGTGCACCCGGTCGACGATCACCTCGCCGCGCCGCACCAGCTCGGCCCCGGCCGGGGTGACGTGGATGACCTTCACCCGCCGGTCGGTCGCGGACGGGTGGCGCTCGGCCAGGCCGTCCCGCTCCAGCTCGTCGGCGGTGACCACCATGGTGGTCTTGTCCAGGCCGGCGATCGCGGCCAGCTGCGACTGGGTGCGCTCCGCCTCCATGGCGTGCACCAGCACGCAGTGCTTGCGCGGGGAGCTGTCGATCTCGGCCAGGGCCAGCGACAGCCGGGTGTTCATCGCGTGCGCGGCCTGCGCCAGCATCCCGGTGAGGTCGCGGACGGTGCGCTCGGGCAGGGGGGTGTCCATCCCCCCAGAGTACGTCCGGAAGTAGAAGGTTCCGCCCGGGAGGGAAGTCCGGCCTCAGCGGGCGGCGCGCACCAGCCCGGCCCGCCGGGCCCGCTCCACCGCGCCGGGCAGCGCGGCGGCCAGCGCCGCCACGTCGGCGGCGGTGGAGGTGTGGCCGAGCGAGAAGCGCAGCGAGGCGCGGGCCAGCTCGGGGTCGACGCCCATCGCCAGCAGCACGTGACTGGGCTGCGGGACGCCCGCCGAGCAGGCCGAGCCGGTGGAGCACTCCACGCCGGCCGCGTCCAGCAGCATCAGCAGCGCGTCGCCCTCGCAGCCGGGGAAGGAGAAGTGCGCGTTGGCGGGCAGCCGCCCGTCCGCGCCGGGGTCGCCGTTGAGCACCGCGTCGGCGGCCGCCGAGCGGACCACCGCCAGCAGCTCGTCGCGCAGCGCGCCGACCGAGGCCGCGTACCCGGGCTGGCGCTCGACGGCCAGCGCGGCGGCCACCGCGAACCCGGCCGCGCCCGGCGCGTCCAGCGTGCCGGAGCGCACGTCGCGCTCCTGGCCGCCGCCGTGCAGCAGCGGGACGGGCTTGGCGGAGCGGGCCAGCAGCAGCGCGCCCACGCCGTACGGGCCGCCGACCTTGTGGCCGGTGACGGTCAGCGCGGTCAGCCCGGACTCCGCGAAGGAGACCGGCACCTGCCCCAGCGCCTGCACCGCGTCGGAGTGCATCGGCACGTCGAACTCGGCGGCGACGGCTGCGAGTTCGCGGATCGGCTGGAGGGTGCCGACCTCGTTGTTGGCCCACATCACGGTGACCAGCGCGACCGTCTCCGGCGAGCGCTCGATCGCCTCGCGCAGCGCCTCGGGGTGCACCCGGCCCAGCGCGTCCACCGGCAGGTACTCGACCTCGGCGCCCTCGTGCTCGGCCAGCCAGTGCACCGCGTCCAGCACCGCGTGGTGCTCGACCGGGCTGCTGAGCACCCGGCGGCGGGCCGGGTCGGCGTCCCGCCGGGACCAGTACAGGCCCTTGACCGCCAGGTTGTCGGACTCGGTGCCGCCGCCGGTCAGCACGATCTCGCTGGGCCGGGCGCCCAGCGACTCGCCCAGCGACTCGCGCGCCTCCTCCACCACCCGGCGGGCCCGGCGGCCGGCGGCGTGCAGCGAGGAGGCGTTGCCGACGACGCCGAACCGCGCCGTCATCGCGGCGATCGCCTCGGGCAGCATCGGTGTGGTGGCGGCGTGGTCGAGGTAAGCCATAGCGGGGTCCAGTGTAGGCGGCCGAAGAGTCACGATTTGGCCATTGCACCCTGTGCAACGCGCCGTTAGCCTTCCGGCCACGCCGATGTGAGAGGGAGGGGCCGTGTCCCAGACGGTCGACCGTGCGCTGACCATCCTGGCGTCGCTCGGCGAGGGCCCGGCGTCGCTGGAGCAGGCCGCCGCGAAGATCGGCGTGCACAAGTCCACCGCGCTGCGGCTGCTGCGCACCCTGCAGGAGCACGGCTTCGTCCACCGGCAGTCCGACCAGCGCTACCGGCTCGGCGGCCGGCTGTTCGCGCTCGCCCACCAGGCGCTGGAGGGCATCGACATCCGGCAGGTCGCCGCCCCGTACCTGGCGGTGCTGAACGAGCGCTACGGGCACACCGTGCACCTGTCCGTGCTGGAGGAGGACGAGGTGCTGTACCTCGACAAGGTCGAGGCCAAGTACCCGGACCACGGGCGCAGCTGGCTCGGCGAGGCCAGCCGGATCGGCCGGCGCGCGCCCGCGGTGGCCACCGCGGCGGGCAAGGTGCTGCTGGCCGACCTGCCGGCCGAGAAGCTGGCCGCCTTCCTCGCCGAGGTGGAGTTCCCGGCCCGCACCCCGCAGTCGATCCGCGGCCCGGAGGAGTTCCGGGCCGAGCTGGCCGAGGTGCGCCGCCGGGGCTGGGCGGTGGACCAGGCGGAGTACCAGGAGGCGGTGAACTGCATCGCCGCCCCGATCGCCGGCACCGAGGGAACCGCCATCGCGGCCTGCTCGATCTCCGCCCCGGTCCGGATCGCCTCGGTCACCGAGCTGAGCAAGCTGCTGCCGGAGCTGCTCTGCACGGTCGAGGCGATCTCGCTGGCGTACGGCGGCTCGCCTACTCCTCGCTGGTGCGAGAACCGTTGCGGTGCCAAGCACGAGGTGCGCGCCAGCCGTACTTGAGCGCCAGCATCCGCATGGTGAACGCGACCACGGCGGCCAGCGAGGCGTACAGCGGGGTCAGCCGGCCCAGGCCGATCAGGATCGCCACCACGGCCGAGCCGACCAGCGCCGGGACAGCGTATATCTCGCGGTCCCAGCGCAGCAGCGAGGGCGGCTCCATCGCCAGCAGGTCGCGGATCACGCCGCCGCCGGCGGCGGTCAGCATGCCGCAGGCCACCGAGGGGATCGCGCCGAGCCCGTAGGCGTGCGCCTTGATGGTGCCGGTGACGCAGAACAGGCCCAGGCCGGCCGCGTCCAGCACCATCACCGCCCGGGTGATCCGCTCCACCTCGGGGTGCAGGAAGAACACCACCACCCCGGCCACCAGCGGGGTGGGGAAGTACCCGAAGCTGGTGAACGCGGCCACCGGCAGCGCCCCGATCACCAGGTCCCGCAGCACGCCGCCGCCCAGCGCGGTCGCCTCGGCCAGCACGCAGATGCCGAAGATGTCCATGTTCTTGCGGACCGCCATCAGGCCGCCGGACAGCGCGAACACGAAGATGCCGACCAGGTCGAGGGCCTGCTGGACGTTGTGCGGGAAGATCTCGGATGTCACCTGGTCAGTCTGCACACCGCCCTCCCGCGGCCGGCCGCCGGGCGGTCAGGCGAACTGCTCGTGCGGCGCGGGCCCGCCCAGCGCGTCCAGCCTGGCCGGCATCCGCAGCGTGGTCATCCGCCGCCAGCCGCCCGCCCGCTCGTAGGCGTACACCGCGTGGATGCCCGCCGCCAGCGCCGCCGACTTCGCCCTCGGCCAGCGCAGCAGCTCGCCTAGGTGCGCCATCACGGCCAGGCTGACGTCCCGGTAGGTGCGGATCTCGGCCCGGGCGGTCGACTGCAGGGTGTCCAGGATCGCCCGGCCGTGCCCGTGGTACGCGAGCCGCAGCAGCTCCTCGTGGCAGAACGCCAGGTGGTTGTCCTCGTCGTTGGAGATCATCCGCACCGCGCGCCCCAGCTCCGGGTGGTCGCCGAAGACCTTCTTCAGCATCAGCATCTGCTCGGCGGCCCGCTGCTCGGTCACCCGGCTGTGCGCCAGGTAGGTGATCACGTCGTGCTCGGTCAGCGGCTCGTCGCGGCGCAGCCGGGAGTGCGCCAGGCCGATGCCCTGCCGCTCCAGGATCATCGTGTAGTCGGTGTCGTCCGGGACGTCCCGCTCCAGCAGGCCGCGCTTGTGCATCAGCGCCTTGAAGATCCGGCCGTGCTTGTCCTCGTCGGCGCCGTGCCGGGCCACCTTGGGCGCCAGCACCGGGTCGGGCACCAGCCGGGCGATCCGGCCGTTCTCCCAGCCGCCCTGGTCCTCGCCCTTCGCGGCGATCGAGCAGAACAGCCGGAACGCCTGGTCGTCGTCGTGGATCTCCTGGAACAGACTGCGGGCCGACAGCATGGTGACCTACCCCTCGCGCGGGAGCCGGGACATTCCGCTCCAGTCAAGGCACCGCCCCCGCCCCCGGCAACAGCTCGGCCGCGGGGCTGCGCCGTACGAAGGACAGCCTGGCCTGCGCGCCTAGCCGACCAGTCGGCGCCGCCAGTCCAGGTCGACCACCTCGACGGCCCGGGCCGGATCGCCGTCCCAGCGGACCGTCAGGCCGACGGCGCGCAGGGCCGCCGCGACCTCGTGGCCGACGGCGGCGGTGGTCGCGGCCGAGCCGTCGAAGCCGCCGTAGTACAGGGACAGGCCGTGGCCGGCGGCGGCGCGGGCGGTGCCCTGGGAGTGGAAGTAGACGAAGCCGCGGGCCCGCGGGTCCTGCGCCCCGATCTCGGCGTCGCCGCAGCCGCGGCAGCAGGTGAAGTCCTCCCGGGCGGTGATCCCGGTCGCCCCCAGTGCCGCGAACGCCCGGGTCAGCCGCTCCGGGTCGGTCTCGCCGACCCAGCCGCGCTGCTCGGCGACCCGCTCCAGCCACAGCCGGTCGGCCAGTTGCCTGGCCTGCTCCTCGCCGACCGGCCGGTGCCCGTCCCGGACGAGGTGCTCCCGGGCGGTCTCGGCCAGTCGGTCCAGGGTGGTGTAGCCGCCGGCCAGGTGCCGCCGCAGCTCGGCCAGCAGGCTCCGCTCGTCCTCGGCGGGGAGCGTCAGCGGCGCGGGTTCCGGGTCGGGCCCGAAGTCGATCCGCTCCCACTCCTGCCCGGCCGCCCAGTCGGCGTCCTGCCGGGCCCAGCCGGTCAGCAGCGCGGTGACCCGCTCCGGGGCGCCGACCCGGGTGCCGTAGTGCCGGGACCGCGCGCCGGCCCGGTGCTCGACCGTCCAGCCGCCGTCCTCCGGGCAGGCCTGGGCGTAGGTGTCGGGCAGGTCGGGGATCCGCTGGAGGACCAGGAAGGCGCCCTCCCACCGGCCCATGTCCCGCACCAGGTCGTCGAGTTCGTCCTCCGACACCCGCACCCGTACGACGTCGTCCTGGTCCCTGACCGTGATCTCCAGCATGCGCCCAGCCTGCCACCCGGCACTGTCAGCGGCCCGGACGACGAAGGTCCGCCCGGCGAGGGGGACCCCTCGCCGGGCGGACCCCTCGCCGGGCGGACCCGGTCGGCGGAGCGCTACTCGGCCGCGTTCTCCGGGAAGTGGCAGGCCACCTGGTGCCCCGCCTCGGTGACGGCGAGCGGCGGTTCCTGGCTCGCGCACACGTCCTGGGCCTTCCAGCAGCGGGTGCGGAAGCGGCAGCCGGACGGCGGGTTGAGCGGGGAGGGCACGTCGCCGGTGAGCAGGATGCGCTCGCGGCGCTCCTTGCGGCGCGGGTCGGGCACCGGGACGGCGGACATCAGCGCGTTGGTGTAGGGGTGCATCGGCCGGGAGTACAGCGCCTCCCGGTCGGCGATCTCCACCACCTTGCCGAGGTACATCACGGCGACCCGGTCGGAGACGTGCCGGACCACCGAGAGGTCGTGCGCGATGATCAGGTAGGTGAGGCCGAGCTCCTTCTGCAGGTCGTCCAGCAGGTTGACGACCTGGGCCTGGATCGAGACGTCCAGCGCGGAGACCGGCTCGTCGGCGACGATCATCTTGGGGCGCAGGGCCAGCGCGCGGGCGATGCCGATGCGCTGGCGCTGGCCGCCGGAGAACTCGTGCGGGTAGCGGTTGTAGTGCTCGGGGCTGAGGCCGCAGAGCTCCAGCAGGTCCTGCACGGCCCGCTTGACGCCGTGTTCGGTGGCGACCTTCTGGAGGTGGAAGGGCGCGCCGACGATGGTGCCGATGGTGTGCCGGGGGTTCAGCGAGGAGTACGGGTCCTGGAAGATCATCTGGATGTCGCGCCGGTACGGCCGCATCGCCGCGACGCCCAGGTGGGTGATGTCCGCGCCCTCGAACTCGATCCGCCCGCCGGTGGGCTCGTCGAGCCGGGTCACCAGGCGTCCCATCGTGGACTTGCCGCAGCCGGACTCGCCGACCACGCCCAGGGTCTCGCCGGCGTTGACCGTGAAGTCGACGCCGTCGACCGCCCGGACGGCGCCGACCTGGCGCTTCAGCAGCCCCTTGGTGACCGGGAAGTGCCGGGTCAGGCCGGTCACCTTCAGCAGGGGTCCGCGGTCGGGCCCGGGTGCCTGGGCGGGCACCTTCGCGAGCTGCGGCACCGCCGCCTGGCTGTCCGTCATGACTGCTCTCCAAGTGGGTGGTACGTGCTCACAGCCGGGGCGCGATCTCTTCGGTGAAGATCCGGTGGCGTTCGGCGATCGGCAGGTGGCAGGCGGCGTGGTGCCGGGGCGCGGCCTCGGCGAGCACGGGCACCTCGCTGGTGGAGCGGCCGCCGGTGAGCTCGGCGTACGGGCAGCGCGGGTGGAAGGCGCAGCCGGACGGCACGTTGATCAGGCTCGGCGGGGTGCCCTTGACCGGGATCAGCCGGTCCTGGAGCTCCCGGTCGAGGCGGGGCATCGAGCCGAGCAGGCCCCAGGTGTAGGGGTGCTCGGGGGATTCGAAGATGGTGGCGGCGGGGCCGCGCTCGACGGGCTTGCCGCCGTACATGACCAGGATGTCGTCGGCGAGTTCGGCGACCACGCCGAGGTCGTGGGTGATGATGACGACCGCCGAGCCGAACTCCTTCTGCAGGTCGCGGATCAGGTCGAGGATCTGCGCCTGGACGGTGACGTCGAGGGCGGTGGTCGGCTCGTCGGCGATCAGCAGCGCGGGGTCGTTGACCAGCGCCATCGCGATCATGGCGCGCTGGCGCATGCCGCCGGAGAACTCGTGCGGGTAGTTGTCGACCCGCTTGTCGGGCTGCGGGATGCCGACCCGGTCGAGCATCTCGACCGCCCGGGTGCGGGCCTCCTTCTTGGAGGCGCCGGGGTGGTGGGCCCGGTAGCCCTCGACGATCTGGGCGCCGACCGTGAAGTAGGGGTGCATCGCGGTCAGCGGGTCCTGGAAGATCATCGCCATCTTCTGGCCGCGGAGCTTGCGCACCCGGTCGGGGCCGGCCGCGACCAGCTCCTCGCCGTCCAGCCAGATCTCGCCGCTGATCCGCGGGGCGCCGCGCTTGGTGCCGGTGCGGTGCAGGCCCATGATCGACAGCGAGGTGACGGACTTGCCGGAGCCGGACTCGCCGACGATGCCGAGGGTCTTGCCGCGCTCCAGGTCGAAGCTCAGCCCGTTGACGGACTTGACCAGTCCGTCGTCGGTGGGGAAGTGCACTTTCAGGTCGCGGACGGACAGGAAAGGCTTGTCGGTGTTGCTCATGTCAGCCTCACCCGGGGGTCGACGACGGCGTACAGCAGGTCAACCACGAGGTTGGCCATGACGATGAAGAACGCGGCGAACAGGGTCACGCCCATGATCACCGGGAGGTCGCTGGACTGGATCGAGGTGACCGCCTCGTAGCCGAGTCCGCGCAGGTTGAAGGTCTTCTCGGTGAGCACGGCGCCGCCGAGCAGACCGCCGAGGTCCATGCCGAAGATGGTCAGGATCGGGGTCAGCGTGGAGCGCATGGCGTGCTTGCCGATGACCACCGGCTCCTTGAGGCCCTTGGCCCGCGCGGTGCGGATGTAGTCCTCGCCGAGGACGTCCAGCAGGGTGGCTCTGCTCAGTCGGGCGTACGTGGCGGCGAACAGGAACGCCAGGGTCACCCAGGGCAGCACCAGCCCCTGGAACCAGGAGACCGGATCGGACGTGAAGTCGGTGTAGTTGTTCGGGAACCAGCCGAGCTGGTGGACGAAGAGCGCGAGCGCGACCAGGCCGGTGAAGTACATCGGCAGCGAGACGCCGGCCAGCGCGACCGTCATGGTGATGCGGTCCAGGGCGGTGCCCCGGCGCAGCGCGGAGATGACGCCGGTGGCGGTGCCGAACAGCAGCCACAGCACGGAGGCGCCGACGGCGAGGGAGAAGTCCACGCCGACCCGGTTGAGCAGCAGCGGCCAGACCTGCTGCTCGGTCTTGAACGAGTAGCCCAGGCAGGGGGCCGCGCAGTGGGTCATGTCGACGCCGGCGTTGTAGTCGCGGCCGACGAACACCCCGCGCAGGAACAGCCAGAACTGTTCGATGATCGACTTGTCGAGGCCCATCTTGTGGCGGATGCCCTCGATCGCCGCCTTGTCCGCGATCTTGCCCACGTAGAGCATCGCGGGGTCGGTCCCGGTGAGTTTCGGCACCATGAAGAAGATGCCGAAGGTCACCGCGGCGACCACCAACAGCATGAAGACGACGTTGACCAGTCGCCTGACGAGATACACGAGCACTGCGGTCGGCCCTGCCCCGGGCCGGCCGGTTCACCCCGGTGGGGGTTCCCCGGCCGGCCCGGGCAGGGCCTTCACCTGCCCTTCGGACTAGCGGTGCGAACTAAGGGGCGGGTCAGGTCACTTGCCGTCGGAGACGCCGAGCGCCTGGAAGTCCACCTCGCCGAAGGCGTCGGTGATGTAGACGTTGGTCAGACGCGGGTTGCGCCAGTTCAGGGCCTTGTCGGCGACGATCGGCAGGTAGTAGGCGCCGTCCACGACCTTGTGGTTGATCTTCTTGTAGAAGTCGGCGGCCTTGGCCGGGTCGGTCGCCTGGGCGGCCTGGTCGAACCAGCCGTTGATCTCCGGGTCGTTGATCTCGGCGTAGTTGTTGTTGCCGTTCTGGGTGATGAAGCGGCCGTCGACCAGCGGCTGCAGGTAGCCGGAGCCGGTCGGGTAGTCGGCGCCCCAGCCCATCACGATCAGGCCGTAGCCCTTGGTCTTGACCACGTCGGGCGAGCCGATGACCGAGGAGATCAGCTTGCCGTCGTACTGGTCGACGGTGACCTCGATGCCGGCCGCCTTGAGCGCGGTCTGCAGCGCCACCGCGGAGTTGATCTCCTTCGGCTTGTTGCCGCGCACCGCGATGGTGGTCTTGAAGCCGTTCGGCTGGCCGCAGGCCTTCAGCTCCTCCTTGGCCTTCTCCAGGTTCGGCTTGCCCTTGGTCAGGCCGAACGGGTCGTAGTCGTCCGAGCCGAGGATGTTCGGGGGCAGCATCGAGCCGTACAGCGCGCCGGCCACCGAGCCGCCGCGGGCGGTCTGCAGCGCGGTGGTGTCGGCCGCGTACAGCACCGCGTTGCGGCAGTGCTGGTTGTCGAACGGGGCGACCGAGGGGGCCATCGTGACGTACCGGATGAAGCCGTTGAACGGGTCGTCGGTGTTGGCCTTGAGCGCCTGGTCCTGGAGCACCTTGACCTGGGCGGCCTGCGACAGGCCGGTCTGGCCCCAGTCGAGGTCGGCGGTGTTCGCCAGCAGGCGGGCGTCCATGTCGTCGGCGTTGGTGGTGACGGTCAGCTTGACGACGTCCGGCAGCGCCTTGCGGAACGGGTCGGAGGCCGGGTCCCAGTTCTCGTTGCGGACCAGCTCGTAGCCCTTGCCCGGCTCGACCGACTTGAACTTGTACGGGCCGGAGGAGACCGGCTTCTGGCCGTACTGGGCGCCGGTGTCCAGCTTCTGCGGGACGGGGGCGGCGGAGCCCATGGCCAGCAGGTACGGGAAGTCGGAGTTCGGCTTGGCCAGGGTGAAGACGATGGTGGTGTCGTCCGGGGTCTGCACCGACTTGAGGCCGAGCTTGTTCGGGTCGCTGTCGGTGTAGGGGCCCTTGTAGCCCTGGCCCTGGTCGAGCTCGTTGACCAGGTAGGTCGGACCGCCGGAGATGACGTCCTGCGCGAAGATGCGCTCGATGCCGTACTTGACGTCCTTCGAGGTGATGACCGAGCCGTCCTCGAACTTCAGGCCCGGCTTCAGCTTGAAGGTGTAAGTCTTGCCGTCGGCGGAGATCTCCGGCTTGGCGGAGGCCAGGTCGGGGACGAGCTGCAGGCCCTCCTTGCCCGGCTTGCCGTCGAAGGCGAGCAGGGTGCGGGTGTAGAAGCGCTCGTAGTTCCACACCGAGGCGTAGTACGCGCGACCGGGGTCGAGCGAGTCCACGTCGGTGGTGGTCCACAGGTTGAGGGTGCCGCCCTTCTTGTCGGACGGGTTCACCACCTTCTCCGCCGCCGCGTTGAAGCCGGCCGCGCCGCCCTTGCCGGTGGCGTTGTCGCCGCCGCCGGTGCCGCCGCCCTTGCTGCCGCCGCAGGCGGCCGTGGTGAGCGCGAGGGAGACCACCAGTGCGGCGGCCGCGAGCGTCCTGTTTCGCTTCATGGGTTGGGGAACCTCCAGAGTTGCGGGCTCAGTTGCCCTTGGGGTCGAGAGCGTCACGCAGGCCGTCACCGAAGAGGTTGAAGGCGAGCACGGTGATGAAGATGGCGAGACCGGGGATCACCATGTAGGTGGGATCCGCCTGGTAGATCCCGACCGCGTCCGAGAGCATCTGCCCCCAGGACGGGGTGGGCGGCCGGACGCCGGCCCCGAGGAAGCTGAGCGCCGCCTCGTTCAGGATGTTGGTGGGGATGATCAGGGTCGCGTAGACCAGGATCGGCGCCGTCAGGTTCGGCAGCAGTTCGCGGAAGAGGATGTGCGCGCGGCCGGCGCCCAGGCTGCGGGCGGCGTCCACGAACTCGCGCTCGCGCAGCGACATGGCCTGGCCGCGGACGATGCGCCCGATGTAGGGCCAGCCGAAGAAGCCGATCACGGCCACCAGGACCGCCACCCGGACGCCGGTGTCGTTCAGGCCGAGCAGCTGGTTGGGCATCACCGAGACCAGCGCGATGCTGAACAGCAGCTGCGGGAAGGCCAGCAGGACGTCCATGGTCCGGCTGATGAAGGAGTCCACCCAGCCGCCGAAGTAGCCGGCCATCACGCCCATCACGACGCCGATGCAGACCGACAGCGCGGCCGCCAGGAAGGCCACCAGCAGCGAGATCCGCGCGCCGTAGACGATCCGGGAGAACACGTCCCGGCCGAAGACCGGGTCGACGCCGAGCAGGTAGTCGCCGCTCATGCCGCCGAACGCGCCCTTGGGCAGGCCGAGGTCCGGATTGATCTGGTCCGGGTGCGGCTCGTCGATCGGGTGCCCGAACAGTGCGGTGAGCACCGGGGCGAAGACGGCCGCCAGGATCAGCAGCACCACGATGGCGCCGCCGGCCAGCGCGATCTTGTCGCGCTTGAGCCTGGTCCAGGCGATGCGGCCCGGCGAGCGGCCCTCGATCTGCTTGGCCGGCTCGGGGGTTGACGTGCCGTCAGGCTGCGCCCCGGACGCCGGACCCGAGGTCTCGATGGGTGTGGTCATGAGTCAGTTCGTTCCCCTCGCCGACGGTGGCCGGCCCACGGAGTCGCATGCGGTGCGGAGGTGCAGAGCGGTTTCGGTGGTGCCGGGCGCCGGTGCGGCGGTGCAGAAGTGCGTTGAGCAAGCAGGGCGTTGCCGATGGTGCGGGTTCTTCCGGGCCGCCCTCCGGACGGGGCCGGAGGGGGCCGCGGTGCGGCGGCACTCCCGGACGGGAGGGCCTCCGACGTGCGCGGTGCCGCCGCACGAGAGGCGCATCGTGCGGTTCATGCTCTGGCGGGGCCGCGTTCACCTTCGTGAGGCTCGACTCGCGGTCCGCATTGCGCAGCACTCTCTGTCATGGGACGCATCCGGCGGAAGACCCCCATGGCGAAGGATGCCCAACTGTGATCTGTTGGCATGCACTTCCGTTGCGCGCGCATATCGCTCTTCACACAGCTGTTACGCGTCCGTCAAGGGGAACACTGACGACACCCCGCCACTGGCGGGAAAACGCCAGTTGGCGCAGGGGGTTGCGCGCGTAGATCAAGACCCGGCGGGGGATGGCGAAAAACCCCCGCCGACCGAGGGAAAGCTCGGGGCGGGGGTTTTCGGGTGGAGCGTCAGGGTAGGTTCAACCGCCCGGACGGCCGGGCCAGGGGGCCTGCGGCCAGCCCTGGGCGGGCCCGGCCGGTGGTTGCGCTCCGTAACCGAAGCCGGTCGGCGCGGGCTGCGCGCCACCCTGCCGGTCGAAGAACGGGCGGGCGTTGGCCCACATCCACATCGCCACCGGGTCGTACTCGTCCGCCATCATCACGGTGGACACGCCGGGCCCGTCCGGCGCCTGCGCGGCGGCCCGCTGCACCAGCGCCCGGGCCGCCTCGACGGACGGCGGCGAGGTGTCGTACAGGTCGAGGCCGATCGCCAGGTACGCCTCGCCGAGCACCGGCCGCACCCAGGCCCGCCGCAGCGAGCGCAGCGGCCGCACCTCGCCCGCCTGCTGCTCCAGCACGGCGAAGAACGGCGAGGCCAGCTGCGGCGGTTCGGAGATCCGCAGCGGGCCGGCCGGCAGCCGGTCCAGGCCGAGCGCGATCCGCCGCAGGTCGGCCCAGGGCACGCCGACGCCGCCGCCGGGGCGGTGCGGGTCCAGCCACAGGCCCCAGCGGGACCGGTAGAGCGAGGCGGCGATCTCCGGCCCGGAGACCACCTCGTGGGCGCGCGTCCAGCCGCTGGCGGCCAGCTGGGCCGGGGAGGTGGCGCAGGGCGCGTAGCCGTGCCCGCCGACGTCCATGTTCCCGTACTGGGCGTCGGGGCTGCCCGGGCTGCCGTGCCACAGCAGCATCCAGACCTGCCCGCCGGCCAGGGCGCGCAGCAGTCCCTCGTACGCTTCCCAGCGCTCCGGTGCGACCGCTGCGAGGGCGCGTTCGACCGCCCCCGGGTCGCCGGCTGCTCCCGTCACGTCGCCGCCCCACTCTCTCGTCCGCGCGCCACCGCGCGCCCGTCCGTCGGTGCCGGGGCAACCCTATGGGGCGCACCCGGCGGCCGTCATGCCGCCGGGCCCGGGCGGACCGACCGGACCGGCGGTCAGGGACGCACGTAGAAGGGCTGCACCCGCCCCAGCATCCAGTCCACCACCGGGTCGGCGACCAGGTCCAGCAGCACCAGGTGGACGCCCCAGCTCGGCGGGGCGGTTCCGAGGGCGCGGCCGAGCGCGGTGTTGACCTCGGCCGGGTCGGCCGGCGCCGCCGGGTCGAGCTGCACGCCCACGTACAGCAGGGTCGGCTCGCCCTCCACCCGGGCCAGCGCCCGACGGGCCGTCAGCACCCCGGGCAGCGCGACGAGTTCGCCGGTCGCGGCGGCCAGGAAGGCGAACGGCTCCTGGTGCGGCTCGGGCTCCTTGAGCGCCACCCGGGCGCCCTCGGCCACGCCCTGCGCCTCCCACCGCTCGCCGCGCGGCCCGCGCCGCAGCTCGCCGACGCCCTCCGGCGGCACCGGGATGCCCACCGGCGCCTCCGGGTTGACCGCGATGCCGATGCCCAGCGGCAGCCCGCGGGCGAACTCCCACATCGGGGCGATCGCGAACGGGATGCCCGGGCAGTGCTGCAGGTACTGCTCCTGCGAGGAGTACACCGGGACGTACGGCGCGCCGGCCAGCTCCAGCGTCGGCAGGTCCAGCGAGTCGGCGTCCGGCGTGGTGCCGGACGGCAGCGGGATCCACACCTGGCTGCGGGCCAGCACCTCGATCACCCGGGGCGTCGCGCCCGGGTCGCCCAGGGCGGCCGTCAGCACCTGCTCCAGCTCGTTGGCCGGCCAGGGCCCGCCCTCCAGCGCCCCGTCCAGCGGGATCCCCATCTCGCCCCTCCACATCCGCGGTCGCGACCAGGTTAGCGGCGCGCGGGAGGGGCGCGGCGCCGCCGGGGCGCCCGGTGCGACCGGACCCCACTCCCGCGGGCGCCCCCCGGCATGCCATGATGGGCCCGCCCAAACTTCATACCGGCCGCTCGAACCCGCGCGGGAGAGTCGGAACGGCCCGCTCGGGCCGCGACCGGCGCCGAAGGAGCAAGTCCTCCCCGGAATCTCTCAGGCACCCCTACCGCCCGGGCTAGGCAGATCTGGAAAGTGGACACGGCCGCGCCGTGCGCCCACCCACGGTGCAAGCCGCCATCCTGTTCAGGAGGCGGTGAAGCTCTCAGGTTCGACGACAGACGGGGAGACTCGCCCCAGCCTGCCCGTTTCCAGATCCCGGGAGTCCTGTCGTGTCCCTCCGCCTGACCGCGCTCGACGCGCTGCACCGCTCGCTCGGCGCCACCATGACCGACTTCGCCGGCTGGGACATGCCGCTGCGCTACGGCAGCGAGCGCGAGGAGCACCTCGCCGTCCGCACCCGGGCCGGCCTGTTCGACCTCTCGCACATGGGCGAGATCACCGTCTCCGGCCCGCAGGCCGGCGAACTGCTCGACCACGCCCTGGTCGGCTTCATCTCGGCCCTCGGCGTGCTGCGCGCCCGCTACACCATGATCTGCCGCGAGGACGGCGGCATCCTGGACGACCTGATCGTCTACCGCACCGCCGAGGACGAGTACCTGGTGGTCGCCAACGCCTCCAACGCCCAGGTGGTGCTGGACGCGCTGACCGAGCGCGCGGCCGGCTTCGACGCCGTGGTCCGCGACGACCGGGACGCCTACGCGCTGCTCGCCGTCCAGGGCCCGGAGGCGAACGGCATCCTGGCCAAGCTGACCGACGCCGACCTGCCCGGCCTCAAGTACTACGCCCTGCTGCCCGCCACCGTGGCCGGCCGCCGGGTCTGGCTGGCCCGCACCGGCTACACCGGCGAGGACGGCTTCGAGGTGTTCTGCGCCCCCGCCGACGCCGCGCACCTGTGGACCGCGCTGACCGAGGCCGGCACCGCCGAGGGCCTGGTCCCGTGCGGCCTGTCCTGCCGCGACACGCTGCGCCTGGAGGCCGGCATGCCGCTGTACGGGCACGAGCTGTCCACCGAGCTGACCCCGTTCGACGCCGGCCTGGGCCGGGTGGTGCGCTTCGACAAGACCACCGGCGACGGGCGGTTCGTCGGCCGCGAGGCCCTGGAGAAGGCCGCCGCCGCGGCCGAGGCCAACCCGCCCCGCAAGCTGGTCGGCCTGGTCTCCGAGGGCAAGCGGGTCCCGCGCGCCGAGTACTCCGTGGTGGACGCCGAGGGCGCCGTGATCGGCCGGATCACCTCCGGCGCGCCGTCCCCGACCCTGGGCAAGCCGATCGCCATCGCCTACGTGGACGCCGCCCACGCCGAGCCCGGCAGCACCGTCGCGGTGGACGTGCGCGGCAAGGCCGAGCCGGTCCGGGTCGTCGCGCTGCCGTTCTACAAGCGCGCCCGCTGAGCGGCTCCCCGCCCCCGGACTCCCCCCGAACGGTCCTCTTCCGGTTCGTCCGCCCAGCGGACGGCCGCGCCCTCCCCTCCCGCGATCCTGGAGAATGACGCCATGAGCAACCCCACGCACCTGCAGTACACCAAGGAGCACGAGTGGCTGACCGCCGCCGTGGACGGGGTGTCGACGGTGGGCATCACCGCGCACGCGGCCGACGCCCTCGGTGACATCGTGTACGTCCAGCTCCCGGCGGTGGGTGACACCGTCACCGCGGGTGAGACCTGTGGCGAGCTTGAGTCCACCAAGTCGGTCAGCGACCTCTACTCCCCCGCCACCGGCGCGGTGACCGAGGTCAACCAGGCCGTCATCGACGAGCCGGCCCTGGTCAACTCGGAGCCCTTCGAGGGCGGTTGGCTGTTCAAGGTCCGGGTCGAGGCGACCGACGAGCTGCTCGACGCCGACGGCTACACCGCCTTCATCGGCGCCTGACCGGGAGACCCCCCTGATGACGGTTCTCAACCAGTCCCTGCACGCGCTCGACCCGGAGATCGCCGCCGCGGTCGACGCCGAGCTGCACCGCCAGCAGACCACCCTGGAAATGATCGCCTCCGAGAACTTCGCCCCGGTGGCGGTCATGGAGGCCCAGGGCTCGGTGCTGACCAACAAGTACGCCGAGGGCTACCCCGGCCGCCGCTACTACGGCGGCTGCGAGCACGTCGACGTGGTCGAGCAGATCGCCATCGACCGGATCAAGGAGCTGTTCGGCGCCGAGCACGCCAACGTGCAGCCGCACTCCGGCGCGCAGGCGAACGCGGCGGCGATGTTCGCGCTGATCCAGCCGGGCGACACCATCCTGGGCCTGAACCTGGCGCACGGCGGCCACCTGACCCACGGCATGAAGATCAACTTCTCCGGCAAGCTCTACAACGTGGTCGCCTACCACGTGGACGAGAAGTCGGGCCAGGTCGACATGGCCGAGGTCGAGCGCCTCGCCAAGGAGCACCGGCCCAAGCTGATCATCGCCGGCTGGTCCGCCTACCCGCGCCAGCTGGACTTCGCCGAGTTCCGCCGCGTCGCGGACGAGGTGGGCGCCCTGCTGATGGTCGACATGGCGCACTTCGCCGGCCTGGTCGCCGCCGGTCTGCACCCCTCCCCGGTGCCGCACGCGGACGTGGTCACCACCACCACGCACAAGACCCTGGGCGGCCCGCGCGGCGGCGTCATCCTCTCGAAGGCCGAGCACGCCAAGAAGATCAACTCCGCGGTCTTCCCCGGCCAGCAGGGCGGCCCGCTGGAGCACGTGATCGCCGCCAAGGCCGTCGCGTTCAAGGTCGCGGCCTCCGAGGAGTTCAAGGAGCGCCAGCAGCGCACCCTGGCGGGCGCCAAGATCCTCGCCGAGCGCCTGCTGCAGGACGACGTCACCTCCTCCGGCGTCTCCGTGCTGTCCGGCGGCACCGACGTCCACCTGGTGCTGGTCGACCTGCGCAACAGCGAGCTCAACGGCCAGGACGCCGAGGACCGCCTGCACGAGGTCGGCATCACGGTCAACCGCAACGCCGTCCCGAACGACCCGCGCCCGCCGATGGTCACCTCCGGCCTGCGCATCGGCACCCCGGCGCTGGCCACCCGCGGCTTCGACGCCGATGACTTCCGCGAGGTCGCGGACGTCATCGCCGAGACCCTGAAGCCGGGCTTCGACGCGGCCAAGGCCGAGGGCCTGAAGGCCCGGGTGTCCGCCCTCGCGGCCAAGCACCCGCTCTACCCGGAGCTGTAGGACCCACCTCCCCGCTCGTCCGGCCCGCCCGACCGGCAGGCCCACCCGAGCTTTCCCGGGGCACCGCGCACACTGGAGACGTGCGCGCGGTGCCCCGTTCCATGCGCGCCCCCGCCCCGACCGGGCGGGAGGGCACCCCACCACGAGACCGGACAAGGACGTCACCCCGTGGCCATCAGCGTCTTCGACCTCTTCTCCATCGGCATCGGCCCCTCCTCCTCGCACACCGTCGGCCCGATGCGCGCGGCCCGGATGTTCGCCCGCCGCCTCAACTCCGAGGGCCTGCTCGACCGGGTCGCCGGCGTCCGGGCCGAGCTGTACGGCTCGCTCGGCGCCACCGGCCACGGCCACGGCACCCCCAAGGCCGTCCTGCTCGGCCTGGAGGGGTACTCGCCCCGCACGGTCGACGTCGACCGCGCCGACCTCGACGTCGAGCGGATCCGCGCCGAGAAGCGGCTCAGCCTGCTCGGCCGCCACCCGATCGCGTTCGATCCGGACCAGCACCTCGTCCTGCACCGCCGCAAGTCCCTCCCGTACCACGCCAACGGCATGGCCCTGTGGGCGTACGACGCGGCCGGCGAGCCGCTGCTGGAGAAGACCTACTACTCGGTCGGCGGCGGCTTCGTGGTCGACGAGGACGCCATCGGCGAGGCCCGGGTCAAGCCCGACGACACCGTGCTGCGCTACCCGTTCCGCACCGGCGAGGAGCTGCTGCGGCTGACCCGGGAGACCGGCCTGTCCATCTCCGGCCTGATGCTGGAGAACGAGAAGGCCTGGCGCACCGAGGACGAGATCCGGACCGGCCTGCTGGAGATCTGGGCCGTCATGAAGGAGTGCGTCGCGGCCGGCATGGCCCGCGAGGGCATCCTGCCGGGCGGCCTCAAGGTCCGCCGCCGGGCCGCCAGCGCGGCCCGCGCGCTGCGCGCCGAGGGCATCGGTCCGGCCAACGCGATGGAGTGGGTGACCCTCTACGCGATGGCCGTCAACGAGGAGAACGCCTCCGGCCGCCGGGTGGTCACCGCGCCCACCAACGGCGCGGCGGGCATCATCCCGGCCGTCCTGCACTACTACCTGAACTTCATCCCGGGAGCGGACGAGGACGGGATCGTCCGCTTCCTGCTCGCGGCCGGCGCGATCGGCATGCTCTTCAAGGAGAACGCCTCCATCTCCGGCGCCGAGGTCGGCTGCCAGGGCGAGGTCGGCTCCGCCTGCTCGATGGCCGCCGGCGGCCTCGCCGAGGTCCTCGGCGGCAGCCCGGAGCAGGTGGAGAACGCCGCCGAGATCGGCATCGAGCACAACCTCGGCCTCACCTGCGACCCGGTCGGCGGCCTGGTCCAGATCCCCTGCATCGAGCGCAACGGCATGGCCTCCGTGAAGGCCGTCACCGCCGCCCGGATGGCCCTGCGCGGCGACGGCCGGCACCACGTCTCGCTCGACAAGGCGATCAAGACCATGAAGGAGACCGGCGCCGACATGAAGATCAAGTACAAGGAGACCTCGCGCGGCGGCCTCGCGGTCAACGTCATCGAGTGCTGAGCCCCGCGGGCGCCCCCGCGGCGCGCGGCACCCCCGGAAAACGGTACGGGGCCCCTGTCCGCGGTGGTGCGCGGTCCGGGGCCCCTGTGCGTCCTCCGGCGGCCAAGGGGGTGCGTGCCGGCGGAGGGAGATGCCGGGTTGTGATGCCCGACTTGCATGACTATCGCACGCTATGTGCGGGCGGACAAAATTGAAACCAAGGCCTGTGGTTCAGTTCACCTTCGGAAGCCAGGCAGGGCGAGGGGCCGGCTCAGAGCCCGGCGGCGGCGATCGCGGCGGCGCGGTCGCGGATCCTCATCTCGAACCAGACGCCCTTGCCCCGCGGCAGCAGGTCCGCGCCCCAGCGGTCGGCGATCGACTCCACCAGGCGCAGGCCGTGGCCGTTCGGATGGAAGACCTCGGGGGCGACGATCAGGCAGGGCAGGGCGCGCGAGGAGTCCCGGACCTCGACCCGCAGCCACCCGGGGCGGCGGGTCACCTTGAGTCCGATCATCCGGCCCCCGGCGTGCCGGACCGCGTTGGCCACCAGTTCACCCGTCAGCAACTCCCCGGCCTCCAGCAGCTGGTGGAGTTTCCAGGTCCGTAAGACCGAGAGCACCAGCCGCCGGGCCACTCCGGCCGACTCCGGGCGGGAGGGCAGTCGCACCTCCTCGGCCGCGTCGGGGTCGCTGAGCACGCCGAAGAAGAGGTGCTCCATCTCCTCCGGCGTCAGCCGCTCCAGGTCGGCCAGCACCACGCCGGCGGCCGACCCTGACGGGTCGTCACCCCTGGTGCCGGCCACGGGAAGTGATGACCGCTCTGCTTCGCCCCATGCCGCCATGCGCCCCATCATTGCGGAACGCGAGCGGCCGCGTACGGACAATGAGCAAACGATCACTATTCGTATGGCATATGCCGTCAGCAACCGAACGGACGCCCGAGCCTCACCACTGCGCCCAGGGGGTGTTCCACCCGCTCAGCCCGTTCTCGACGGAGACCACCGCGCCCTTGGAGTTGACCACCTTGAACACGTCCCCGACCATGCTGGAGTTGTAGAGCCTGCCTGCCGGGGAGCCGTCGCTGCCCTTCGCGGTGTCGGTGACGCCGATGCAGCCGTGGCTGCCGTTGGAGCGGCCGATCACGCCCGCGCTCCACGAGTTGCCGTGCACGTAGGTGCCGCTGTCCGTCAACCTCATGGCGTGCGGAACCACCAGGTCGTACTCGTCGCCGGAGCCCTCCTTGGTGACGCCGGCCGAGGTCATCCGGGTGGTGCCCTCCATCGCCTCGACCACCATGGTGCCGCTCCAGGTGTCGTACCCGGGCTTCCCGGCGGTGAACTCGACGGTGTCGACCTGCTGGCCGTCCCGGACGACCGCCATCCTGTGCGTCTTGACGTCGACGGTGGAGACCTGCGAGCGGCCGATGGTGAACGGCTCGTCCTTGTCCACGTCGCCGTAGACGCCGGGCGAGGTCTCCACGTTCTTCAGCTTGTAGTGGATGGTGACCTTGGTGCCGGCGTTCCAGAAGTTCTCCGGCCGGAAGTCGAGCCGCTGGCTGTTGACCCAGTGGCCGCGCACCTCGGTGTGGTCGGAGGTCTCGAAGGTGATCCCGGCCTTCACCGCGTCCTTGTTGGTGACGGCCTTCTTGAACCGGACCGAGACGATCATGCCGACGCCGTAGGTCTCGTTGTCGGCGATGTTGTCGCTGGTGCCGACCTGCTTCTCGGGGGTGAGCGTGGTGAAGCCGGAGCGCGCGTTGGCGACCACGCCCTTGGCGTCCTCGGCGAGCGCGTCCACGGTGTAGGCGGTGGCCACCTGGAGGCCGCCGGTGGGGGCCCAGCCGGTGCCGTCGGGGGTGATCTCGCCGGGCACCGGGGTGCCGTCCGGGCCGGTGACTTTGACCGAGGTGAGCCTGCCGTTGCCGGCGGTGACCTTGACCTCGCCGGTCGGCTTGACCCCGGTGGTGCCGTCGGCGGGCGCGATCGCGATGGTCGCGGCCGAGACCGCGGGCTTGGTGTCGCTGGGACTGGCGGCCGCGGCCGGACCCTTCGAGTCGTCCGCCTTCGCCTGGCCGCCGCTGCAGCCGGTGGTCGCCATCAGGGCCAGGGCGCCCACCAGGGCGCCCACCAGGTATCCCCCGCGCATCGCCTTCACGTTCCGCTCTCCCCACGCAACCCGCCTGTCGGGTGACAGGTCCTTCGGTTGATAGGACGGGTCGACGGCGGCAAACGTTGCGGGGCGAGTGTCCCGGTACGGTCACGAACGGTCGACGGCCCGGCGGTCGGAGGACCACCGGGCCGTCACGGGACGCGGGGAGCGGTTACCACTTGCTCCACGGGATGGTCCAGCCGCTCCAGCCGTTGTCGCCGGAGACCGTCTGGCCCTTGGAGTTCTGGATCTTCACCACGTCGCCGACGATCGAGGAGTTGAAGAACTTGCCCGCCGCGGTGCTGTCGCCGCCGCCCTTGACGTCGGCCATGCCGACGCAGCCGTGGCTGGCGTTGGACTTGCCGAAGGCGCTGCTCCAGTAGTTGCCGTGCACGTAGGTGCCGCTGGTGGTCAGCCGCATCGCGTGCGGCACGTCCGGGACGTCGTACTCGTCGCCCTTGACGTTGGAGACGGTCGCCGAGTTCATCCGGGTGACCTTCTCCTTGGAGGAGATCACCATGGTGCCGTTCCACGAGGCGTTCTGGTCGTTGCCCGCGGTGATCGGAACGGTCTCGGTCTTGCCGCTGCCCCGGTCCACCGTCATGGTGTGGGCGGCCGCGTCGACCGTGGAGACCTGGTAGCGGCCGATGGTGAACGGCTCGTCCTTGTCGATGTCGCCGTACACGCCGGGGGCCACCTCGACGTTCTTGAGGCGGTACTTGACCGTCACCTTGGTGCCGGGCGTCCAGTACTTCTCCGGGCGGAAGTCCAGCCGGCGGTCGCCGAACCAGTGGCCCTTGGCGACCGTGCCGTCGGAGCCGGTGACGGTGACGCCGGCCACCACCGCCTCCTTGTTCTTGATCGCCTTGCCGAAGTTGACCGAGACGATCATGCCGACGCCGTAGGTGCCGTTGTCGGCGATGTTGTCGTTGGTCGACGCGGTCTTCGCCGGGGTCAGCGTGGTGAAGCTGGTGGTGGAGGCCGCCACCAGGCCGGCCGCGTCGGTCGCCTGGGCGGTGACGGTGTAGGTGGTGCCGACGGTCAGCTGACCGGTGGGCTTCCAGCTCAGGCCGTCGTCGGAGACCTTGCCCTCGACCGCCTTGCCGTTCTTGTCGGCGACCTCGACGGTGGTGAGCTTGCCGCCGGCCACCGCGACCCGGACGCCGTCCTTGGGGTCGACGTCGGCCGCGCCGTTCGCCGGGGTGACGGTCAGCTGGGCGGTCGAGACCTTGGGGGCGGCGTCGGCGCCCGACGAGGCGCTGCTGCCGCCGCCACCGGCCCCGCCCTGGGCGTCGGTCGAGCCGCCGCCACCGCCGCCGCCGCTGCTGCAGGCCGCCGTGCCGAGCAGCAGGGCGCCGCCCACCAGCAGGGCCGCCGCGGACCGTCCGACCCGGCGCCCGCGTCCGCGCCCGGCCACCGCCCCGGCTTCGTGAACCGTCTCCACCGCTGTTGCTCCCCTCCCGGTATTCCCGGCGAGTTACACGTCTGACGCCCGGGTTCGGTTGCACCGGGTCGCCGCGATCAGAACCGCCGTGCCGTCCGGCCCGGTCGCGAGCGGCCAGGATAACCGGCGCGCCCGGGTGGAACTCCGGCGGGAGCGGGGTGCGGGTTCAGTGAACGCCGAGGGCCGTGCCGGCGGTCCACTGGCGCCAGGACAGGTTCCAGTCGCCGAAGCCGTTGTCGGGGGCGACCCGCTCGCCGCGGGAGCCGCGCACCTCGACCACGTCGCCGACCCTGGTGCGCCGGTAGAACCAGCCGGCCGGGGAGTCGTCCGAGCCGCCCTTGGCGTCGCGCAGGCCGATGCAGCCGTGGCTGGTGTTGGCGGCGCCGAAGACCGCGCGGTCGCTCCAGTAGTTGCCGTGCACGAAGGTGCCGGAGGCGGTCAGCCGGAGCGCGTGCGGGACGTCCTTGATGTCGTACTCGTCGCCGAGGCCGACCGTCCGGGAGTTCATCCTGGTCTCCTCGAAGCGCTCGGAGACCACCATCGTGCCGAGGTAGGTGGAGTGCTCGGGGTCGCCGCCGCTGACCGGCAGGACGCGCAGCACCTCGCCGTCCTCGCGGACGGTCATGGTGTGGGCGTCCAGGTCGACGGCGGCGACCAGCGCGCGGCCGACGGTGAAGTGCACGTCCTTGTCCTGGGTGCCGAGGTAGCCGGGCGCGCCCTCGACGTCCTTGAGCCGCAGCAGCAGGGTGACCCTGGTGCCGGACGGCCAGTACTCCCGGGGGCGGAAGTCGAGCCGCTGGTCGCCGAACCAGTGCGGGGCGACCTCCAGCGGCGGGTCGGCGGTGACCGCGACGGCCTTCTCGACGGCGGCCCGGTCGGTGATCGGGTGCGAGAAGCGCAGCGAGACGGGCATGCCGACGCCGACGGTGGAGCCGTCCTCGGGGCTGAAGAAGCCGACGAAGGTGTGCTCGGGGGCGACGGTGGCGAAGCCGGCGTGCTGGACGGCGCGCAGGCCGGCGGCGTCCTCGGCGACCGCGTCCAGGGTGTAGGCGGTGGCGGTGGCGAGCCGGCGGTCCGGGCTCCAGCCGGTGCGGTCGGGGGTGAGCGTGCCGGGGACGTCCGCGCCGCGGTCGTCGGTGAGCCGGACGGTCAGCAGCCGGCCGTCGGCGACCCCGACCCGGACCGCGCCGTCCACCGGGACGTCCTGCGCGCCGTCGCCGGGCCGGAGGGCGAGCCGGGCGCGGGAGACGGGCGGGGCCGCGTCGCCGGGCGTCCGGTCGCCGCCGCCCCCGGTGCAGCCGGTCAGCAGGACCAGTCCGGCCGCCGCCGCCCGCCGTGCCCAGAGCCGTACCGCGGCGCGCATGCCGTCCTCCCGTTTCGTCCGCTACCACCCGATACCGGACACAACGAGCGATTCCGCCCCCCGGACACGGCCGAATGGTTTCCGCCCCCGGATCCGCTGGGCACATGATCGATCACGGTGCGTCACGCCCCCCGACCGGGGGTGACGACGGCCGTCGGACAGGGAACAACCGGAAGAACGGGGACGGGCCCCCGGATTGCTGGGAGGGTCGCCATGACGGCGTGGCAGGAGCTGGGTGCGCGGGCGGCTCGGGAGCCGCGGCCGGCCGCCGGGTGGAACGGCTCGGCGGCCGGGCCCGGCGGGGAGCCGCCGTGGCCGGGCGGCTGGCAGCCGCTGGGCGCCCGGTTCCGCGCCGACCCGGAGGGCGGCCGGGGCACCAACTTCGCGCTCTGGGCGCCGGGCGCGGAGGCGGTCGACCTGTGCCTGTTCGACGAGCGCGGCGCGGAGTCCCGGCACCGGCTGTCCGAGCAGACGTACCAGACCTGGCACGGCTACCTGCCGGGCGTGCTGCCGGGCACCCGCTACGGCTTCCGGGTGCACGGCCGGTGGGACCCGTGGACCGGCGCCCGGTTCAACCCGGCGAAGCTGCTGCTCGACCCGTACGCCCGGGCGATCGACGGCGCGTACACGGCCCACGACGCGACCTGCGGGGCCGTCCGCAACTGGCCCGAGCGGGACGTCGCCGACACCGTCCGGGACGACCGGGACTCCGCGCCGTACGTGCCCAAGGCCGTGGTGGTGCACGACGCCGACGACTGGTACGACGACCAGCGGCCGAAGACGCCGTGGGCCGAGACGGTGCTGTACGAGCTGCACGTGCGCGGCTTCACCATGCGCCACCCCGAGGTGCCGCCCGAGCTGCGCGGCACGTACGCGGGTCTGGCGCACCCGGCGGCGGTCGCGCACCTGGTGCGGCTGGGGGTGACGGCGGTGGAGCTGCTGCCGGTGCACCACCACGTCAGCGAGGACCACCTGCAGGCGCGCGGCCTGGTGAACTACTGGGGCTACAACACGCTGGGGTACTTCGCGCCGCACGCGGGCTACGCGGCGACCGGCAGCCGGGGGCAGCAGGTCGGCGAGTTCAAGCGGATGGTGCGGGCGCTGCACGCGGCGGGCATCGAGGTGATCCTCGACGTGGTCTACAACCACACCGCCGAGCAGGGCGTGATGGGCCCGACGCTGTCCTTCCGCGGCATCGACAACGCGGGCTACTACCGGCCGGACCGCTCGCGCCGCGGCTACGCCGACTACACCGGCTGCGGCAACACGCTGGACACCCGCCGCCCGCAGGTGATCCGGCTCGTCACCGACTCGCTGCGGTACTGGGTCGCCGAGATGGGCGTGGACGGCTTCCGCTTCGACCTGGCGGCCGCGCTGGCCCGGGGCGGCGACGGCGTGGAGATGGAGCACCCGTTCCTGGCCGCCGTCTCGCAGGACCCGCTGCTCAGCCGGGTGAAGCTGATCGCCGAACCGTGGGACGTCGGCCCCGGCGGCTACCAGGTGGGCGGCTTCCCGCCGTTGTGGGGCGAGTGGAACGACCACTACCGGGACACCGTCCGGGACTTCTGGCGCGGCGCCCGGCCGGACGTCCGCGAGCTGGCGACCCGGCTCTCCGGCTCCTCCGACCTGTACCAGCGCGGCGGGCGCCGCCCGTACGCCTCGGTCAACTTCGTCACCGCGCACGACGGCTTCACGCTGCGCGACCTGGTCAGCTACGACCGCAAGCACAACGGCGCCAACGGCGAGGACAACCGGGACGGCACCGACGACAACCGGTCCTGGAACCACGGCGCGGAGGGCGAGACCGACGACCCGGCGATCCGCTCGCTGCGGGTGCGCCAGCTGCGCAACCTGCTGACCACGCTGCTGCTCTCCAGCGGGGTGCCGATGCTGACCGCGGGCGACGAGCTGGGCCGCACCCAGGGCGGCAACAACAACGCGTACTGCCGGGACGACGCGACCAGCTGGCTGGACTGGTCGCTGCTGGACGACCCGGACTGGCGTTCGCTGACCGAGCTGACCGCCAAGCTGGTGCACCTGCGCCGGGCCCACCCGGTGCTGCGGCAGCGGGCGTTCTTCTCCGGCCGCCCGGCCGGTCCGGACGGGCGGCGCGACCTGGCCTGGCTGACCCCGGAGGGCACCGAGATGACCGACGCGGACTGGTTCTCGCCGGGGCAGGCGCTGGCGATGCGGCTGTCCGGCAGCGCGATGTCCGAGCGCGACCAGCGCGGGCGCCCGCTGCGGGACGCCGACTTCCTGCTGCTGCTGAACGCGGCCGCCGAGCCGCGGCGCTTCACCCTGCCCGGCCCGCACGTCCCGGTGCTGGACACCGCGCTGGCCGGCGACCCGGACCCGCGGCCGGTGACGGAGGTGCTGCTGACCGGCCGTTCGGCGGTGCTGCTGACGGCGGGCTGAGCCGGGCCCCGGCGGGGCGCCCGACCTGGCCGGTTCTCGCCGACAGGGGCAAAAAACCGGATGAGAAATGTCAGCGGCTGCGTCTACCCTGCTCGGCGATGGCCGAGAACCCGAACCCCGCTCCGCACACCCCCGCGGATCCGAACGCCCCGTCAACGACCTTGACCGCGCCCTCACCCGTACCGGCACCCCGGTCCGCGGTGCGCTCGCTGCTGCGCCTGTGGCCCTACGCCCGGGACGTCCGCTGGCGGATCTTCGGCTCGATGGCGGCGGCCGGGCTGGCCTCGCTCAGCGTGCTGGCCGTCCCGGTCGTGCTGCGCCGGATCGTCGACGGGCCGGTCGCCCGGCACGACCTGTCCGGCCTGTGGCCGCTGGCCGGCGCCCTGCTGCTGCTCGGCGTCGCCGAGGCGGTGCTGTTCGGCGTCCGCCGGGTGATCGTGGCCCGCCCGCTGGCCGGGGTCGAGACCAGGCTCCGCGGCGACCTGTTCGCCAAGCTCCAGCGGCTGCCGATCTCCTTCCACGACCGCTGGCCCTCCGGCCAGCTGCTCTCCCGGGCCACCTCGGACCTGTTCGTGCTGCGGCTGTTCCTGGCCTTCCCGCTGGTCTTCCTGGTCGTCAACTCCACGGTCTTCCTCACCGGCACCGCGCTGATGTTCGCGCTGGACTGGCGGCTCGCCCTGATCACCCTGGTCCCGGCGGTCCCGCTGATGCTCTACACCCGCCGCTTCGAGGCCGGGTACTCGGCCGCCTCCCGGCTCGCCCAGGACCAGAACGGCGACCTGGCCACCGTGGTCGAGGAGTCGGTGCTCGGCATCCGGATCCTCAAGGCCTTCGGCCGGCACCGCACCATGGCCGAGGAGTTCCGGCGGCACAGCGCCGAGCTGCGCGAGACCGAGCTGCGCAAGGCCGGCCTGCTCGGCAACCTGTGGGCGGCCATCGTCGGCCTGCCCGAGCTCGCCCTCGGCGCCGTGCTGGCCACCGGCGCCGTCCTGGTCGCGCACGACCAGCTCTCGGTCGGCACCCTGGTCGCCTTCCTGTCCACCGCGCTCGCCCTGCGCTGGCCGGTCGAGTCGATCGGCTGGCTGCTCGGCTTCGCCGCCGAGGCCGCCAGCGCCGCCGACCGCTACTTCGAGGTGATGGACGAACCGGAGCCGGCCGACCCGCCGTCCGGCCTCGCCCCGTCCGAGGAGCGCGGCATCCGCTTCACCGGCGTCCGCTTCCGCTACCCGGACGCGCCGGCCGGCAGCCCCGACCTGCTGGCCGGCGTCGACCTGCACGTCCGCCCCGGCGAGACGCTCGCCCTGGTCGGCGCCACCGGCAGCGGGAAGACCACGCTGACCGCACTGCTCCCCCGGCTGTACGAGCCCACCGCCGGGTCGATCACCCTCGACGGCACCGACCTGCGCGACCTGTCCCGCGCCGAGCTGCGCCGCCGGGTCGCCGTCGCGTTCGAGGAGCCGACCCTGTTCTCCGCCACCGTCCGGGAGAACGTCCTGCTGGGCGCCCCCGACGCCGGCCCCGGGCAGGTCGCCGCCGCGCTGGCCACCGCGCAGGCCGGCTTCGTCGACAAGCTCCCCGAGGGCCTGGACACCGAGGTCGGCGAGCAGGGCCTGAGCCTGTCCGGCGGCCAGCGCCAGCGCCTGGCGCTGGCCCGCGCGGTGGTCGGCGAGCCGCGCTTCCTGGTGCTGGACGACCCGCTCTCCGCGCTCGACGTGCACACCGAGGCGCTGGTGGAGCGCGCCCTGCGCGAGGTGCTGGCCGACACCACCGCCCTGGTCGTCGCGCACCGCCCGTCCACCGTGCTGCTCGCCGACCGGGTCGCGCTGCTCGCCGACGGCCGGATCGCCGCCGTCGGCACCCACCAGGAGCTGCTGCGCTCCTGTCCCGCCTACCGGGCCCTGATGTCCGGAGAGTCCGAGCTGGAAGGGGCGCTGGCCCGATGACCACCGCCGTCGCCGAACCCCCCGTCGAGGAGGACGACCTCCTCCCCCCGGCCGCCGACGACCAGGACATCCCCGTCCCGCCGGGCGCCCCGCGCGCGCTGCTCGGCTCGCTGCTCGCCCCGCACCGCCGCCGGATCGCCGTCGCCGTGCTGACCGTGCTGCTCCAGCAGGCCGCCCTGCAGGCCGGCCCGCTGCTGGTCGCCTACGCCATCGACCGCGGCGTCCCGGCCCTGCGCGGGCACGACTCGGGCCCGCTGGTCGCCGTCACCGCCGCCTACCTGGGCTGCGCGCTGCTCGCCACGCTGCTCCAGCGGGCGTTCATCCGGGCGGCCGCCCGGATGAACCAGGACGTGCTGCTCGACCTGCGCGGCCGGATCTTCCGGCACGCCCAGCGGCTCAGCCTGGACTTCCACGAGCGCTACACCTCCGGCCGGATCATCTCCCGCGCCACCAGCGACGTGGACACCCTGCGCGAGCTGCTCTCCGAGGGCCTGCAGGAACTCCTGATGGTCTTCCTGTCGGTCGGCTACATCACGGTCGTGCTGGTGATCGTCGACTGGCGCCTGGGCCTGGCCTCGCTGGTCTCCTTCCTGCCGATGTACCTGATCGTGCGCTCCTTCCGGCGCCGCTCCCAGCAGGTCTACCGGCGCTCGCGGACCGCCGTCGCGGCTCTGATCGTCCGCTTCACCGAGACCATGAACGGCATCCGCCCGGTGCAGGCGTTCCGCCGCGAGGCCGCCAACGACAAGGCCTTCGCCACCGTCAACCGGCAGTCCGCCACCGCCACCGCGGACGGCCTGCTGGAGATGGCCCGGTACGTCTTCCTCTCCCGGCTGACCGCCAACACCTGGATCACCGGCGTGGTCGTGCTCGGCGCCTTCCTGGTCACCGACGGCAGCCTCGAACTCGGCGTGCTGACCGCCTTCGTGCTCTACCTGCGCCGGCTCTACGACCCGATCGACCAGCTGGCGATGTTCCTCAACAGCTACCAGTCGGCGGCCGCCGCGCTGGAGAAGATGGCCGGCCTGCTCGCGCACGAGCCGTCCGTCCCCGAGCCCGCCGAGCCCGCCCCGCTGCCCGCCGCCGCCGGCAAGGGCCGCGAGGTCGCCTTCCGCGGGGTCGCCTTCGGCTACGCCAACGGCAAGGAGGTGCTCCCCGCGTTCGACCTGGTGCTCCCGGCCGGCCGGACCACCGCCGTGGTCGGCGCCACCGGCGCGGGCAAGTCCACGCTGGCCAAGCTGCTGGCCCGGTTCTACGACCCGACCTCGGGCACCGTCGCCCTGGACGGCGTCGACCTGCGCGGGCTCTCCACCGCCGAGCTGCGCGCGAACGTCGTGATGGTCACCCAGGAGTCCTTCCTGTTCTCCGGCACGGTCGCCGAGAACATCGCGGTCGGCAAGCCGGAGGCCACCCGGGCCGAGATCGAGGCCGCCGCCCGCGCGATCGGCGCCCACGAGTTCATCGCGGCCCTGCCCGACGGCTACGACACCGACGTCCGCAAGCGCGGCGGCCGGATCTCGGCCGGGCAGCGCCAGCTGGTCGCCTTCGCCCGCGCGCTGCTGGCCGACCCCGCCGTCCTGATCCTCGACGAGGCCACCTCCTCGCTCGACGTCCCCGGCGAGCGGGCCGTCCAGCACGCCATGCGCACCGTCCTGGCCGGCCGCACGGCCGTGATCATCGCCCACCGCCTCTCCACCGTGGAGATCGCCGACCGCGTCCTGGTGATGGACCAGGGCCGGATCGTCGAGGACGACACCCCCGCCGCCCTGATCGCCGGCACGGGCCGCTTCGCCGCCCTCCACCAGACCTGGAAGGACAGCCTGGTGTAGGTGTCCGTCCGCCGGGGGCACCGGTGAGGAGACGGCAACCGTCGGGCAACCGGCGGGCAACACCCGGGAATCCGCGTGGCCCTAATTTCTGTCGTCCGACAGAAAAAGCCCGCGGAAGGCCGGTGCCCCATGACCACCAGCACGACGCCCGCCCTCCCGGCCGCCGCCCGGGCGGCCGAGTACCCCCAGCAACTGCACCGCACCATCGGCAGGTTCGGCTCGTTCGCGGCCGGCTTCTCCTTCATCTCGGTCCTCACCACGGTCTTCCAGCTCTTCGCGTTCGGCTACGGCGCGGCCGGCCCCGCCTTCGTCTGGACCTGGCCTGCGGTGCTGGTCGGCCAGCTCCTGGTGGCGGCCTGCTTCGCCGAACTCGCCGCCCGGCACCCGTACTCCGGCGCGATCTACCAGTGGGCGAGCCGACTGGCCGGCCCGGTGTACGGGTGGTTCACGGGCTGGCTGATGGTGCTGGGGCAGGTCGTGGTGGTGGCCGCGGCGGCCCTCGCGCTGCAGGTGGTACTGCCCGCCCTGTGGCCGGGCTTCCAGTTGCTGGGCGGCGACCCCTCGCCGAGCTCGGCGAGCGGCGCGGCGAACGCGGCCCTGCTCGGCGCCGCGCTGATCGCGCTGACCACACTGGTGAACGCGGTCGACAACCGGGTGCTGACGCTGGTCAACGGCATCGGGGTGACCGCCGAGATCGCCGGCATCGTGCTGATCGTGGTGGCGCTGTTCGGGCACGCCGAGCAGCCGGCGGGCGCGGTCCTGCGCACCGCGCCGAGCGGCGGTGGCTGGGCCCTGCTGGTGGGGGCGTTCACCGCGGCGTACGTGATGATCGGCTTCGACAGCGCGGGTGAGCTCTCCGAGGAGACCGTGGCCCCGCGCCGGACCGCGCCCCGGACGATCCTGACCGCGCTGGCCGCCGCCGGCCTGAGCGGCGGCCTGCTGCTGCTCGGCGGGGTGCTGGCCGCCCCGAGCCTGACCGACGGCCGACTGGCGGCGGAGGGACTGCCGTACGTGCTGACCGCTCGGCTCGGCGACGGGTGGGGGCGGGTGCTGCTCGCGGACGTCGCGGTCGCGGTGTGCGTGGGCACCCTGGCGATGCAGACGGCCGGCGCCCGCATGGTGTTCTCGATGGCCCGCGACGGCGGGCTGCCCGGGGCCCGCCGACTGTCGGAGGTGGCGCGGCGCAGCGGGACGCCGCGCTGGGCGGCGCTCGCGGTGGGCGCCCCGGCCGCCGGCCTCCTGCTGCTGAACCTGGCCGCCCCGACGGCGTTCGTGGCGCTCTCGTCGACCTGCGTGGCCCTGGTGTACGCGGCGTACGCGCTGGTGGTGGGGGCGGCGCTGGTGCGACGGCTGCGCGGCCTGCCGCTGGGCGAGGGCGCGCCGGGGGCGGACGAGACCGGCCGACCGCTGTTCTCGCTGGGCCGCTGGGGGCGGCCGGTGAACGTGGTGGCGCTGCTGTACGGGGTGGCGATGACGGTGGACCTGGCCTGGCCGCGCGCCTCGGTGTACGACCCGGAGGGCGGTCACTGGTACCTGCGCTGGTTCGCCGTCCTGACCTTCGCGTCCGCCCTCGCCGCGGGCGCGGCCTACCGGCTGCGCCGTCGCTGACCGCGCCGCACCCCCGCTCGCCCTCGGCCGTCCGGCTCCCCGCCGGGCGGCCTTCGCGCACCCGGCCCGCGCTCCCGACGTGAGGGCACGGTAACTCCGTCGTGACACGCGGGCAACGGCGCCGAAGCCGTCCCTCCCTAATTTCTGTCGCATGACAGAAACCCACCACGCCGAGGCCGGCACCGCCACCACCACGGCCGCCCGCGCCCACGCCAGGTCCCAGGCGGGCAGGGTCGTGGACTGCATGCCGCAGCTGCCGCCGCCGACGGGCACGCTGTGGTCGGAGACCGTCGCGGGCGGCGGCTGCACCCACCTCGCCCTGCCGGCCGGCGCGCACGTGACGCTCACCGACCGGGACGGCGACGCCTGCGCGCACCTGCTGCTGTTCGTCGCCGGTCGCCCCTGGGAGCGGCTGAACCCGGCCGACACCGTGAAGGTGCAGTGGAACGCCTACCTGGGCCTCGGCAGCCAGCTGCTCTCGGACCAGGGCCGGGTGCTGGCCACTCTGGTGGGGGACACCTCCGGCCGGCACGACGCCCTCACCGGGACGTCCACCGCGGCCCGCAACCGGGCCCGCTACGGGGACGGCTCGGCGCACGGCCCCTCCCCGGCGGGCCGCGAGCTGCTGGTGCCCGCCGCGGCCAAGCACGGCCTGGCTCCGCGCGACCTGCCCGCTCCGGTCACGTTCTTCCGTGGCGTCCGGGTGGACCCGGACGGTTCGCTGCGCGCCACCGGCTCGGCCGGCCCGGGGGCCCGGGTGGTGCTGCGCCTGGAGCAGCACACCACCCTGCTGCTGGCCAACACCGCCCACCCGCTGGACCCGCGTCCGGCCTGGCACTGCACGCCACTGGAAGTCACCGTCACCCCCGGTGCCGTGACCGCCCCGGGCGACCCCCACTGGGACGCCACGCCCGAACGCCACCGCGCCCACCTCACCACCGCCGCCCTGGGGGCCCGATGACCGCCACCGCACTCCCCGTCCGGACCGTCCTCGACGAGGTCGTGCCCGCCCGCGCCGCCTGGTCCGCCGTGGTCCGCCGCGGCCAGTCGCTGACCGTCACCGACCTGCACGGCAACCAGGCCGTCGACTGCCTGCTGTACGACGCGCACGACACCGCGGTGCGCTACAGCGCGGCCGACACCCTGCAGGCGTCCGGCTCGGTCTTCGTCACCGCCGGAACCGTGCTGATGTCGAACGAGCACACCCCGCTGATGACCGTGGTCGAGGACGACTGCGGCCGGCACGACACCGTCGCGGGCGCCTGCTCGAAGGAGTCGAACGCGCTCCGCTACGGCCACCACACCCGTTCGCAGCACGCCTGCGTGGAGAACTTCCTGGCGGAGGGGGCCCGGCACGGCCTGGGCAAGCGGGACCTGGTGTCGAACATCAACTGGTACATGAACGTGCCGGTCGAGGCGGACGGCACGCTGGGCATCGTCGACGGCGTCTCCGCACCGGGCCTGCGGGTGGTGCTGCGGGCGGAGACCGACGTCCTGGTGCTGGTGTCGAACTGCCCGCAGGTCAACAACCCGTGCAACGGCTTCGACCCGACACCGGTGCGGATGACGGTCACCGAGCGCGCCGGAGCCCCCGAGGGCGGCCCGCGATGAGCTTCGACACGCTGCTGGTCGCCAACCGGGGCGAGATCGCGGCCCGGATCATCCGCACCGCGCGCCGGATCGGCCTGTCCACCGTCGCGGTGTTCTCCGACCCGGACCGCTCGGCCCCGCACGTGCGGACGGCCGACCGGGCGGTGCGGCTGGGCCCGGCCGCCGCGAAGGACAGCTACCTGCGGGCGGACGCGGTGCTGGCCGCCGCGCTGGAGTGCGGCGCCGGCGCGGTGCACCCGGGCTACGGGTTCCTGTCGGAGGACGCCGCGTTCGCCCGCCGGGTGGAGGCGGCGGGCCTGGCGTTCGTCGGCCCGACGCCCGCCCAGCTGGAGGTGTTCGGTGCCAAGCACACCGCCCGGGCCGCGGCGGAGGCGGCGGGGGTGCCGCTGCTGCCGGGCACCGGCCTGCTGGCGGACCTGCCCGCCGCGCTGGCCGCGGCGGAGGCGGTGGGCTACCCGGTGATGCTGAAGGCCACCGGCGGGGGAGGCGGCATCGGCATGCGGGCCTGCCGGGACGCGGCGGAGCTGGCCGAGGCCTGGGAGGGCGTGCAGCGGGTGGCGGCCGCGAACTTCGCCACCGCGGGGGTGTTCCTGGAGCGGCTGGTGGAGCGGGCCCGGCACGTGGAGGTGCAGGTCTTCGGCGACGGCACCGGCCGGGTGGTGACCCTCGGCGACCGGGACTGCTCGCTGCAGCGCCGCCACCAGAAGGTGCTGGAGGAGGCCCCGGCTCCCGGCCTGCCCGATCGGGTCCGGCGCGAACTCGCGGATTCCGCACGCGAGTTGTGCGCATCGGTGGACTACCGCTCGGCGGGCACCGTCGAGTACGTCTACGACGCGGCACGCGAGGAGGCGTACTTCCTGGAGGTCAACACCCGGCTCCAGGTGGAGCACCCGGTGACCGAGGCGGTGTACGGGGTCGACCTGGTCGAGTGGATGCTGCGGCTCGCCCGGGGCGAGCGCGGGGCGGTGCGCGAGGTCGGCCCGCCGCGCGGGCACGCGGTGGAGGCCCGGGTGTACGCCGAGGACCCGTCCCGCGACCACCGGCCGAGCGCCGGACGGCTCACCGAGGTGGCCTTCCCGTCCGGCGTGCGGGTGGACACCTGGGTGGAGACCGGCACCGAGGTGACCACCGCGTACGACCCGATGCTGGCGAAGGTGGTCGTGCACGGCGACGACCGCGCCGACGCCCTCGGCCGGCTGACCCGGGCCCTGGCGGACACCCGGATCCACGGAATCGAGACCAACCTGGGCCTGCTGCGGGCGATCCCGGCGGTGCCGGAGGTGGCCGCGGTCGGGCACCACACCGGGACGCTGGCGCGCGTCGCCGACCCGACGCCGCGGATCGAGGTGGTCCGGGCGGGTACCCAGACCACCGTGCAGGACTGGCCGGGGCGCACCGGCCACTGGCACGTCGGGGTGCCGCCGTGCGGGCCGATGGACGACCTGTCGTTCCGGCTCGGCAACCGGGCGCTGGGCAATCCGGAGGGCGCGCCCGGCCTGGAGTGCACCCTGCTGGGCCCGGCGCTGCGGTTCACCGCCCCGACCTGGGTGTGCGTGACGGGCGCGCCGACGGCGGTGACGGTGGACGGCGCGCCGGTGCCGCAGTGGGAGCCGCTGCTCGTCCCGGCGGGCGGTCTGCTGGACGTTCCGGCCCCGCCCGGACCGGGGCTGCGCTGCTACCTGCTGGTGGCGGGCGGCTTCGACGTCCCGGCGTTCCTGGGCAGCGCGGCGACGTTCACCCTGGGCGGCTTCGGGGGCCACGGCGGGCGGGCGCTGCGCACGGGTGACGTGCTGCACGGCGGCACCGGCCCGCTCGGCCCGGACGCGGGCCCGGTCGCCGACCGGCCGGAGTTCACCTCGTCCTGGCTGCTGCCCGCGGTCGAGGGGCCGCACGCCGCGCCGGAGTTCTTCACCGAGCGGGACGTCGCCGAGTTCTACGCCGCCGACTGGTCGGTGCACTTCAACAGCGCCCGCACGGGGGTGCGGCTGGTCGGCCCGAAGCCGACCTGGGCCCGTCGGGACGGCGGCGAGGCGGGCCTGCACCCGTCGAACATCCATGACACCCCGTACGCGGTGGGCGCGGTCGACTACACCGGCGACATGCCGGTGCTGCTGGGGCCGGACGGCCCGTCGCTGGGCGGGTTCGTCTGCCCGGCGACGGTGGTGTCCGGGCAGCGCTGGAAGCTGGGGCAGCTGCGCCCGGGCGACACCGTCCGCTTCGTGCCGGTGACCGCCGGGGACGCGGCGGAGCTGCGCCGCTCGCCAGCCGCCGTGCCGGCCGCCTCGCGCCCCGCGGTGCTGGACGGCGGCGTGCTGGACCGCCTGCCGGAGCGTCCGGGCCGCCCGTCGGTGACGTACCGGCGCAGCGGGGACGACAACCTGCTGGTCGAGTACGGGCCGATGCAGCTGGACCTGGCGCTGCGGATGCGGGTGCACGCGCTGGCGGAGCGGATCACCGGGCGGCGTCCGGCGGGGGTGGTCGACCTGACGCCGGGCATCCGCTCGCTCCAGGTGCACGTGGACCCCGATGTCCTCCCGGTCTCCGAACTCCTCGACCTGGTGCGCGGGCTGGAGCGGGAGCTGCCGCCCGCCGAGCAGCTGGCGGTGCCCAGCCGGACGGTCCACCTGCCGCTGTCCTGGGACGACCCGGCGACCCGGGAGGCGATCGACCGGTACGTGGCGGGGGTGCGCGACGACGCGCCGTGGTGTCCGTGGAACATCGAGTTCATCCGCCGGATCAACGGCCTGGCCTCGGTGGACGAGGTGTACCGGACGGTCTTCGACGCCGAGTACCTGGTGCTGGGGCTGGGCGACGTGTACCTGGGCGCGCCGGTGGCGACCCCGCTGGATCCCCGGCACCGGCTGGTCACCACCAAGTACAACCCGGCCCGGACCTGGACGGCGGAGAACTCCGTCGGCATCGGCGGCGCCTACCTGTGCGTGTACGGCATGGAGGGCCCGGGCGGCTACCAGTTCGTCGGGCGGACGGTGCAGATGTGGTCGGGCTGGCAGCAGCGCGGGCCGTTCGCCCCGGGCGTGCCCTGGCTGCTGCGGTTCTTCGACCGGATCCGCTGGTACCCGGTGTCGGCGGAGGAACTGCTGGAGCTGCGCGCCGACATGGCCGCCGGCCGGTTCGAACCCCGGATCGAGGAGGGCGAGTTCGCGCTCGCCGAACACCTGCGCTTCCTGGCCGACCACGCCGGTCCGATCGAGGGATTCCGGGCGGTGCAGGCGGCGGCGTTCGCGGCGGAGCGGCGGGCGTGGGAGGAGTCCGGCGAGTTCGACCGGGCCGACCGGGCGGCCGGCACGGCGCCCGCCGCGCCGCGCGCGGTGGTGGTGCCGCCGGGTGGCGGCGTGCTGGAGGCCGAGTTCACCGCCTGCGTGTGGAAGGTGGACGTGGCGCCGGGCGAGCGGGTGCGCAAGGGACAGCGGCTGATGGCCCTGGAGGCGATGAAGATGGAGTCCGCGGTGCTCTCGGACCGGGACGGCGTGGTCGCCGAGCTGCTGGTCGGCACGGGCGACCAGGTGGAGGCGGGCAGCCCGCTGGTGGTGCTGGGGGTCCCCGCGTGAGCGCGCTGGAGCGGGTGCGGCGGGCGTACGCGCGGATCGCCGCGGTCGACCGGCCGGAGGTGTGGATCGACCTGCGGCCCGAGGCGGAGGCGGCGGCCGAGGCGGCCCGGGTGGACGCCCGGGCCGCGGCGGGCGAGCGGCTGCCGCTGGCGGGCACGGTGTGCGCGGTGAAGGGCAACATCGACGTGGCGGGCCTGCCGACCACGGCGGGCTGCCCGTCCTACGCGTACCGGCCGGAGCGGGACGCCCCCGCGGTGGCCCGGCTGCGGGCGGCGGGCGCGGTGGTGCTGGGCACCACCAACCTGGACCAGTTCGCCACCGGTCTGGTCGGCACCCGCAGCCCGTACGGCGCGGTCCGGAACGCGGTCGACGCGGGCCGGATCTCGGGCGGCTCCAGTTCGGGGTCGGCCGTGGCGGTGGCGCTGGGCCTGGTCGACCTGGCGCTGGGCACCGACACGGCGGGCTCGGGGCGGGTTCCGGCGGCGCTGAACGGCGTGGTGGGCCTGAAGCCGACCCCGGGCCTGGTGCCGACCGACGGCGTGGTGCCGGCCTGCGCGAGCCTGGACTGCGTCTCGGTGTTCGCCCGCACCGTCGACGAGGCGGAGGCGGCGCTGCGGCTGCTCGCCGACCCGGCCCCGGCCGCGCCCGGCCGCCGTCCGGGCCCGTGGCGGGTGGCCGTCCCGGCCGCCGCCCGGCTGGGCGTCCTCGCGGACGGCTGGGCCGGGGCGTACGCGGCGGCGGCCGACCGGTTGGCGGCGGCGGGCACCGAGCTGCGCGACCTGGACCTGTCGCCGTTCGACGCGGCGGCGGCGCTGCTGTACGAGGGCGCGTTCGTCGCCGAGCGGTACGCCGCGGTGGGAGCGTTCGTGGACGCGGCGGACGGGCGGGGCGATCCGGGCCTGGACCCGGTGGTGACCGCGATCGTGCGGGCCGCGGCGGCGGTGCCCGCGCACCGGCTGTTCGCCGACCGGGCCGGGCTTGAGCGCGTGCGGACGGCCGCGCTGGCCGCACTCGGCGACGCGGACGCCCTGCTGCTGCCGACCACCACCTGGCACCCGACCCTCGCCGAGGTGGCGGCCGACCCGGTCGGCGCGAACGCCCGGCTGGGCCGGTTCACCAACTCGGCGAACCTGCTGGGGCTGTGCGCGATCGCCGTCCCGGCGGGCACGGTCGGCGGCCTGCCGTTCGGCGTGATGCTGGTCGGACCGGCCCGGACCGAGGAGCGGCTGGCCGCGGTCGCCCGGCTGCTGACCGCACCGCCGGTGCGGCTCGCGGTGTTCGGCGCGCACCTGACCGGGCAGCCGCTGAACGGTCAACTGACCGCGCTGGGGGGCCGGTTCGCCGGCGAGGTGCGCACCGCCCCGGAGTACCGGATGTACGCGCTGGACACCGTGCCGCCCAAGCCGGGCCTGGTCCGGGTGTCGGAGGGCGGCGCGGGCCTGGTGGGCGAGCTCTGGGAGCTGCCGGCCGCCGGCCTGGGCGCACTGCTGGCCGCGCTGCCGCACCCGATGACGTTGGGCCCGGTCCGGCTGGCGGACGGTTCGGCCGTGCCCGGCTTCCTCTGCGAGCCTGCCGCACTGACGGGCGCGGTGGACGTCACGGCGTCCGGCGGCTGGGCCGCCCACCTCGCGGGGCGGCACTGAACATCCCCATCGGTCGATCTTTTTCAGTCAAGTTATCAAATTCTTGCTTGCTACGTCGAAGATATTGCCGTTCCATGTCACCCTCATTACGATCCCGGATCGTCGGGTCGCGGACCTGACACGACGTCGTCAACCGGGCGGAGGCAGCGGCATGGTGGTATCGCGACGGGTGTTCCTGCAGGCGGCCGCGGGCGCGGCCGGGGCGGTGGGCCTGGGCGGGGGCCCGGCGGCGGCCCCGGCGCACGCCGCGAGCGCGCCGGGTGACGTGGTGGGCAAGGTGACGGTCGGCTACCAGGGCTGGTTCGCCTGCCCGGGCGACGGCGCCCCGATCGGCGGCTGGTGGCACTGGGCGCGGGACTGGGGCCAGGCGCCCTCGAACACCAACAGGTCCGTGGTCGCCTGGCCGGACGTCCGCGAGTACCCGAGGACGTACGCCACCGCCTTCGCCGACCTGAACAACGGCCGGCAGGCCGCGCTGTTCTCCTCCTACGACCAGTCCACCGTCGACCTGCACTTCCGCTGGATGAGGCAGTACGGCGTCGACACGGCCGCCCTGCAGCGCTTCAACCCGAACGGCGGCGAGGGCCCGACCCGGGACGCGATGGCCGCCAAGGTGCGCGGCGCGGCGGAGTCGCAGGGCGTCAAGTTCTACGTCATGTACGACGTCTCGGACTGGACCGGCATGCAGACGGAGATCAAGTCCGACTGGACCGGCAAGATGCGCGCCCACACCGCCTCGCCCGCGTACGCCCGGCAGAACGGCAGGCCGGTGGTGTGCGTCTGGGGCTTCGGCTTCGACGACAACCAGCGGCCGTTCACCCCGGCGCAGTGCCTGGACGTGGTCAACTGGTTCAAGGCGCAGGGGTGTTACGTGATCGGCGGGGTGCCGACCTGGTGGCGCACCGGCGACCGGGACTCCCGGGCCGGCTTCGCGGACGTCTACCACGCCTTCGACATGCTCTCCCCGTGGCTGGTCGGCCGGATCGGCAGCGCGGCGGACGCCGACAACTTCTACGCCGTGGCGACCGTCCCGGACCTGGCGGAGTGCGCCGCGCGCGGCATCGACTACCAGCCGTGCGTGCTGCCCGGCGGGGTCGGCGACCGCCAGCGGGCGCACGGCGACTTCATGTGGCGGCAGTTCTACAACATGGCCCGGGCCGGCGTGGGCTCCGTCTACGTCTCGATGTTCGACGAGTACAACGAGGGCAACCAGATCGCCAAGACCGCCGAGTCGCAGGCCTGGGTGCCGGCCGGGTCCGGGTTCCTGGCGCTGGACGAGGACGGCACGGCCTGCTCCTCGGACTACTACCTGCGGTTGACCGGCGACGGCGGCCGGATGCTCAAGGGCCTGCTGCCGGTCACGGCGGCCCGCCCGACCCCGCCGTTCCCGACCGTCCCGGACACCACCGCGCCGAGCGCGCCGGGCGGCCTGCGGGTGACCGGGCAGAGCGACAGCACCGTCGCGCTGGCCTGGAACGCGGCGAGCGACGACGTGGGCGTGACCGGCTACCGGGTCCGGGTCGGCGGCGCGGTCGCGGGCAGCACCGCCGCCACCTCGTTCACCGTCACCGGCCTGGCCGCGTCCACCGCGTACGCCTTCGACGTGCAGGCGCTGGACGCGGCGGGCAACGTCTCGCCGGCCTCCGGGCAGGTGGCGGCGACCACCTCCGCCGCCACCGTCCCGACCGGGAACCTGGCGCTGCGCCGGCCGACCTCGGAGAGCGGCCACACCCAGGCGTACGGCTCGGGCAACGCGGTGGACGGCGACCCGAACAGCTACTGGGAGAGCCCGAACAACGCCTTCCCGCAGTGGCTGCAGACCGACCTGGGCTCCGCGCTGCCGGTCCGCCGGATCGTGCTCTCCGTCCCGCCGGCCGCCGCCTGGGCCGCCCGCACCCAGACCGTGGAGGTGCGGGGCAGCACGGACGGGACGACCTTCTCCCGGCTGCTGGCCCCGGCCGGCCACCTGTTCGACCCGGCGACCGGCAACACCGCGACGCTCACCCTCCCGGCCGGGACGAGCGCCCGCCACCTGCGCCTGGTGTTCACCGCGAACACCGGCTGGCCGGCCGGCCAGGTCGCCGAACTCCAGGTGTACGCCTCCTAGGGCCGCCCCTCGGGCTCCGGCGTCCGGCGCCGCACCGACCCTCCGGTGCGGCGCCGGACGAGGAGTCCGCGAACCTGCCGGACGGCTACCTGAGCACGCCGGCGTCCATCCCGCCGGTCTCCGCCGGGGCCGCCAGCAGGCCCAGCTCCGCGACCGAGGCGAGGCGCGGGTGGGTGGGCAGGATGCGGACGGTGTAGCCGAACGGGCCGGTGCGGGAGAGTTCGAGGTGGCCCTCGTAGCGGATCCGGCCGTCGAGGTCGGTGCCGCCGCCCGCGGGCTTGAGGGCGAGCGTGGTCGCCTCGGAGATCCGGTCGCTCTCGTCGACCCGCCCGGAGACCACCTGGACCTCGACGTCGTCCGGTCCGAGCCGGCCGAGGTTGACCTGGACCCGGAGGGCGAGCGTCGCGCCGAGCTCCTGCGCCTCGCCGGCGCCGTCCGCCTCGACGTGCTCGACCCGCACCGCGGGCCACGCCTCGCGGACGCCGGCCTTCCAGCCCGCCAGGGCCTTCGCCGCCGCGTAGTCGTCCGCGTCGCCCGCCAGGCGGCGCTTCGCCGAGGCCGCCGGGGCGTACAGCCGCTCGACGTACTCGCGGACCATCCGGCCGGCCAGCACCTTGGGGCCGAGCGTGACCAGGGTGTGCCGGACCATGGAGATCCAGCGGTGCGGGAGCCCGTCCGCGCCGCGGTCGTAGAACCGGGCGGCGACCTGGTGCTCGATCAGGTCGTAGAGCGCGGCGGCCTCGATGTCGTCGCGCCGCTCGGCCTCCTCGCTCTCCGGGTCGACGACGCCCTCGCCGGTGCCGTCGTCGGCGGTGGGGATGGCCCAGCCGTTCTGGCCGTCGTACCACTCGTCCCACCACCCGTCCAGGATGGACAGGTTGAGGCAGCCGTTCAGCGCGGCCTTCATCCCGGAGGTGCCGCAGGCCTCCAGCGGGCGCAGCGGGTTGTTCAGCCAGACGTCGCAGCCGGGGTAGAGCGTCTTGGCCATCGCCATGTCGTAGTCGGGCAGGAAGACGATCCGGTGCCGGACGGCGGGGTCGTCGGCGAACGCGACCAGCTGCTGGATGAGCCGTTTCCCGCCGTCGTCGGCGGGGTGCGCCTTGCCGGCGATGACGATCTGCACCGGCCGCTCGGGGTCGAGCAGCAGCCGGCGCAGCCGGGCCGGGTCGCGCAGCATCAGGGTGAGGCGCTTGTACGAGGGGACGCGGCGGGCGAAGCCGATGGTCAGCACGTCGGGGTCGAGGACGCCGCTGGTCCAGCCGAGTTCGGCCTCGCCGGCGCCGCGCTGCTTCCAGGCGGCGCGCAGCCGGCGGCGGGCCTCGTCGACGAGCTGGGCGCGCAGCGTGCGGCGCAGTTCCCACACCTCGGCGTTGCCGATCCGCTCCAGGCCGGTCCACTGCGGGGCGGTGCCGACGGCCATCGCGTCCTCGGCGCGCTGCTGGCCGATCTCGGTGGCGCCGAGCCGGACGACGGCGGGGTCGATCCAGGTGGGGGCGTGCACGCCGTTGGTGATCGAGGTGATCGGGACCTCGGGCGCGTCGAAGCCGGGCCACAGGCCGCGGAACATCTCCCGGCTGACGGCGCCGTGCAGGGTGGAGACGCCGTTGGCGCGCTGGGCGAGCCGCAGTCCCATCGCGGCCATGTTGAACAGCTTGGGGTCGCCGCCGCTCCAGCTCTCGGCGCCGAGCGCGAGCACCTGGTCGACGGGGACGCCGGGCAGCGCGGCGTCGCCGCCGAAGTGCCGGGCGACCAGCTCCCGGTCGAAGCGGTCGATGCCGGCCGGGACGGGCGTGTGGGTGGTGAACACGGTGCCGGCCCGGACGGCCTCCAGGGCGTCGGCGAAGCCGAGTCCGGGGTGGGCGGTGGTGAGTTCGCCGATCCGTTCCAGGCCGAGGAAGCCGGCGTGGCCCTCGTTGGTGTGGAAGACCTCGGGTTCGGGGTGGCCGGTGAGCCGGCAGTAGGTGCGGACGGCGCGGACGCCGCCGATGCCCAGCAGTATTTCCTGCAGCAGCCGGTGCTCGCTGCCGCCGCCGTAGAGCCGGTCGGTGACGTCGCGTTCGGCGGGGCTGTTGGCCTCGACGTCGGAGTCGAGCAGCAGCAGCGGGACCCGGCCGACCTGGGCGCGCCAGACCTGGGCGGCGAGGGTGCGGCCGCCGGGGAGGGCGAGGTCGATCCGGCAGGGGGCGCCGTCGGGTTCGCGCAGCAGCGTGACGGCGAGCGCGTCGGGGTCGAGCAGGGGGTAGCGCTCCTGCTGCCAGCCGTCGCGGTCCAGGGACTGCCGGAAGTAGCCGTGCCGGTAGAAGAGTCCGACGCCGATGATCGGGACGCCGAGGTCGGAGGCGGCCTTGAGGTGGTCGCCGGCCAGGATGCCGAGGCCGCCGGAGTACTGCGGGAGGGCGGCGGCGATGCCGTACTCGGGGGAGAAGTAGGCGATGCCGGCGGGCAGCGGCCCGGCGGGGTCGGCCGGGTCGGCCGCGCCCTGGTACCAGCGCGGTCCGGTGAGGTAGTCGCGCAGGTCGTCGGCCAGGTCGCCGAGACGGCGCAGGAAGCGTCGGTCGCCGGCCAGCGCGGCGAGTCTGGTGGCGGGCACTTCGCCGAGCAGTCGGACCGGGTCCTCTCCGACGGCGGCCCACACGTCCGGGTCGACGGAGCGGAACAGCTCCCTCGTCTCGGGGTGCCAGGACCAGCGGAGGTTCAGCGCGAGCTCGTGCAGTGGTTGCAGTTGTTCGGGCAGGACGGTGCGGACGGTGAACCTGCGGATTGCCTTCACGGCACAGGAGCGTAGCCCCGGACGTACGCCTGAAGGGGCGTCAACTGGCGGGCGGCACACCCGTTCGGAGCAGCGTTGAGATCGTTTCGGGCGCGTGGTGGCAAATCCCGGCGCGCGAGGGGCGCACGCTGGGAAAAGAAGCGCCGTCAGGTGTGAACTTCTGGGGTCGGAGGTGTTTCCGGTGTCCGTTTCACCGTTCCATACCGGCCGAAACCGCGCGCCTACCCACACGTAGCCCTTGCCGGTGGTGCGAGGATGCAACAAGGTCGTGAGTGCCGCTGGTGCGCGATCGGGTGGTCGCCCCCTGCTGCCTCGGCCGCTGCATGCCCTGTTCGACGAACCCTCACTTTCCTTAGCCCGTTCGGCCTCAGTCGCGGCGTCTTCGCGTGTCCTTGTTCCCTGCCGGGTCGTTTTCCGGTGGGTTGGGTCACGAGGGGGGCGTGCACCGAGCGACGCGCGCCGGGACACGTGCGTCCGGGTCGGCGCGCCGCCGCGACCGGTTGGGCCTGGGGTTGCCGGGACCGTCGGTACGGGCAGGCCTCGGCCGCACGTCCTTCCTCACCCAGCAGTCCTCCCGGTACTCCCTCGGCGCCGCTGCCCGGGAGCTGCCGCCGATCTCGGGCAGGAGCATTGGCATGCACGGCGACACGCGGGACCAGTCCACGGTGCCGACGGACGACGCACCCGACACCCCCGACCTCCCCGACCCGCTGTCGGCCGGGGAGCCCCCGGTACCGGCCCCGCGGGTCGGCGCGGCCCGCCGGAGAGCCGCCGAACCGGCGGCGGAGCGGGCCGCGGGCACCCCGCGCAAGGCCTCGGCGAAACGGACCACCACCGTCAGGTCCGCGGCCGCCACCGCCGCCACCGCGGCGGCCGACGCGATGGCCGGGGCGGTCGCCGCGAAACCCGCGCGCAAGACCGCCGCCCGCAAGACCGCCGCCCGGACCGCGACCGCCGCCCCCGGCGCCGCCGACACCCCGGGCTCCCCCGCGCCCGCCGCCCGGCCGGCCGCCGCCCGCCCAGCCCGTACCGCCCGCAAGACGACAGAGAGCGACACCGTGATCGGCCGCATCCCCGTGCTTGACGTGACCCCGCTCGTCGACGCCGGCCGGCGTCCGGCCAAGGCCGTGGAGGGGGAGCGCTTCCTGGTCTCCGCGACGGTGTTCCGCGAGGGCCACGACGCGGTCGGCGCCAACGTGGTGCTGCGCGACCCGCGCGGCCGCTCCGGCCCGTGGACGCCGATGCGCGAGCTGTCCGAGGGCAGCGACCGGTGGGGAGCGCACGTCACGCCGACCGCGCCGGGCCGCTGGTCGTACCTGGTGGAGGCGTGGTCCGACCCGGTGGCGACCTGGAAGAAGCACGCGGCGGTGAAGCTCCCGGCCGGGATCGACACCGCGCTGGTGCTGGAGGAGGGCGCGCAGCTGCTGGAGCGCGCCGCCGCCGGGGTGCCGAAGAAGGACGGCCGGGCCCAGGTGCTGGCGGCGGTGGACGCGCTGCGCGACACCGGCCTGCCGCCGCTGAGCCGCTACGCGGCGGCGCTGGACCCGGAGGTGACGGCGCTGCTGGCCCGCCACCCGCTGCGCGAGCTGGTCTCGGCGACCCGCCCGCAGCCGCTGCAGGTGGACCGCAAGCGGGCGCTGTTCGGCTCCTGGTACGAGTTCTTCCCGCGCTCGGAGGGCGCGGTGGTCGACCCGTCGGGCGTCGAGCCGCCGGTCTCCGGCACCTTCCGGACGGCCGCCGAGCGGCTGCCCGCGGTGGCCGCGATGGGCTTCGACGTGGTGTACCTGCCGCCGGTCCACCCGATCGGCCGCGCCCACCGCAAGGGCCCGGACAACGCGCTGACGGCCGGCCCGCGCGACGTCGGCTCGCCGTGGGCGATCGGCTCCCCGGAGGGCGGCCACGACGCGGTCCACCCGGACCTGGGCACCCTGGAGGACTTCGACCACTTCGTCGCCGAGGCCGCCGCGCTGGGCCTGGAGGTCGCCCTCGACTTCGCGCTGCAGTGCTCGCCGGACCACCCGTGGGTGCAGAAGCACCCGGAGTGGTTCAGCCACCGCGCGGACGGCACCATCGCGTACGCCGAGAACCCGCCGAAGAAGTACCAGGACATCTACCCGGTCAACTTCGACCAGGACTTCGACGGGATCGTCCGCGAGACGGTGCGGATCCTGCGGTTCTGGATGGGCCGCGGGGTGCGCATCTTCCGGGTCGACAACCCGCACACCAAGCCGGTGAACTTCTGGGAGAAGGTCCTCGCGGACATCGCCCGCACCGACCCGGACGTGCTGTTCCTGGCGGAGGCGTTCACCCGCCCGGCGATGATGCACACCCTGGGCAAGATCGGCTTCCACCAGTCCTACACGTACTTCACCTGGCGCGACACCAAGGCCGAGCTGACCGAGTACCTGACCGAGCTGACCGGCGAGGCGGCCGCCTACATGCGGCCGAACTTCTTCGCCAACACCCCGGACATCCTGCCCGAGTACCTGCAGCACGGCGGCCCGGCCGCGTTCGCGGTGCGCGCGGTGCTGGCGGCGACGCTCTCCCCGACCTTCGGGGTGTACGCGGGCTTCGAGCTGTTCGAGAACGAGGCGGCGGCGCCCGGCTCGGAGGAGTACCTGCACTCGGAGAAGTACGAGCTGCGCCCGCGCGACTGGTCCCGGCAGGACTCGCTCGCGCCGCTGCTGACCGCGCTGAACCGGCTGCGCCGCCGGCACCCCGCCCTGCAGCAGCTGCGGGACCTGCGCTTCCACCCCGTCGACAACGAGCGGATCATCGCGTTCTCCAAGACCGCCGTCACCGAGGACGGCCTGGAGGACCACGTGATCTGCGTGGTCAACCTGGACCCGCACCACGTCCAGGAGGCCACGGTGACGCTCGACGCGCCGGGGCCGCTGACGGTGCACGACGAGCTGACCGGCGCCACCTACGCCTGGGGCCGTCACAACTACGTCCGGCTCGATCCCTCTACCGGGCCGGCCCACCTCCTCACGGTTCGGAGGAACCCGCAGTGACAGTCAACGAGCCCGTCCCCGACACCTTCGCCGACACCCCCGCCCGGGACCGCGACCCCGAGTGGTTCAAACGCGCGGTCTTCTACGAAGTGCTGGTGCGTTCGTTCCAGGACAGCAACGGCGACGGCGTCGGCGACCTCAAGGGGCTCACCTCGCGGCTCGACTACCTCCAGTGGCTGGGTGTGGACTGCCTCTGGCTCCCCCCGTTCATGAACTCCCCGCTGCGGGACGGCGGTTACGACGTCTCGGACTACCAGTCGGTGCTCCCCGAGTTCGGCAACCTGGCCGACTTCGTGGAGTTCGTCGACGCGGCGCACCTGCGCGGCATGCGGGTGATCATCGACTTCGTGGTGAACCACACCAGCGACCAGCACGCGTGGTTCCAGGCCTCCCGCAGCGACCCGGACGGGCCGTACGGCGACTTCTACATGTGGGCCGACGACGACAAGCAGTACCCGGACGCCCGGATCATCTTCGTCGACACCGAGACCTCGAACTGGACCTTCGACCCGGTCCGCAAGCAGTACTACTGGCACCGCTTCTTCAGCCACCAGCCGGACCTGAACTACGACAACCCGCAGGTGCAGGAGGAGGTGATGGCCGCGCTGAAGTTCTGGCTGGACCTCGGCATCGACGGCTTCCGCCTCGACGCGGTGCCGTACCTCTACGCCCGCGAGGGCACCAACTGCGAGAACCTGCCGGAGACCCACGACTTCCTGCGGCGGGTCCGCAAGGAGATCGACGCCAACTACCCGGACACCGTGCTGCTGGCCGAGGCCAACCAGTGGCCGGAGGACGTGGTCGACTACTTCGGCGACTTCCCGTCCGGCGGCGACGAGTGCCACATGGCGTTCCACTTCCCGGTGATGCCGCGGATCTTCATGGCGGTCCGCCGGGAGTCCCGCTACCCGGTCTCCGAGATCCTGGCGAAGACCCCGGCGATCCCCTCCGGCTGCCAGTGGGGCATCTTCCTGCGCAACCACGACGAGCTGACCCTGGAGATGGTCACCGACGAGGAGCGCGACTACATGTACGCGGAGTACGCGAAGGACCCGCGGATGCGGGCCAACGTGGGCATCCGCCGCCGGCTCTCGCCGCTGCTGGAGAACGACCGCAACCAGGTCGAGCTGTTCACCGCGCTGCTGCTCTCGCTGCCCGGTTCGCCGGTGCTGTACTACGGCGACGAGATCGGCATGGGCGACAACATCTGGTTGGGCGACCGGGACGGCGTCCGCACCCCGATGCAGTGGACGCCGGACCGCAACGCGGGTTTCTCGTCCGCCGACCCGGGCAGGCTCAGTCTGCCGCCCATCATGGATCCGGTGTACGGCTTTCAGGTGACCAACGTCGAAGCGCAGCAGAGCAGTTCGAGTTCGCTGCTGCACTGGACGCGTCGCATGATCGAGATCCGCAAGCTCAATACCGCGTTCGGCCTCGGCAGCTACACCGAGTTGCCCTCCAGCAATCCCGCGGTGCTGGCCTTCGTGCGCGAGCACGAGGGCGACCTGGTCATGTGCGTGAACAACTTCTCGCGGTTCGCGCAGCCGACCGAACTGGACCTGCGGGAGTACGAGGGGCGCTACCCGGTCGAGCTGATCGGCGGCGTGCGCTTCCCCGCGATCGGTGAGTGGCCGTACCTGCTGACGCTGGCCGGCCACGGGTTCTACTGGTTCCAGCTGCGCCAGGACCGGACGAAGCCGTCCGGGGCCCGGTAGCGGCCGGAGCGCCGCAGCACGTCCACGAAGTAACGATCCCTCAGGCCCCGAACGGGACGTCACCCTCCGCGGGCGCGCGAGAAGCCTCGCGCGCCCCCGGGGGTCTTCGCACCACCGCGTACGGAGAACAGCCCAACGGCCACCCACACGAAGGCGTGACACCGAGCCGCTGCTCGCGTGCCGTCGCCGCCGCGCCGCCGAAATCCGGAAGACTGCTGGGCCCGGCCACGATTCGTCGGGCAGCCGCCCGCTTCCGGGGAAAGGGAGTCATGTCCGAACCCTCCCGTTCTCAAGCCCACGTGCACCGTGAGCCCCCCAGCACCGCCACCGGGCCGGTGGGGACGCGCGCGCCGGGGGCGCGGAGAACCGCCGCCGGAGTCAGTGAGCTGGTCCAGGCGGCGCTGCCGCTGATCGCCGAGTGGCTGCCGACCCAGCGCTGGTACGCCGGCAAGGGCCGGCCGATCGCCGCGCTCACCCCCGTGGTCGGCACGCCGCTGCAGGTCGGCGACCCCGCCCTGCTGCACCTGCTGCTGCGGGTCGAGCACGGCGGCGCCTCGGCCGGGCCGGGCGACGTCTACCAGCTGCTGCTGGGCATCCGCTCGGAGCAGCCGGCCTCGGTCGGCCCGATGGCGGTGCTGGGCCGGCTGGAGGGCGGCACCTACGACGGGGCGACGCTGTACGACGCGGTGCACGACCCGGAGCTGACCGGCCGGCTGCTGGAGCACCTGGCGACCGGCGACCGGTTCGGCTCGCTGTCCTTCCGCCGCACCCCGGGCCCCGGCCTGCCGGGCAACCTGCCGGGGCGGGCGTCCACCGCCGAGCAGTCCAACTCCTCGGTGATCTACGACACCGCGTTCATCCTCAAGCTGTTCCGCCGGATCAGCCCGGGCACCAACCCGGACCTGGAGCTCTCGCTGGCGCTGTCGCGGGCCGGCTCGACCCGCATCCCCCGGGTCGCCGCCTGGTTCGAGTGCCGGCTGGAGCGCTCCGAGCCCGCCACCCTGGGCCTGCTGCAGCGCTACCTGCCGGACGCCGAGGACGGCTGGGAGCTGGCCCTGGACCAGGTCGCCCGGCTCAAGGGCGACCCCTCGCCCGGCAACTTCGCGATCGAGGCGCACCGGCTGGGCCGGGCCACCGCCGAGGTGCACCGGGTGCTGGCCCGCTCGATGCCGACCGCCCGGCTGGACGGGCCCCGGATCGCCGAGCTGGCCGGCGCGATGGCCGACCGGCTGGACTCCGCGGTCACCGCGGTGCCCGGCCTGATGCGCTACCGCCCGGCGCTGCGCGCCGCGTTCCAGCAGCTCACCGCCGCCCACCTGGACGGGCTGCCGGTGCAGCGGATCCACGGCGACCTGCACCTGGGCCAGGCGATGCGCACCCCGCAGGGGTGGGTGCTGCTGGACTTCGAGGGCGAGCCGGCCAAGCCGCTGGCCGAGCGCCGCCTCCCGCAGCCCGCGCTGCGGGACGTCGCCGCGATGCTCCGCTCCTTCGACTACGCGGCCGCCCACCTGCTGGCCGGCGCCCCCGGCCAGGACCCGGAGCTCGCCCTGCTGGCCTCCGCCTGGGCCGCCCGCAACCGGGCCGCGTACTGCGCCGGCTACACGGCGGGCGGCGGCGTCGACCCGGTCGCGACGCCGGAGCTGATGCGCGCCCTGGAGATCGACAAGGCGGTGTACGAGGTGGTGTACGAGGCCCGGCACCGACCGAGCTGGCTGCCGATCCCGCTGGCCGCGATCAACCGCCTGGCCGACACCGTCTGACCCCCGCCCGGCCGCCCGTGGGGCGGCCGGGCGAGTCGCTTCCCCCGGCGACAAGCGCAACTCACTTTTCCCGCACGCCAGTTCCCCCCGCGTCCCCGCGCAAGGCACCCTGATCCTGGAGGACTCCGCCGTGACCCCGCTCGGTCCGCACGACCCGTCCGCCGACCGCCAACCGGCCGTCCCGGCCACGTTCCGCAGCGGTCCGCGCAGCAAGGCCTCCGCCGGGCGGCCCGCTGCGAAGCCGGCCGCGAAGCCCGCCGCGAAGGCGCCCGCCAAGGCTCCGGCGAAGTCCGCCCCGGCGAAGCCGGCCGCCGCCCGGGCGGGCGCGGCGGACGCCGCCGCCCCGGCCGCGCCGACCCGGCGGCCGGGGGCCGGGGGCGCGCTGCGGCTGCCGGAGGCGCCGCTGCCGCCCGCCGAGGTGGAGCGGCTGGTCTCCGGCGCGCACCACGACCCGCACGCCCTGCTGGGCGCGCACGAGCTGCCCGCGGGCACCGCGATCCGGGTGCTGCGGCCGTTCGCGGAGCGGGTGGTGGTGGAGACCGAGCTGGGCCCGGCCGAGCTGACCCACCAGCAGGACGGCCTGTTCACCGGCCTGCTGACCGGGCAGCGCTTCCCGCGCTACACGCTGCGGGTGACGTACCCGGGCGGCGAGCCGCTCGTCCAGGAGGACGGCTACCGCTTCGCGCCGACGCTGGGCGAGCTGGACCTGCACCTGATCCGGGAGGGCCGGCACGAGCAGCTGTGGACGGCGCTCGGCTCGCACCTGCGGACGGTCGACGGGGTGACGGGCACCGCGTTCGCGGTGTGGGCGCCGAACGCGGTCGGGGTGCGGGTGATCGGCTCGTTCAACCACTGGGACGGCACCGCGCACCCGATGCGCTCGCTGGGCTCCTCCGGCGTGTGGGAGGTGTTCCTGCCGGACGTCGGCGAGGGCGAGCGCTACAAGTACCAGATCCTCACCCGGCAGGGGCGGCGGCTGGAGAAGGCCGACCCGCTGGCCCGGGCCGCCCAGTGCCCGCCGGACACCGCCTCGGTGGTGACGGTCTCCCGGCACGAGTGGCAGGACGCCGAGTGGATGGAGCGGCGGGCCCGCACCGTCCACCACCGGGCGCCGCTGTCGGTCTACGAGCTGCACCTGGCGTCCTGGCGGCCGGAGCTGACCTCGTACCGCGAGATCGCCGAGGTGCTGCCCGGCTACCTGAGCGGGCTCGGCTTCACGCACGTCGAGTTCATGCCGGTGATGGAGCACCCGTTCGGCGGCTCCTGGGGCTACCAGGTCTCCGGCTTCTACGCCCCGACCGCTCGGCTCGGCACCCCCGACGACTTCCGCTTCCTGGTCGACACCCTGCACCGGCACGGCATCGGCGTGCTGGTCGACTGGGTGCCCGCGCACTTCCCGAAGGACGACTTCGCGCTGGCCCGGTTCGACGGCGAGCCGCTGTACGAGCCGGCCGACCCGCTGCGCGCCGAGCACCCGGACTGGGGGACGCTGGAGTTCGACTACGGCCGCACCGAGGTGCGCAACTTCCTGGTCGCCAACGCGGTGTACTGGTGCGAGGAGTTCCACGTCGACGGCCTGCGGGTGGACGCGGTCGCCTCGATGCTCTACCTCGACTACTCCCGCGAGGGCGGCGCCTGGACGCCCAACCAGTACGGCGGCCGGGAGAACCTGGACGCGGCCTCGTTCCTGCAGGAGATGAACGCCACCGTCTACCGGCGCTGCCCGGGCGTGCTGACGGTCGCCGAGGAGTCCACCGCCTGGGACGGCGTCACCCGGCCGACCGACAGCGGCGGCCTGGGCTTCGGCCTGAAGTGGAACATGGGCTGGATGCACGACTCGCTGGTGTACATCGCCAAGGAGCCGGTGCACCGCAAGTACCACCACGACGAGATGACCTTCTCGATGGTGTACGCCTACTCGGAGAACTACATCCTGCCGATCTCGCACGACGAGGTGGTGCACGGCAAGCAGGCGCTGGTCTCCAAGATGCCCGGCGACTGGTGGCAGCAGCGCGCCAACCACCGCGCCTACCTGGGCTTCATGTGGGCCCACCCGGGCAAGCAACTCCTGTTCATGGGACAGGAGTTCGCCCAGGGCGCGGAGTGGGACCACGAGCACGGCCCGCAGTGGTGGGTGCTGGACGAGGGCTGGCCCGCGCACGAGGACCACCTCGGCGTGCAGCGCCTGGTCGGCGACCTGAACCACGTCTACCGGGACACCCCCGCGCTGTACGAGCAGGACACCGTCCCGGCCGGTTTCGCCTGGCTGGACGGCGGCGCGGCCGAGGACAACGTGCTGTCCTTCGTCCGGTTCGCGGCGGACGGCAGCCCGCTGGTCGCGGTCTGCAACTTCTCCCCGGTGGTCCGGCACGGCTTCCGGGTCGGCCTGCCCCGGCTGGAGGGCGCCGAGCAGCTGTGGGAGGAGGCGCTGAACACCGACGCCGAGCGGTACGGCGGCGGCGGGGTGGCCAACTCCAGCCCGGTGAAGTCGGAGCCCGAGGAGTGGAACGCCCAGCCGCGCTCCGCCGAGCTGGTGCTGCCGCCGCTGGCCACCGTCTGGCTCCGCCCGGTCCGCTGAGCCGCCGGCACCCCGGCCACCGCCGCCGACCCGTGCGGCGGTGGCCGGGGTGCCGCAGCAAGTCCCCCGTGTTGTACGACGGTATGGTCGATGTGACCGCAGCCTGGGACGACCGGACGGAGAGCTCCACCGTGGCGCGCAGCGTGTACGTGACCGGGATCGACCGGGGGGACGGCCGGCAGGCCGTGGAGCTCGGGGTCATGGAACTGCTCACCCGTCAGGTGGACCGGGTCGGGGTGTTCCGGCCGCTGGTGCACGTGCCGGACGGGGGCGGGCCGGGCAGCGACCACGTGGTGGAGCTGCTGCGCGGCCGGTACCGGCTGGACCTGCCGGCGACCGAGCTGTACGGGCTGACGTACGACGAGGCGGCGGCGCTGCAGGCGGCCCGCGGGCAGGACGAGCTGGTCTCGGTGCTGGTGGACCGGTTCCACCAGCTGGAGCGGCGCTGCCAGGCGGTGCTGGTGCTGGGCACCGACTTCTCCGAGACCAACATCCCGGACGAGCTGGCGTTCAACGCCCGGCTGGCGAACGAGTTCGGGGCGGGCGTGCTGCCGGTGGTCGGCGGGCGGCACGAGGACCCGCAGGCGGTGGTCGCGGAGGTGCGCAACGCGCACCGGGCGTACCGGGACCTGGGGTGCTCGATCCTGGCGATGGTGGCCAACCGGGTCCGGCCGGGGGCCAAGCAGCGGGTGCAGCGGACGCTGACCGAGAAGCTGCCGGTGCCGGTGTACGTGATCCCGGAGGAGCCGGCGCTGGCCGCGCCGACGGTGGCGCAGCTGGTGGAGGCGACCGGGGCGACGGTGCTGCTGGGCGACGCGGCGGGGCTCTCCCGGGACGTGCGGAACTTCGTGTTCGGCGGGGCGATGCTGCCGACCTTCCTGAACGCGCTGACCGAGGGCGCGCTGGTGGTGACCCCGGGCGACCGGGCGGACCTGGTGATCGGGGCGCTGGCGGCGCACGCGGCGAGCTCGCCGCCGATCGCCGGCGTGCTGCTGACGCTGGGCCAGCACCCGGGCCCGAACGTGATGGCGCTGGCCTCCCGGCTGGCCCCGGGGACGCCGGTGGCGGAGGTGTCCGAGGGCTCCTGGCTGACCGCGGCGGCGCTCACCCACCTGGAGGGCCGGATCGGGCCGAACAGCCCGCGGAAGGCCGAGATCGCCCTGGGCCTGTTCGAACTGCACGTGGACACCGCCGAGTTGACCAGCCGGATCGAGCTGAGCCGGTCCGAGCGGGTGACCCCGATGATGTTCGAGCACGCGCTGCTGGAGCGGGCCCGCGCGGACCGCCGGCACATCGTCCTCCCGGAGGGCACCGAGGACCGGGTGCTGCGCGCCGCCGAGGTGCTGCTGCGCCGCAACATCTGCGACCTGACCCTGCTCGGCGAGCCGGACGCGGTGCACCGCCGGGTCGCGGCGCTGGGCATCGAGTTCCCGCAGGCGGGCGACGCGGGCGCGCAGGTGCGAATCGTCGACCCGGCGGCCAGCCCGCTGCGCCAGCAGTTCGCCGAGCTGTACGCGAGGGCCCGGGCGCACAAGGGCATGACGGTGGAGCGGGCGCTGGACGTGGTCACCGACGTCTCGTACTTCGGCACCCTGATGGTGCAGGAGGGCATCGCGGACGGCATGGTCTCGGGCGCGGTGCACTCGACGGCGGCGACCATCCGCCCGGCCTTCGAGGTGATCAAGACCTCGCCGGGGGCGGCGATCGTCTCCTCGGTGTTCTTCATGTGCCTGGCCGACAAGGTGCTGGTGTACGGCGACTGCGCGGTCAACCCCGACCCGGACGCCCAGCAGCTGGCCGACATCGCGATCCAGTCGGCGGAGACGGCAGCCCAGTTCGGGGTGGAGCCGCGGGTGGCGATGCTCTCGTACTCGACCGGCACCTCGGGCAGCGGCGCGGACGTGGACAAGGTCCGCAAGGCCACCGAGCTGGTCCGCGAGCTGCGCCCGGACCTGCTGGTGGAGGGCCCGATCCAGTACGACGCGGCGGTGGACGCGCGCGTCGCGGCGACCAAGCTGCCCGGTTCGGAGGTGGCCGGGCGGGCCACCGTGCTGGTCTTCCCGGACCTGAACACCGGCAACAACACGTACAAGGCGGTGCAGCGCTCGGCCGGGGCGATCGCGGTCGGACCGGTGCTGCAGGGCCTGAACAAGCCGGTGAACGACCTGTCCCGGGGCGCCCTGGTGGAGGACATCGTGAACACCGTGGCGATCACCGCGATCCAGTCCCAGCCCGTCGTCGACACCCCCGCCGCAGGAGGCGCGCAGTGACCACCGGTACCCGTGTCCTGGTGCTGAACGCCGGGTCGTCCTCGGTGAAGTACCAGCTGATCGACATGCTGGACGGCGCGAAGCTGGCGTCCGGCCTGGTGGAGCGGATCGGCGAGGAGGGCGGCCGGCTGCTGCACCTGCCGCCGGCCGGGGAGCCGCGCGAGACGCTGCGCCGCTTCGACGGGCACGACGTGGCGCTGGAGGCGGTCGCCGAGGAGCTGGCGAAGGACCTGATGGGCCTGGACTCGCCGGAGCTGGCCGCGATCGGGCACCGGGTGGTGCACGGCGGGCTGCGCTTCACCCGGCCGACGCTGGTCACCGACGCGGTGCTGGGCGAGATCCGCCGGCTGATCCCGGTCGCGCCGCTGCACAACCCGGCCAACATCACCGGCATCGAGGTGGCCCGCCGGCTGCGCCCGGACCTGCCGCAGGTCGCGGTCTTCGACACCGCTTTCCACGCCACGCTGCCCGAGCACGCGGCCCGCTACGCGATCGACCGGAGGACGGCCGACGAGCACCGGGTGCGCCGCTACGGCTTCCACGGCACCTCGCACCAGTACGTCTCGCGGGCCACCGCCCGGCTGCTCGGCCGGGACCCGGCGGAGCTGAACGTGATCGTGCTGCACCTGGGCAACGGCGCCTCGGCCTCGGCGGTGGCCGGCGGGGTGTGCGTGGAGACCTCGATGGGCCTGACCCCGCTGGAGGGCCTGGTGATGGGCACCCGTTCGGGCGACGTCGACCCGGGCCTGGTGTTCCACCTGCACCGGGTGGGCGGGATGAGCGTCGACCAGATCGACGACCTGCTGAACCGGCGCAGCGGCCTGCTCGGCCTGTGCGGGGACAACGACATGCGCGAGGTGGTCCGCCGGGCGCAGGAGGGCGAGGAGGACGCCAAGCTGGCGTTCGACTCGTACGTGCACCGGATCCGCCGCTACCTGGGCGGCTACTACGCGGTGCTCGGGCGGGTGGACGCGGTGGCGTTCACCGCGGGGGTCGGGGAGAACTCCGCCGAGGTGCGGGCCGCGGTCTGTGCCAATCTGGAGGAGCTGGGCATTTCGGTCGACCCGGAGCTGAACGCAGCCCGCTCGCGGGACGCGCGGACGGTCTCGCCGTCCTACTCGCGGGTCGCCGTCGCCGTGGTCCCGACCGACGAGGAGCTGGAGATCGCCCGGCAGACGTTCGCGCTGGTCCACGCGGTGTAGGTCCCGCGCGGGATGACTACCCGTCAGTATCCCACCCCTCGGAATGTTCGTTGGCGATATCTGACGATTCGAGCTGAATGTACCGATAACACGAACGGATAGACTGACGGATATGCGCCGAGCGAAAATTGTCTGCACCCTGGGTCCTGCGACGGACTCCTACGAACAGCTGAAGGCCATCGTCGAAGCGGGCATGAACGTCGCCCGCCTCAACATGAGCCACGGCTCCCACTCCGAGCACGAGGACCGGTACCGCCGCGTCCGCCAGGTCTCGGAGGACACCGGCCGCACCATCGGCGTGCTGGCCGACCTGCAGGGCCCCAAGATCCGTCTGGCGACCTTCGCCAACGGCCCGGTGACCGTTGACAACGGCGACACGTTCACCATCACCACCGAGGACGTCCCCGGTGACCAGTACACCTGCGGCACCACCTACAAGGGCCTGACCGGCGACGTGAAGCCCGGCGACCCGATCCTGATCAACGACGGCGTCGTCGCCCTGGAGGTCGTCAGCGTCGACGGCCCGCGGGTGAAGACCGTGGTGGTCGAGGGCGGTGTGCTCTCCAACAACAAGGGCATCAACCTGCCCGGCGCGGCGGTGAACGTCCCCGCGCTGTCCGAGAAGGACAAGGACGACCTGCGCTTCGCCCTGCGGATGGGCGTCGACATGGTCGCGCTGTCCTTCGTCCGCAACGCCGCGGACATCGACGACGTGCACAAGGTCATGGACGAGGTCGGCATCCGGGTGCCGGTCATCGCCAAGATCGAGAAGCCGCAGGCCGTCGAGGCGATGGAGGAGATCGTCCTCGCCTTCGACGCGATCATGGTGGCCCGCGGCGACCTCGCGGTCGAGTACCCGCTGGAGAAGGTGCCGCTGGTCCAGAAGCAGCTGGTCACCCTGGCCCGCCGCAACGCCAAGCCGGTCATCGTCGCCACCCAGATGATGGAGTCGATGATCCACGCCTCGCGCCCCACCCGCGCCGAGGTCTCCGACGTCGCCAACGCCATCCTGGACGGCGCGGACGCGGTCATGCTGTCCGCCGAGTCGAGCGTCGGCAAGTACCCGGTCGAGACCGTCAAGACCATGAGCAGGATCGCCGAGAAGGCCGAGGAGGAACTGCTCTCGCAGGGCCTCCAGCCGCTCAACCCGGGTCGCAAGCCGCGCACCCAGGGCGGCTCGGTCGCCCGCGCCGCGTGCGAGCTGGGCGACTTCCTCGACGGCAAGGCGCTGGTCGCGTTCACCAAGTCCGGTGACACCGCCCGCCGCCTGTCCCGCTACCGCTCGCCGATCCCGGTGATCGCCTTCACCCCGGACGTCGCCACCCGCAACCAGCTCTCGCTGAGCTGGGGCGTCGAGGCGTACGTCTCGGAGCAGGTGGCCACCACCGACGAGATGGTCGAGCAGGTCGACCGCGAGCTGCTCAAGATGGGCCGCCTCGCCGAGGGCGACACCGTGATCGTCACGGCCGGCGTGCCGGTCGGCATCCCGGGCACCACCAACATGGTCCAGGTGCACCACCTGGGCACCCGCGCGGACGGCTGAGCCGACCGCGCGCGAGGAACGCCGCAGGGGCGGGACCCGAGGACCGGGTCCCGCCCCTGCGGCGTTCGGTGGCGGCGGCTCTCAGCCGTCGTACGGCTCCTCGTCGTTGAACAGCCGCATGCCGGGGATCGTCAGGTCGCCGCCGAACTGGCCCGCCTGCACCGCCTTGGCGTCGGTCAGGGTCAGGTCCAGCGGGACCGGCACCGTGCTCAGCAGGTCCCACAGCCACTTCGGCAGGGTGTCCGGGGTGAGCGTGATCCGCCCCAGCGGGATCGGGTTGGGGATGCCGTAGACCGCGGCCAGCTCGCCCGACAGGCTCTCCACGTACATGGTGATCGGGCCGTTGCGCATGGTCGAGGTCGAACCCGGGCGGCTCTTCACGTGGAAGGTCAGGCCGGGGACCTGGATGGTCGACATGTCGAGGTTCTCGATGTCGACGCTGTCGGTGGTGAACTTCAGCACCCGCTTGGTGCCGCTCGCGGTGGTCACGTCGTAGACGCCGTTGAACACCGAGCCGTGCAGCGCCAGCCGGGTCGAGTGCAGCACCCAGTTCTGGTCCGGCACCACGTGGCCGCCGGGGGCCGCCTTCGCGGCCACGCCCTCGGTGCTGACCAGGCAGTCCGGGCCCGCCGAGGCGGACGGCGACGGGGACGGGGACGGCGCGCCCTTCTTCGGGGCGGCGGTGCTCGGGGCGCCCTTCGGCGCGGTGCTCTGCTGGGCCCCGGCCTTCGGCGCCTCGCTCCTCGGGGCCTCCGCCGTGGGCGTGGCGGCGGGCTGCCCGACCGACGGGGCCGGGGACGGAGTCGCGGACGGGGTCGGGGGCGGGGTCTGGGTGGGGGTGGGGGACGGCGCGGGGGTCGGGCTCTGGCTCGGGTGGATCAGGTTGTTCCACCAGTCGTCGATCGCCCCGGCCTGCTGGACGCCGGGGTCCGCCGCGCCCGCCTTCGGCACGGTGTACACGGCGGACCGGACGGTGCCGGTGCCGGTGCCGGTGCCGGTGCCGGCGAGCGTCGCGGGCACCGCGGTGGCGCTGCCCGCGGCGGCGGCCCGGGTCACCGAGGCGTCCGGCTGCACCTTGATCTCGCTCTTCGGGACGGGCGTCTCCTCCAGCACCGCGTCCGGGGCGCAGGCGCCGGCCTGCGGGTCGGCGGCGGCCGCCAGCGTCGGCGTGTAGGCCGCGCCGACCAGCAGCGCGGTCGGCACCGCGGCGATCGCCAGCGCCCGTCCACGCAGCCGGGAGCGCGTCCCCTCCCGGGGCGCCGCGTGCCTCGGGCCGGGGGCGGCCGGCTTCTCGGGCTCGGTCACCGCTGCTCCTCCTCGGCGGGTGTCCGCGGGGCCGCGCCCGGCTCGGCGGCGGCCTGGGCGGGCAGCTGGGCGGTGGGCGCGTCGTCCGGCGCGTCGGCGGTGCGCTCGGCCGGGCCGTCGGCGGGGCTGTCGGCGGGGCTGTCGGCGGCCGGTTCGGGCCGCGTCGGCAGCGGTGCCCAGGAGGCCAGCAGGCCGCCCGCGATCAGGCCGGGCAGCGCGCCCATGCCGAAGCCGCCGAGGTTGGAGACCGGGATGGAGATCAGCGCCAGGATGGTGGTCGCCACGCCGCAGAAGACCCGCACCACCGGCTGGAACCAGGCGGTCAGGCCCAGCGCGATCAGCAGCAGGCCGATGATCAGCGAGCCGGCGCCGGCGGTGGTGGCCATCGTCATGGTGAGGCCGCCGAGGCTGAGCTTGGCGTACGGGAAGTACAGGATCGGCAGGCCGGCGATCATCGCGAGCAGCCCGCCCCAGAACGGCCGGGTGCGCCGCCACGCGCGGAACCCCCGCCAGACGCGGCTGACGATGCCCGCCTGGCCCTCGGGCCAGGCTTCGGCGGTTGCGCTGGACATGGTGCGACTCCTCGATGGTGGGTCCGAGGCGGGAGGAACGGAGCGGGACCCCGGGGACGCCGGGGTGCCGGTCCGGGGGGCGGCCGAGCGCCGCCCCCCGGACCGGTCGGTCCGCCGTCGGGCCCGGAAGGCGGGCCCTCAGGGCAGGACTAGTAGCACTCGAAGGTCTTGCCGGACTCCTGCTTGTTCAGGCTCAGGTGCAGGCCGTTGAGCGTGAAGGTGCCCGCCGAGGTGGCCCAGGCGGTCTGCTTGACGCCGGTCAGGTGGGCGCTCTCGGCGCTCTGCGCGAAGCCCATCGCGCCGGTCGGCAGGCCGTTGGGGAACGGCTGCTTGCGGACCTTGTCCGCCGCCGTGCCCTGCAGGGTGCTGGCGTCCTGGCCGATGTTGATGTTGGTGAACTTGGCGTCCGCGTCCAGCTGGTTGAGGTCGATCAGCAGGTTCTCGGCGTGCACCTGCTTCTCCGGGTCCGCGCTGTCGCCGGCCTTGAGGACCAGGGTCCACTTGCCGAGCCCGAACCCGCTGAGGTCGGTCACCACCGACTGGCACAGGTTCTGCAGCTTGGCGTTGTCGAAGGCCGAGATGGCCACCGGGTGCTTGGTGCCGCCCGCCTCGCTCGTGACGCCGCCGAACTGCGAGAAGCGGTCGCCCTGCAGGTCGTCGACGGTGACCTTGAACTGCTGGCCGGAGACCGAGAACGAGGCCGCGAGCGCGGAGTTGGCGAGCGAGACGCCGATCGCGGCGGTGGCCGCGACGCTGGGGACCATCACCAGGGCGAAGCGCTTCCAACGGGTCTTGCCGTAAGACTGGGACATGCGTGTCCTCCTTCTAGGACGTACATCTCCGGCCGTTCCGGTGCGTCCCGCACGTGGTCAGGACCGGGATGGGAGAGAGCTACGTCCTCGGTAGCGGAGAGCGCCCGGTGCCGTGGGGACGGCGCGGACGGTCACCCCCGAGCGACAACCAGGCGGCCGCGCGGGTCGCGCGGCCGTCGCGAGGCCAGGAACCGCCGCGTGGGATCTGCGGTTACCCCCCTGTCCTCACCCGGTGGGGACCCTCGTCGCCGAGGGACCGGGCGTGGCCGATCGTGGTCCAATCCACGGCCGAGCACAAGGGGTCCGTTACTGACGGGTAATCCAACAGTGAACGGGGGCGATCATGGAATCGAAGGCTCCATGGCGGAGAGTGACCAAAATCGCATGTAAAGCTGTCGACAACTGGCGGAAACACCAACGAAACACCCCTCCGCCGTCACATCATGTGACTGCGGAGGGGTGTTATCAAGATTTGGTAAACGCGCCCCGAAGGCACGCGAAAGTCGTCAAATCACCGCCGACACCGCAGGTCACCCGAGGTGTCACCGAGTGCCGCCCGAGCGGCCGGGCCGGGACGGCCCGGGGCGGGTCAGAACAGCACCCGGGCCAGCGCCTGGCGGGCCGCGACGGTGCGCGGGTCGTCCGGGCCGATCACCTCGAACAGCTCCAGCAGGCGCAGGCGGGCCGCGTCCCGGTCGTCGCCGAAGGTCCGGGCGACGGTGTCCACCAGCCGGCCGAAGGCGTCCTCGACGTGCCCGCCGACCAGGTCCAGGTCGGCCGCCCGCAGCTGGGCCGGCACGTCCTTCGGGTCGGCCGCCGCGTCGTCGCGCACCCGCTGCGGGTCGAGCTGCTCCACCCGGTGCAGCAGCTGCGCCTGGGCCAGGCCCAGCTTCGCCTCGACGTGGCCGGGACGGTCGCTCAGCACGTTCTGGTAGGCCCGCACCGCACCGGCCAGGTCGCCCCGGTCCAGCGCGTCGTGCGCCGCCTCCAGCGCCGGGTCGGCCGGCACCCGCGGCTCGTCCGCCGCCCCCTCGGCGCCGCCCGCCGCGCCGCCGACGATGCCGAAGCGCTGCTCGGCCACCGCGATCAGCTGATCCAGGATCTTGCGGACGTTCGGCTCGCTCTCGGCGCCCTGGAACAGCGGGACCAGCTGGCCCGCCACCACGGCCATCACGGCCGGGATGCCCTGGATGCCGAACTGCTGGGCGATCAGCTGGTTGGCGTCGACGTCGATCTTGGCGAGCACGATCCGGCCCGCGTACTCCTCGGCGAGGCGCTCCAGGATCGGGCTCAGCTGCTTGCACGGGCCGCACCACTCGGCCCAGAAGTCCACCACCACCGGGACCTCGGCCGAGCGCTGGACCACCTCGGACTCGAAGGTCTCCTCGGTGACGTCCAGCACCAGGGGGTAGTCCGCGAGCGCCGGGCCGTCGCCCGTCGCCGCCTGTCGGGCCCGCTCGGCCCGGGTCTGCTCGGCCTTCTGGGCGGCCTCTCCGGCCGCCTTCACCGCGGCGAGGTCCACCGCACCGCGCAGGGCGGAGCTGTTGAGACGCGAATTCCGTGACTGCATGGCTCTATCCTCCCCCGCCGGAGCCGGTGCCGGGCGCCATCCGCCCGGAAAAACCGGAGCGAGCCGCCCGCCGCGCCGGCGGGGCCCGGACCGTTGGCGCGGGTCCCCACCCGCGCCGTGCGCCCGGCCCGATCCCAGGGGGCGGGGCGCGTCTGGTCGTCGCTCTTTCGCTACTGGTCGTAGCGTATCTGCCCCCCGGGCTCCCCCCGCAAGCCCCCCGCCCCCTCCCGGAGCGTGAGCTGCCCCACTTTCCGGTGCCGGGCGGGTGCCGGGCGGGGCGGCGGGTCGCTACCGTGGGACCCCCAAGTTACTTCTGAGTAAACAAGCCAGGAGGCGCGGTGGCCCCCACCACCCGGCAGCCCGCCGAGCACCCGGACCCGCCGGCCGCGGGCGCCCCGGCCGCGGACCCCCCGGCCGCGGAACCCCCGCTCGTCCGCGGCAAGGGCCGGCCCCGCAGTGCCGCCGCCGACCAGGCCATCCTCGACGCCACCCGCGAGGCGCTCGCCGAACTCGGCTGGGGCGGCCTGACCATGGGCGACGTCGCCCAGCGGGCCGGCGTCGCCAAGACCACCCTCTACCGGCGCTGGCCGTCCAAGAGCGAACTCGTCGTCGACGCCATCGCCAGCCTCTTCGACCAGCTGGAGTGCGCCGACCTGGGCAGCCTGCAGGCCGACATCGAGGCCGTGGTCGCTCGCTTCGCCGAACTGCTCACCCTGCCGGAGACCCAGGCCGCGCTGCTCGCCCTGTTCGCCGAGGGCTCACGCGACCCGCAGCTGCGCCGGCGGATCCGGGAGCGGATCGTCCAGCCGCAGAAGGTGCTGGTCGAGCTCGGCCGGGCCAACGCCCAGGCCCGCGGCGAGATGGGCCCGGACCGGGACCCGGCGGCGGCCGCCGAGGAGATCGGCATCATCTTCGACACCATCGCCGGCACCGTCGAGCACCGGCTGCTGGTGAGCGGCGAACCCGTCACCGCGGACTGGATCCGCCGCTTCACCACGCTGCTGCTCGGGCCCTTCCCGGGCCTGGAGCGCTGAGCGGCCCGCTCAGGCCGCGGGCGCCGCGGGTATCAGCGCCGCCAGCCGCACCGGGTCGCTCAGCACGTCGATGCCGGCGATCAGGCCGTCCACCACGGTGAACGACATCACCGACCGCGGCTCGCCGTCCACCACCGTCAGCGTGCCGTAGGTGCCGTTCACCAGCACCGGGCGGGCGTACGGCGCCAGCTGCCGGAAGCCGAGCGCCGAGGACGCGATCACCGTGCCGCCGCGGATCACCTTGCTGAGCTCGGCCAGCGCGGCGCCGCCGTCCGCCCGCAGCACCGCGTCCGGGGCGAGCACCGCGACCAGGCCGTCGAAGTCGCCCTCGCGGGCCGCCGCCAGGAACGCCTCCACCGCGGCCCGCTGCGCCCCCGGGTCCCGGTCCGGCTCCGGCGCCCGCTCCCTGACCCGCCGGCGGGCCCGGCTCGCCAGCTGCCGCACCGCCGCCGGGGACCGGTCCAGCAGCGGCGCGATGTCCTCCAGCGGGACGGCGAACAGGTCGTGCAGCACGAAGGCGAGCCGCTCGGCCGGGCCGAGCGTCCCCAGCACCACCTGCAGCGCCAGGCCCACCCGGTCGCCCAGCAGCGCCTGCGCCGCCGGGTCGTCCCGCTCCGGCGCGGCCAGCACCGGGTCCGGCACCGAGGTGTCCAGCTCTTCCTCGCGCCGCCGCTCCCGGCCGCGCAGCTCGTTCAGGCAGACCCGGGAGGCGACCGTGGTCAGCCAGCCGCCCAGGTTCTCCACCTCCTCGGCGTGCCGGTCCAGCCGCAGCCAGGTCTCCTGCACCACGTCGTCGGCCTCGCCCAGCGAGCCCAGCATCCGGTACGCGACCGCGCGCAGCCTGGGCCGGTGCGCCTCGAACCGCTCGGCGAGCCGCGCTCCCCCACTCATCCGCCACTTCCCTCCGTCCGGGGTCATCCGACGACCCCACTGTGCCAGGGGGGAACGGGCCCGGTGCCGGGCGGGCCCGTCCGCGGGGGCGGCGGTGGGGATCAGAAGGTGGCGTTCTCCTGGTAGGTGCCCCACTCGTCGCGCAGGGCGTGGCAGATCTCGCCGAGGGTGGCCTCGGCGCGGACGGCGTCGAGCATCGGCTCGATCATGTTGGTGCCCTCGCGGGCGGCGGCGAGCATGGCGTCCAGGCCGGCCCGGACGGCGGCCTCGTCGCGCTGCTCCTTGCGCGCGCGCAGGACGCGGACCTGCTCGCGCTCGACCTCGTGGCTGACCCGGAGGATCTCCAGTTCGGGGGTGACGCTGCGGGGGTGGCAGTTGACGCCGACGACCCGCTTGTCGCCCTTCTCGACGCCCTGCTGGTAGCGGAAGGCGGCTTCGGCGATCTCGCCGGTGAACCAGCCCTCCTCGATGCCGCGCAGGATGCCGGCGGTCATCGGGCCGATCGGGTGCTCGGCGCCGCCCTTGTCCAGGATCCGCTGGAAGATCTCCTCGACCTGGGCCTCGATCCGGTCGGTGAGCGCCTCGACGTACCAGGAGCCGCCGAGCGGGTCGGCGACGTTGGTGACGCCGGTCTCCTCCATGATCACCTGCTGGGTGCGCAGGGCGATCTCGGCGGCCTGCTCGCTGGGGAGGGCGAGCGTCTCGTCGAGGGCGTTGGTGTGCAGCGAGTTGGTGCCGCCGAGGACGGCGGAGAGCGCCTCGACGGCGGTGCGGACCACGTTGTTGTACGGCTGCTGGGCGGTCAGCGAGACGCCCGCGGTCTGGGTGTGGAAGCGCAGCCACTGCGCCTTCTCGGTCTTCGCGCCGAAGTGGTCGCGCATCCAGCGGGCCCAGATCCGGCGGGCGGCGCGGAACTTGGCGATCTCCTCGAAGAAGTCGAGGTGGGCGTCGAAGAAGAAGGACAGGCCGGGGGCGAACACGTCGACGTCCAGGCCGCGGGAGAGCCCGAGCTCGACGTAGGCGAGGCCGTCGGCCAGGGTGTAGGCGAGCTCCTGGGCGGCCGTGGCCCCGGCCTCGCGGATGTGGTAGCCGGAGACCGAGAGCGGCTTGTAGGCGGGGATGCCGCGGGCGCAGTGCTCCATCAGGTCGCCGATCAGGCGCAGGTGCGGCTCGGGGGCGAAGAGCCACTCCTTCTGCGCGATGTACTCCTTGAAGATGTCGGTCTGCAGGGTGCCGTTGAGCACGCCCGGGTCGACGCCCTGGCGCTCGGCGGCGACCAGGTACATGCAGAAGATCGGGACGGCCGGGCCGCTGATGGTCATCGAGGTGGTGACCTCGCCGAGCGGGATGCCGCGGAAGAGCACCTCCATGTCGGCGGCGGAGTCGATCGCGACGCCGCAGTGGCCGACCTCGCCGAGCGCGCGGGCGTCGTCGGAGTCGTAGCCCATCAGGGTGGGCATGTCGAAGGCGACCGAGAGGCCGCCGCCGCCGGCCTCCAGGATCATCCGGTAGCGCTCGTTGGTCTGCTCGGCGTTGCCGAAGCCGGCGAACTGGCGGATGGTCCAGGCGCGGCCGCGGTAGCCGGTGGGGTGCAGGCCCCGGGTGTAGGGGTACTCACCGGGCCAGCCGATCCGCTCGAAGCCCTCGACGTCCTGCCCGGGCGGCGGCCCGTACACGGGGTCGACGTCCTCGCCGCTCAGCGTGGTGAAGTCCGCGTCGCGCTTGCGCGCCTTGTCGTACCGCTGCTGCCAGCGCTGCCGGCCTGCCTCGATCTGCTCGGCGTCCATCGGTTCCGACTCCCGCTCCGTGCGGCCGCTCCTCGTGGGGGCGGCAGAACTACTTGGATGTCCTAGCAATTTACTCGGACGTCCTAGTACCTGTCGACGCCCGCCCCGCCGAACGGCTCCGGACCGGCCGGGGGAACGCCGGACGCCCCTCCCCCGGCGGGCGGGGAAGGGGCGTCGCGGACGGACGGGAAGGGGCCGCTCAGACGCCGGCGGTCTCGCGGGCGGCCTGGGCGGGGACGAGCTTGGCCTTCGCCTCGGCGACGACCTTGCGCTCGGCGACGAAGGAGGCGAACGGGACGCAGCCGGCGGCCAGGAAGGCCACCATCCGGCCGAGCGGCCACCTGAGCTTCTGGCCGAGCAGGAAGGTCACCACGAAGTAGCCGACGTAGAGGTAGCCGTGCACCATCGCGACGTACGTGGTGGCGTCGGCGCCCGCGTCGAAGCCGTACTTGGCGATGATGAACCCGCAGAACACCAGCAGCGCGACACCGGTCGCGATCGCCAGGGCCCGGTACCAGCCCAGCAGGGGGGTCGCCTTCATCTTCTCGTTCCTCGCCTCGCTCGGGCCGGTGGCGCCCACCTCGGACGCACCGCTCGTACGAGGGTAACCGCCCCTACGCCGGCTCCCGGCCCGGCCCCTCGTCGGCGGCCGGGGTGAAGTCGCCGGCGGCGACCCGCAGCGGGCGGAGCAGTTCGAAGACCTCGTGGCAGGCGTCGGCGTCGTAGCCGTCCATGCCGAACTCGATCGAGACGAGCTCCCGGGTGGCCTGCTCGACGACCTGGCGGCCGCGCTCGGTGATGGCGGCGAGGACGCCCCGGCCGTCGAGCGGGTTGGGGCGGCGGGTGACCAGGCCGGCGTTCTCCAGCCGGTCGACGGTGTTGGTGACGCTGGTGGGGTGGACCATCAGGCGCTCGCCGATCTTGGAGAGCGCGAGTTCGCCGGAGCGGCTGAAGGTGAGCAGCACCAGGGCCTCGTAGCGGGCGAAGGTGAGGCCGTAGGGCTTGACCACCGCGTCGACCCGGGCGAGCAGGATCTGGTGGGCGCGCATCACCGAGGTGATCGCCGCCATCGAGGGGACCTTGCCCCAGCGGCGCTCCCAGAGCTCGTCGGCGCGGGCGATCGGGTCGAAGTCGAGGGCGAGGGGCTTGGGCACGCCCCCACCGTACCCGCGGGGGCGGACGGGGGTAGCAGGTGTCCACGATGATGGACAAGCCGCCCTTCTTGGCGGGATCACGCCAAACAGACGAGACCGGCCCGCTGACGGCTCTTTACCGTGCATATTCCGGCAATATTCAGTGATTTCCCCGAAGTTGGGCCTTCGCCCAGTCCGCACGGCATGGTTCGCGGCGAAACATCCGGTTTCCCGGAACTCCCGACGACCGGCCGTTGGCGAGAGTTTGCCAATCGTTGCCGAACGGCTGTTCCGGCATTCGCGGCGTCGTCATGCTTCTGGCCAGCCCCGTTCGACACCGCCGGCCCCACCCCACCGGCGACTGTCGCCTGACCGCACGGAGCTGCACGTCAGCACCCGTTCCGCCCCAGCAGGCACTGACCCCGGTGCCCCGGAGCGAGGTGCGACCGCACACACGCGGTTGATCCGGAAGGAACCCGTACGTGAAGCGAAAGCTCGCTGTCGGCGCCGTTCTCTCTGCCTCGGCCCTGCTGGCCGGCGCGATCCAGGTGAGCGCCGGAATGGCGTACGCCGCCCCGAACCCGGCCTCCCTCGGCCGGGCCGACCAGCTCGCACTGGCCGCCGCCCAGGCACCGGCCGCCGCCAAGGCCCTCGGCCTGGGCGCGCAGGAGAAGCTGGTCGTCAAGGACGCCGTCGTCGACGCCGACGGCACCCGCCACTTCCGCTACGAGCGCACCTACAACGGGCTGCCCGTGCTCGGCGGCGACCTGGTCGTGCACCAGGCCGCCAACGGCAAGGTGAAGTCCAGCGACAAGGCCGTCCCCGGCAGCCTGGCCCCCGCCTCGCTGAGCCCGAAGCTCACCGCCGGGCAGGCCGCCGCCAAGGCGACCGGCGCGGTGCAGGCCACCGTCGGCCTCTCGAAGGACGCCGACGAGGCCGCCCTGACCTCGGTCTCCGGCGCCAGCGGCGACGCCCAGCTGGTGATCTGGGCCGCCGACGGCGCGCCGCGGCTGGCGTACCGCACCACCGTGGAGGGCGTCCGGGCGGACGGCACCCCGAGCCGCCAGCGGCTGGTCACCGACGCCGACAGCGGCGCGGTGCTCTCCTCGCACGAGGAGGTCCAGACCGCCAACGCGACCGGCACCGGCAACGGCGTCTTCGTCGGCAGCGTCTCGCTGACCACCACGCTGTCCGGCAGCACCTACACGCTGAAGGACGCCACCCGCGGCAACCAGTACACCAGCACGCTGGCCGGCAAGACCTCCGGCAAGGGCACGCTGTACTCCAAGACCACCAACACCTGGGGCAACGGCACCGCCTCCAACGGCGAGTCCGCGGCCGTCGACGCCCAGTACGGCGCGGCCGTGACCTGGGACTTCTACAAGAACACCTTCGGCCGCAGCGGCATCCGCAACGACGGCGTCGGCGCGTACAGCCGGGTCCACTACGGCAGCAACTACGTCAACGCGTTCTGGGACGACAGCTGCTTCTGCATGACCTACGGTGACGGCTCGGGCAACACCCACCCGCTGACCGAACTCGACGTCTCCGGCCACGAGATGAGCCACGGCGTCACCTCCAACACGGCCGGCCTGAACTACTCCGGCGAGTCCGGCGGCCTGAACGAGGCCACCTCCGACATCTTCGGCAGCCTGGTCGAGTTCTACGCCAACCTGCCGAAGGACAACCCGGACTACCTGATCGGCGAGCTGATCAACATCAACGGCAACGGCACGCCGCTGCGCTACATGGACAAGCCGTCCAAGGACGGCGCGTCCGCCGACTACTGGTCCTCGACCGTCGGCAACAAGGACGTCCACTACTCCTCGGGCGTCGCCAACCACTTCTTCTACCTGCTGGCCGAGGGCAGCGGCGCCAAGACCGTCAACGGCGTCAGCTACAACTCGCCCACCTACAACGGCGCGTCCCTGACCGGCATCGGCCGGGCCAAGGCCGCCCAGGTCTGGTACCGGGCACTGACCGTCTACATGACCTCCACCACCAACTACAAGGCCGCCCGCACGGCGACCCTGAACGCGGCGAAGGACCTGTACGGCTCGGGCTCCGCGGAGTACAACGCGGTCGCGGCCACCTGGACCGCGGTGAACGTCAACTGACGCCGACCGGCTGACGAAAGCCCGCGGCGGCCGGGCCCCCCACGAGGGGGCCCGGCCGCCGCGCACCACGTTCCGGGAGCGGTCAGGCGGTGGCCGCCGGCGCGGAGGCGTCCAGTTCGCCGCGTTCCTCCCTGGCGAGCATCCGCTCGGCGAAGAAGCCGCCGGTGGGCACCACCGAGAGCACGAACATCAGCAGCCCGCGCTTCGGCTCCCAGCGGCGGGCCTGGTAGGCCTGGGCCAGGAACACCAGGTACAGGATGAACAGCACGCCGTGCACCGTGCCCATCACCGGCACGCCGTTGAAGCTGGTGGTGCGCTTCAGCACCGAGCAGATCAGCAGCAGGATGAAGGACAGCCCCTCGGGGCCGGAGACCAGGCGTAGGCGGTGGACGGCGGCGACGCTCTTCACGGGGTTTCCTCACGGGGGCACGGCGGACGGCTGGGCACGGCGGGCGGCCCGGCTTGTGAACGGACGCACAAGCCGGACCCATTATCACCGACCTGACGGCGCCGCCGGACGGGGACCCCCTATCCTGCTGTGCTGCGCGCGCTCCGGCCGTCGGAGCACGCCGGACCACGGGGGGAACCACCGCATGCTGAAGAGGGACTGGGACCGCCACACCTGCGCCCGGCGCGGGCACATCACCTACGCGCCGGACGAGCCCGACCTGCGCGAGCGCCTGCACACCGCCACCGCCGTCGGCACCGCCTGGCGCTGCCTGCGCTGCGGCGACTTCGCGCTCGGCGAGCCGCACGGCGCGGGCCCGGCCGAGGAGGCCCCGCTGGTGCCGCGCGGCAAGGCCCTGCGCGACCTGTTCATCCTGCGCTTCCTGGCCGTCGAGCGGTTCCTGCGCGGGCTGCTGATCGTCGTCGTCGCCTGGGGCGTGTGGAAGTTCTCCAACAGCCAGGACGCGGTGCGCCGGATCTTCGACGAGAACCTGACCGTCTTCAAGCCGGTCACCGAGCACTTCCACTTCGACCTGGAGCACTCGCCGATCGTCGACACCGTCCGCAGGACCTTCGAGTACAAGCACTCGACCCTGGTCTACGTGGCCGTCGCGCTGGTGGTGTACGCGCTGGTCGAGATCGTCGAGGCGGTCGGCCTGTGGTGGGGCCACCGCTGGGCCGAGTACCTGACCGTGGTGGCCACCGCCGCGTTCCTGCCGCTGGAGGTCTACGAGCTGACCGAGCACGTCAGCGCGCTGAAGATCGGCACGCTGCTGCTGAACATCGCCGCGGTGCTCTGGATCATGCTCTCCAAGCGCCTGTTCGGCCTGCGCGGCGGCCGCGCCGCGTTCGAGGCCGAGCGCCACTCGGCCTCGCTGCTGGAGGTCGAGTCCGCCGCGGGGGCGCTGCCGCAGCCGGCCTGACCTTTTGTCCGCCTATGCCCGAATGGTGCGGTGTCCGATGTACGGGTTTCGTACCGAACGGGTACCAGCGGGCCCCGGCCCCCTCCCCTCCCGGGGAGGGGGCCGATAGATTCCCGGACGTGGCACAGTTCCGACTCCAGGGGTCAAAGGTCCTCGCCGTCGACCTCGCCGGCGACACCGTCAAGGCACGCAACGGCTCGATGGTCGCCTACACCGGGCAGATGGGCTTCAAGAAGCTCTCCGGTGGCGGCGACGGCCTGCGCGGCATGGTCACCCGCCGGCTCACCGGCGAGCGCATGGAGGTCATGGAGGTGAGGGGGCAGGGCACCTGCTACTTCGCCGACAAGGCCACCGAGATCAACCTGGTCCGGCTGAACGGGGAGACCCTGTTCGTCGAGTCCGACAACCTGCTCTGCACCGAAGCCTCGCTGCAGACCGGCACCTCCTTCACCGGGCTGAACGGGATGGCCAGCGGCAACGGCCTGTTCACCACCAAGGTGGAGGGCCAGGGGTGGGCCGCGGTCACCTCGAAGGGCCCGGCGGTGATCCTCCGGGTCTCCCAGGGAATGCCGCTGCGGGTCGACCCGGGGGCGTACGTCGCGCACACCGGCAACCTGCACCGGGCGCTGAAGTCCGGCGCGGGCTGGACCACCCTGATCGGCGAGGGCGGCGGCGAGGCGATGCAGGTCGAGTTCACCGGCGAGGGCCTGGTCTACGTCCAGCCCTCCGAGCGGATGACGCTGGGGGGCGAGGTCTGATGGCCTTCACCAGGATCAACAACAAGATGGTCTCCGCGCAGCTGCTGCCCGGGCAGCGGGTGCTCTCCCAGCGGGGCTCGATGCTCGGCTACACCGGCGAGGTGACCTTCCAGCCCAACCTGATGGGCGGGCAGGGCGGCGTGGTGTCGATGATCGGCCGCCGGGTCGCCAACGAGGACACCCCGCTGATGACCGTCGAGGGCCACGGCACCGTGCTGTTCGGCCACGGCGGCCACCACGTGCACGTGGTCGACCTGGTCGGCGACACCCTCTACGTGGAGGCCGACCGGCTGCTCGCCTTCGAGGGCAGCCTGCAGCAGTCCACCATGTTCATGGGCCAGCAGGGCGGCCTGATGGGCGTGGTCCGCGGCCAGGTCACCGGCCAGGGCCTGTTCACCACCAAGCTGACCGGCAAGGGCGCGGTCGCGGTGATGGCCCACGGCGGCGTCATCGAGCTGCCGATCTCCCCCGGCCAGCCCGTCCACGTCGACCCGCAGGCCTACGTCGCGCACCGCGGCGAGGTCACCAACAAGCTCTCCAGCGCGCTCGGCTGGCGCGACATGGTGGGACGCGGCTCCGGCGAGGCCTTCCAACTCGAACTCTCCGGGCACGGCATGGTCTACGTGCAGGCCAGCGAGGTGAAGCTCTGATGTCCTACCCCCCGCAGAACCCGTACGGCCAGGACCCCTACGGCCAGCAGCAGCCGTACGGCCAGCAGCCCCCGGCGTACCCGCCGCAGGGCCCGCCGCAGGGCTACTCCCAGCAGCAGTACGACCAGTCGTACCAGGCCACCCAGGCCGGGATGCACGTCCCGCCGCCGCCCCACCAGGCCCCGCCCGCCGGGCAGTTCGGCGCCCCCGTGTTCCAGCCGCCGGGTGGACAGGGCCCGCAGGTCTGGGACGCCGGCAGCCTGCCGTCCAACGACAACGTCAACCCGTACTGCTTCTCGGTGGACCTGAACGGCGCGTACTACCTGCAGAAGGGGAAGATGATCGCCTACTACGGCGAGATGCGCTTCTCCGGGATCGGCCGCGGCGCGCTCGACCGGGTGCTGGAGCAGAACTTCAACTCGCCGCTGCACGCCTCCGACTGGGTGGTCGCCGAGGGGCGCGGCCGGCTGCTGCTCGCCGACCGGGCGTACGACCTCAACTCGTACGACCTGGAGGACGGCAACCTGACCGTGCGCTCCGGCAACCTGCTGGCCTTCGAGCCCACGCTGCAGCTCAAGCAGTCGATCATCCCGGGCTTCCTGACCCTGATCGGCACCGGCAAGTTCGTCGCCGCGTCCAACGGGCCGGTGCACTTCGTCGAGCCGCCGGTCCGGGTCGACCCGCAGGCCCTGGTCGGCTGGGCCGACTGCCCGGCGCCCTGCCACCACTACGACCACAGCTACCTGCACGGCGTCCTCGGCGGCCTGCGGCACCTGACCGGGATCGGCGGGGCCAGCGGCGAGGAGCACCAGTTCGAGTTCATCGGGGCCGGGCAGGTGCTGATGCAGTCCTCGGAGACGCTGATGGCCGACCGCTCGGTCGGCGTGATCGGCGCGGAGCCGGGCATCCCCGGCGCGGGCGTCCCGCACCAGCAGCAGCAGCAACAGCACGGCGGCGGCGGCGGGCTGACCGGGCTCGGGAACCTGGGCGACCTCGGACGGCGCTTCGGGCTCTGAGCCCCGGGAACGGGCCGGGGGCGGGGAACCACGCGGTTCCCCGCCCCCGGCCCGTTCTCACAGCGCGGTGAACTCGACCGGGAGGGCGGTCAGCGCGCGGTGGATCGGGCCCGGGCGCCAGAGGACGTCCGCGGTGGGGACGGCGAGGCGCAGGTCGGTGAGGCGGCTGATCAGGTACTCGACGGCGGTGACGGCCATCAGGACGGCCGGTTGGCGGGCCGGGCAGCGGTGCGGTCCGGCGCCCCAGGCGAGGTGGGCGTAGGAGCCGCCGAGCGACTCGCTCTCGGCGGGGGTCAGCGCGGCCTGGGCGTTGGCGGAGGCGTAGGAGACCAGGACGGGCTGCTCGGGGGTGAGCGGGGTGCCGTGGAAGACCAGCTCCCGCCGGGGGTAGTGCGGGGAGAAGTTGGAGAGCGGGGGGTCGTTCCACAGCACCTCGTTGACCGCGTCGTGCGCGGTCATCGCGCCGCTGTGCAGCGAGCCGGCGTAGCGGTCGTCGGAGAGCATCCGCAGCAGCGCGTTGGCGATCAGGTTGGCGGTGGGTTCGTGGCCGGCCATCAGGGTGAGGGTGATGTGCCGGACGACCTCGTCGTCGGCGAGCCGCGCGGGGTGGCCGAGGAACGCGGAGATCAGGTCGTGCCGGGGGCTGGCGCGGCGGTCGGCGACCTGGGCGGTGACGACGGCGACCAGGTCGGCGTAGGCGGCGGCGGCGCCGCTGGAGGTCTCGAAGGAGTGGTTCATCGCGTTGCTGATCCGGTCGATGTCCGGGTCGGGGACGCCGTACCAGGAGGTGAGGATGAGCAGCGGCAGCCGGTAGGCGTACTGGGCGAGCAGGTCGGCGCGGCCGGTGCCGGCGAACTCGGCGATGAGCTGTTCGGCGACGGCGGTGGTGTCGCGCTGCAGCAGGTGGGGTTCGAGGATGCCGATGCTGTCGGTGATGACCTGGCGGTAGCGGGCGTGCGCGGGGCCGTCGGAGAACAGCGCGGTGGGGCGCCAGCCGAACAGCGGGAGGATCGGGGAGTCGGCGGGCTGGGTGGCCTGCCAGCGGCGCGGGTCGCGGGTCCAGGTGTCGGTGTCGCGCAGGACCTCCAGGGCGACGTGGTAGTCGGTGACCAGCCAGGCGTCGACGCCGGGGGCGAGTTCGACGGGGGCGAGCGGTCCGCGGTCGCGCAGCCGGGCGTAGTGGGCGTGCGGGTCGGCGGCGAACTGCGGGCCGTACAGGGCGGTGCGGACGGTCACGGGGCGCTCTCCGGGGGCAGCCGGTCCAGGACGTGTTCGGTGAGGGCGATCAGCGCGTCGACGCAGCCCCCGCGTTCGCGGGCGTCGCACTCGACCAGCGGGGTGGCCGGGTCGAGGTCGAGCGCGGCGCGGATCGCGTCGAGCGAGATCGGCGGGGTGTCGGGGAAGCGGTTGACCGCGACGGTGTAGGGCAGGCCGGCCTCCTCGATCAGGTCCATCGCGTCGAAGGCGTCGGCGAGCCGCCGGGTGTCGACCAGGATGAGCGCGCCGAGGGCGCCGCGGGCGAGGTCCTCCCAGAGCGGCAGGAAGCGGCGCTGGCCGGGGGTGCCGAACAGGTAGAGGACGAACTCGCCGGCCGAGAGGGTGAGCCGGCCGAAGTCGACGGCGACGGTGGTGGCGGTCTTGCCGGGGGTGTGGCTGGTGTCGTCGACCGGGGCGCCGACCGCGGTCATGGTCTCCTCGGTGTGCAGGGTCGGGATCTCCGACAGGGTGCGCACGAAGGTGGTCTTGCCGACCCCGAAGGGGCCGGTGACCATGAGTTTCATCAGGATCGGGTCGGTGGGCGGCAGGTAGGCCGGGGCGCCGGCGGGGCCGTCGCCGGGCAGGACGGCGGTGCTACTTGAGGGCGCGAAGTCCACTGAGGAGCCTTTCGGCGAGGTCCCGGTTGACCGGCTGGGCGGAGGGGATCGGCGCGCGGACGGCCAGCGCGCCGCGCTCGGCCAGGTCGGCGGCGATGAAGGTGGTCGCGCTGACGGGCAGCCGGAGGTGGGCGGCGGCCTCGGCGAGGGTCAGCGCGCCGGGGCGGACCAGCTCCCATAACTGGCGGTGCTCGCCGCCGAGTCCGGCCGGGAGGTCGGCGGCGGCGTGCAGCACGCTGAGCCGGTCCAGGGTGTGGGTGCCGGCGGCGGCGGTGCGGCCGTGGGTGGCGAGGTAGGCCGGCACCAGCCGGCGGCGCGGGCCCTGCGGGCGGGGGGCGGCGGTCACGTGCGGCTCGCCTCCCGGGCCGGGCTGGCCAGCGCCCTCGCGAGTGCGGCGACCTGGACCTGCATCTGGTAGGCGATGGTGCCGAGGTCGGCGCCGGGGAGGGCGAAGACGGCCAGCGAGGAGTTCTCGCCGGCCGGGGTGACCACGGCGTAGCCGTGCTGGGACTCGACCACGGTCTGGGTGAGCGCGATCTTCTCCTCGCCGGTGAAGGCGGTGGTGAAGGCCCGGGCGGCGGCGTGCAGCGAGGCGGTCATCGCGGCGACCCGGTCGGCGCCGTCCCGGCCGAGGTCGGCGGAGTGGCCGGTGACCAGGCCGTCGCCGGTGGCGATGACGGCGTTCTGCACGCCGGGGAGGTCGAGCAGCGGGGTCAGGACCCAGGAGAGGTCCTCGGTGTGGCGGCGGAGCGGGGCGGTCACGGGTGTTCGACTCCTTCGGGTGCGGCGGGTCCTTCGGGGCGCGCGGTGCGGTCGGCGGCGCTGCGGCCGGCGGCGGTGCCGGACTGGAGCGCCGACCAGGCGCTGCGGGCCCGGTCGGGGGTGGTGGTGCCCGCCGGGGCGGGGAGGGGGGACGGCGCGTCCTGCTGCGGGACGCGGGGGGTGCGGCGCTTGCGGGTGGGCAGGGCGTCGCCGGCGTCGAAGACCGGCGCGCTCTGGGTGATCGGCCGGGGCGCGAGCGCGGAGAGCGGGGCGGCCGGGTCGGTCAGGGTGAGCAGGTCGGCGGGCAGGCGCAGGATGGCGCGGACGCCGCCGTACGGGGAGGGTTCGACCCGGCAGCCGAAGCCGAACTGGCGGCAGAGCAGGCCGATCACGGCGAAGCCGGCCTGCGGCGGGTCGCCGAGTTCGGTGAGCAGCACCTCGGCCTGGCCGTCGAGCAGGTCGCCGGCCCGTTCGAGCTGGTCGGGTTCCATGCCGACGCCCATGTCGTCAACCACCACGAGGGCGCCGGAGCTGCCCTGTTCGATGGAGACGACGACCCGGGTCTCGGGGTGGGAGTAGGCGGTGGCGTTGCCGAGGATCTCGGCGAGCGCGATGGCGACGGGTTCGGCGGCCCGGGCGGCCACCGCGAGCCGGGGCTCGCGCAGGTGGTTGGTGATCTCGACCCGGGCGTAGCCGGCCACCCGGGACTGCGCGCCGACGCAGAGTTCGGCGAGCGGGGAGTCCTCGCGGGTCATGCCGGGCCAGGCGCCGGAGAGGACGGCGAGGGACTGCACCCGGCGCAGGGTGAGTTCGTTGCGGAAGTCGAGGGCGAGCAGCCGGGGGTCGTCGACGGAGAGCTGGATCTCCTCCAGCAGCGAGCGGACCTGGATCAGCAGCGCCTGGATCTTGGAGGCGGAGCCGCGCAGCGCGGCCCGGGCGGCGGCGTCGGTGCGCTCGCGTTCGGCGAGCGCGGCGCGCAGCGCGGCGGCCAGGACGGCGTCCAGGGCGCGGTGCAGTTCCTCGTTGCCGCCGGTGGTGTCGAGCGGGCCGGGGACGGGCGTGCGGGGGTGGGTGAGGGCGGTGGCGGCGGCGGGCAGCCGCTCGTGCGCGAGGTGGGCGAACTCGCGGACCGCGGCGGCCAGCCGGGCCTCGGCGAGGGTGTGCCGGGCTTCGGCGGAGTGCGCCCGGGCTTCGGCGGCGCGGGCGCGCTCCTCGCCGGTGCGGGCGCGCTCCTCGGCGGCGCGGGCGCGGACCTCGGCGCCCTCGGCGCGGTGGTCGGCCTCGGTGGCGCGCCGGGCGTCGGCGCGGGCGGCCCGGGTGGCGCGCCGGGCGGACCACAGCAGGGGTCCGGCGGTCAGGGCGGCGCCGGCCAGCAGGGCGAGCACGATCTCGACCATGGGGTCCTCGGGGGGGAGTCGAAGCGGCGGGGGTCGTCGCGACGGGAAGGGGGACGGGGTTCAGCCCGCGCTGACGGCGGTGCGGGCGCGCTGCCGGGCGAGGTGGGCCATCCGGCCGACGACTTCCAGCATGGCGGGCGGCTCGGTGCCGTCGAGGTGCCGGAACTCGGTGCCGATGGTGACGAGCAGCCGCTCGGGGAGGCCGAGTTCGGGGTAGCGGTTCTCGTCGAGGACGGCGCGGGCGGCTTCGGCGGCGGTGGCGCCGGCGGCGTGCAGGGCGTGCGCGCGGTCGCGGACGTAGCGCAGGTAGCCGGCGTGGCCGCGCAGGTCGGCGCGGGTGAGCAGCGGGCCGTGGCCGGGGACGACGGTCTCGGCGCCGGTGTCGAGCAGCCGCTCGACGGCGTCGATGACGTTGTCGAGCGGGCCGGCCCAGTGCACGGGGTGGTCGCCGGGGTGGTCGGGGGTGGAGCCGAAGACGACGTCGCCGGTGAAGACGGTGGAGCGGGTGGGCAGGTGGACGATCAGGTCGCCGCTGGTGTGGGCCGGCGGGAGGCTGCTGACCTGCACCGGGATGTCGCCGACGCGCAGTTCGAGCTCGCCGGTGAAGACGGTGTCGGGGACGACCGGCGGGGTGTCGGCCCAGTTGAAGCAGCCGAAGTGCTCGTGCAGGTAGGCGCCGGTGTCCTCGCCCCGGTCGAGGCCCTCCAGCAGGGCCTGCTGCTGGGCGGGGGTGGGCTCGTAGGCGATGTGGTGCAGCGCCGCGCGGGTGGTGATCAGTTCGGCGTCGGGCAGCACGCCGGCGCCCCACATGTGGTCGCCGTTGGCGTGGGTGACGACGATCCGGCCCACCTCGGTGCCGGGGGCGAGGACGGCGCGGGTGCGGGCCAGGAACTCGCCGGCCAGGGTGCGGTCGTACGGGGTGTCGATCCAGAGGGCGGCGCCGTCCGCGGCGACCAGTCCGCAGTTGGCCCGGCCCCACCCGCGTTGCTGCGGCTGCCACGCGTATACACCGTCGGCTATCGAATGGAAGTTCGCGCTCCGCGTCGTCATGGGCGCGATTATGCCCAACGCTGCGTCACCGGTCGGCTCCGCCCCAGGAATTGGACGCGCCGGACCGGGGGTGGACGTGTGAATTCGTACAACATTGAACAACTTCGGCTATACTCGGTGGCATGGACAACCCTGCAACCGAAGCGCCGGCGGTCCCCCCGTCCCGGGACGGGGAGGCGGACACGCCCTGGCTCGACGCCCGCGAGCAGCGGTTCTGGCGCGCCCACCTGGAGGTCGGCAAGCTGCTCGACCACCAGCTGAGCCGGGAGCTGCAGACCCACAACCTCGCGATCAACGACTACGAGATCCTGGTCGTCCTCTCCGAGTCGCCCGAGCGCCGGATGCGGATGACCGACCTGGCCACCGCCACCCTGCAGTCCAAGAGCCGCCTCTCGCACCAGATCACCAGGATGGAGGCGGCCGGCCTGGTGCTGCGCCAGGAGTGCCCGGGCGACCGGCGCGGCCTGTACGCGCACCTGACCGAGCAGGGCTGGGAGACGCTGCGCAAGGTCGCCCCGGACCACGTCCGCAGCGTCCGCGAGCACTTCATCGACCGGCTCACCGACGAGCAGCTGGACGCGCTGTACGCGGCCCTGGCCCCGATCGCCGAGCACCTGCGCGGGCTCCGCGGCCGGGGCTAGGCCCTCTCGTTCGGATCTTGCCGGGCGCCCGACGCCGGGCATCCCGCCTGGAAGCACCGGCCCCACACCCAAGTACATCCAGTACGAGGGCGTCGGGCCGGCACTCCCAGCCGGGCGCCCAACGCCGCGCGCTGATCCGACAAGATCCGAAAGAGAGGGCCTAGGCCCCGGGGTTCACGCGGTCAGTTCGGCCACCAGCCGGTCCGCCGCCGCGTACGGGTCGAGTTCGCCCGCGGCGACCCGGCCGGCCAGCGCGTCCAGGTGCCGGTCGCCGCGCAGGTCGCCGATCCGGGCGCGCAGCGCGGCCAGCGTGATCGCCTCGACCTCCTGGGCGGCCCGGCGGCGGCGGCGGGCGGCGAGTTCGCCGGTCTCGGCCAGCCAGGCCCGGTGCTTCTCCAGCGCCTCGACGAGTTCGTCCAGGCCCTCGCCGCGGGCGGCGACGGTCTTGACGATCGGCGGCCGCCAGTCGCCGGCCTGCCGGGACTCGCCCAGGCCGAGCATGTGGTTGAGCTCCCGGGCGGTGGCGTCCGCGCCGTCCCGGTCGGCCTTGTTGACCACGAACACGTCGCCGATCTCCAGGATGCCCGCCTTGGCGGCCTGGATGCCGTCGCCCATGCCGGGGGCCAGCAGCACCACCGAGGTGTCGGCCTGCGCGGCGATCTCCACCTCGGACTGCCCGACGCCGACGGTCTCCACCAGGATCACGTCGCAGCCGGCCCCGTCCAGCACCCGCAGCGCCTGCGGGGCGGCCCAGGCCAGGCCGCCGAGGTGGCCCCGGGTGGCCATCGAGCGGATGAACACCTCGGGGTCGGTGGCGTGCTCCTGCATCCGCACCCGGTCGCCGAGCAGCGCGCCGCCGGAGAACGGCGAGGACGGGTCGACGGCCAGCACCCCGACCCGCCTGCCGAGCCTGCGGTAGGCGCTGACCAGCGCCGAGGTGGAGGTCGACTTGCCGACCCCGGGCGAGCCGGTCAGACCCACCGTGTAGGCCCGCCCGCTGTACGGGGCGAGCGCCGCCATCACCTCGCGCAGCTCGGGCGCGGCGTTCTCCACCAGGGTGATCAGCCGGGCCACCGCCCGGGGACGGCCCTGCCGGGCCTGTTCGACCAGCGTCGCCACATCGGCCATCGAAATCGCTCCTCGCAGCAGGAAGACGGACGCCCCGCAGGGCCGCGCGGGGCGGCCCTGCGGGGGTCGGGGGACGTTCGGTCAGCCCTGGGCGGGGACCTTGACGATCAGCGCGTCGCCCTGGCCGCCGCCGCCGCACAGCGCGGCCGCGCCGGTGCCGCCGCCCCGGCGCTGGAGCTCCAGCGCCAGGTGCAGCACCACGCGGGCGCCGGACATGCCGATCGGGTGGCCGAGCGCGATCGCGCCGCCGTTGACGTTGACGATCTCGTCGCTGACGCCCAGGTCCTTCGTCGACTGGTGGGCGACGGCGGCGAACGCCTCGTTGATCTCGATCAGGTCGAGGTCGCCGACCTCCAGGCCCTCCTTGCCGAGGGCGTGCCGGATCGCGCGGGACGGCTGCGACTGCAGCGAGTTGTCCGGGCCGGCCACGTTGCCGTGCGCGCCGATCTCGGCGAGCCAGCTCAGGCCGAGCTCCTCGGCCTTGGCCTTGCTCATCACCACGACGGCGGCGGCGCCGTCGGAGATCTGCGAGGAGGTGCCGGCCGTGATCGTGCCGTCCTTGGTGAAGGCGGGGCGCAGCCGGGCCAGGCCCTCGGCGGTGGTGTCGGCCCGGATGCCCTCGTCCTGGCTGAACAGCACCGGCTCGCCCTTGCGCTGCGGGATCGGCACCGGCACGATCTCGGCTTCGAACACGCCGTCGGCCTGGGCCTTGGCGGCGCGCTGGTGGGAGGCGGCGGCGATGGCGTCCTGCACCTCGCGGGTGATGCCGAGGCGGGTGTTGTGCTTCTCGGTCGACTCGCCCATCGGGATGTTCTCGTAGGCGTCGGTGAGGCCGTCGTGCGCCATCGCGTCGAGCATGCCGATCGCGCCGTACTTGAAGCCCTCGCGGGACTTCGGCAGCAGGTGCGGGGCGTTGGTCATCGACTCCTGGCCGCCGGCCACCACGACGTCGAACTCGCCGGCCCGGATCAGCTGGTCGGCCAGCGCGATCGCGTCCAGCCCGGAGAGGCAGACCTTGTTGATGCTCAGCGCCGGGACGCTCAGCGGGATGCCGGCCTTGACCGCGGCCTGCCGGGCCGGCATCTGGCCGGCGCCGGCCTGCAGCACCTGGCCCATGATCACGTACTGGACCTGCTCGCCGGTGATGCCGGCCCGCTCCAGCGCCGCCTTGATCGCGAAGCCGCCGAGTTCGGCTCCGGAGAAGTCCTTGAGCGAGCCCAGCAGCCGACCCATCGGGGTTCGGGCACCTGCGACGATCACAGAAGTAGTCATGGACGAGCCCCTTCGCGCGTCGGACCTGAGGGTGGGGAGATGCGGTCAATGTACTGATCGGTCACCTCTGCGTCACCGCCCGGCAGGTGTGATCAGCGCTACTGGCACCCTCCAGTGAACACCGTGCCGGAGGGGGGAAGGAAACGTGTGAGCAGACTCGCAGGGCGGCCCGCTGGCGTCCGACCGCGGGAATGCGCTGCACTGAGTGCCACCCACGCCCGCCCCGCCGTCCCATCCGTCCGGAGGACCGTCACCGTGCTGACCCGCATCGACCACATCGGCATCGCCTGCTTCGACCTGGACAAGACCGTCGAGTTCTACCGCGCCACGTACGGCTTCGAGGTGTTCCACAGCGAGGTGAACGAGGAGCAGGGCGTCCGCGAGGCCATGCTGAAGATCAACGACACCGGCGACGGCGGCGCCTCCTACCTGCAGCTGCTGGAGCCGACCCGGGAGGACTCGGCGGTCGGCAAGTGGCTGGCGAAGAACGGCGAGGGCGTGCACCACATCGCCTTCGGCACCGCGGACGTCGACGGCGACGCGGCCGCGATCGGGGCCAAGGGCGTGCGGGTGCTGTACCCGGAGCCGCGGCGCGGCTCGATGGGCTCCCGGATCACCTTCCTGCACCCCAAGGACTGCGGCGGCGTGCTGACCGAGCTGGTCACCAGCGCGGAGCCCGGCGAGCACTGACCCGTTCTGGTACGGAGCGGGTACGGGAGTCGACCGGCCGGTAACGAACCGGTCGGTAACTTCCGAAAAGCACCTCGCCCCCATTCCCCCCGTCGCGGCTCCCACTACAATGCCCAGGTGCGCTGGTACCACCGGTCCGCGCACCGCAGGGGAGTCCACGACGCGGGCACGGCCGGACGGTCGCCGTTCGGATCTGTCACCATTCTCCAGAGGCAACAGTTCGCTCAGGAGTCCACTCGGACGGTGGAGCGATTGCAAGGACCAACCGGTCCGACCGCGCGTCCGCGCGGCCGGGGCGGCCCGGTCGAGGACGCGACCAGGAGATGGATGGGACCGCGGAGTGCGGGGCTACGACCGCTACGAGGTTGAGGATCACCTCTCCAAGTTCGAGGCCGAGCTGGAGAAGGCCCGCAAGGAGCGGGACAAGACCATCGAGCACGCCGACGACCTCGCCTACCAGGTGGAGGTGCTCCGGGCCAAGCTGCACGAAGCCCGTCGGCAGCTCGCCCAGCCGCGTGCCTTCGACTCCGTCACCGGGCAGGCCGAGCAGGTCCTGCGCAACGCCGAGATGCAGGCCGAGGCGCTGCGCGCGGACGCCGAGCGCCAACTGCGCGAGTCCCAGGCCGCCACCCAGCGGATGATGGCCGAGGCCGCCGAGCGCACCGCGCAGCTGGAGGCCGAGTTCTCCGCCCGGCGCCGCCGGCTGGAGGAGGAGCTCGCCGAGTTCCGGGCCGCCGCCGAACGCCACGTCAACGAGAACGTCAACTGGGCGGAACAGACCCGCGCCGGCACCGAGCAGGAGGCCCAGCGCCTGCTCCAGGAGGCCCGCGCCGAGGCCGAGCGGATGATGGCCGCCGTCCGCGCCGAGGCCGCCGCCCTCGCCGACCAGGCCCGCGCCCAGACCGCCGCCGACGTCGACGCCGCCCGCGGCGAGGCCCAGGCCCAGGCCCAGGCCGCCCTGCTGCGCGCCCAGACCGACGCCGAGCGCCTGCTGCGCGCCGCCTCCGAGCAGGCCCAGCAGACCGGCGCCCAGGCCGAGGAGCAGCGCGCCGCCACCCTCACCGCCGCCCAGCAGCAGCTCGCCGACGCGCACTCCGCCGCCGAGCGGAAGCTGGCCGTCGCCGAAGCCGAGATCACCGCCCTCAAGCGGCAGGCCCTCGCCGACCAGGAGCGCGCCGAGGCCGCCCTGGCCGGCGCCCACGCCGAGATAGAGCGGCTGCGTGCCGAGGCACTGGCCGAGACCGAGCGGGCCCGCGCCGAGGCCGCCCGGATGCGCGAGGAGGCCACCGCCGCCGCCCAGCGCCTGCAGGCCGAGGCCACCAGCGAGGCCGAGCGCAAGGTCGCCGACGGCGCCGCCGCCAGCGAGCAGCGCTCCGCCACCGCCCGCGCCGAGATCGCCAAGATGGTGGCCGCCGCCACCCGCGAGGCCGAGCTGATCCGCTCCGCCGCCGCCACCGCCCAGGCCGAGGCGGACGCCGCCAAGGCCGCCGCCCGCGAGGAGAGCGAGCGCCTGCGCGGCGCGGCCGAGTCGGTCGCCACCGAGCTGCGCGCCGAGGCCGAGGCGGAGATCGCCGCACTGCGGGCCGCCGCCGAGGGCGAGACCGCCGCGCTGCGCGAGAACGCCGCCGCCGAGGCCGAGCGGCTGCGCGCCGAGGCCGAGGAGGCCGGCCGCGCCGAGGCCGCCAAGGACGCCGCGCTGCGGCTGGCCCGCGCCGCCAAGCAGGCCGAGGAGGTGCTCGCCCGGGCGGGCGCCGACGCCGAGGCCACCCGGGGCGAGGCCGCCGCCGAGGCCGAGCGGCTGGTCGAGCACGCCAAGTCCGAGGCCGGCACGCTGCTGGAGCAGGCCCGCGAGGCCGTCGAGCAGGCGCAGAACGCCGCCATGGAGGACGCCGCCTCGATCCGCGAGCAGCTGGAGCGGATGCAGGCCGAGGCCGCCCAGGCCCGCGAGCAGGCCGAGGAGCAGCGCTCCGCCGCCGAGGCCGAGGCCGAGCGGGTCCGGGCCGAGGCCCGCCGGCAGGCCGCGGTGCAGATCGAGGAGTCCGCGAAGCAGGCCGAGGAACTGCTGACCAGCGCCAAGTCCGACGCGGACGCGCTGCGCTCCGGCGCCGGCGAGGAGGTCGAGCGGCTGCGCGCCGAGGCCCGCGAGCAGGCCGCCGCCGTCCAGGGCCGGGCCGAGCAGACCCTGGCCCGGGCCCGCGCCGAGGGCGAGAAGATCACCGGCGCCGCCGAGCAGGCCCGCACCGAGCTGCTCGCCGCCGCCGAGGCCACCGCCGAGGAGACCCGGGCCGCCGCCGAACGGCAGGCCGCCGAACTGCGCGAGCAGGCCGCCGCCGCGGCCGCCACCGTCCGGGCCGAGGCCGACGCCGCCGCCGAGGCACTGCGTGCCGACACCGCCCAGTGGGCCGAGCGGCACCGCGCCGAGGCCGAGGAGGCCGGGCGGACCGTCCGCGCCGACGCGGAGGAGGCCGCCCGCGCGGTCGCCCAGCGGGCCGAGTCCGCCGCCGAGGCGCTGCGCGAGGAGGCCGCCGCCGCCCGCGAGGCCGCCCGCGCCGACCTGGAGCGCGACCAGGCCCGCACCGCCGAGCAGTTGGCCGAGGCCGCCGCGATCCGGGCCGCCGCCGACGGCGAGGCCGAGCAGGTCCGCGAGGCCGCGGCCACCGAGGCCGCCAAGCTCCGCGAGAGCGCCGCCGCTGAGGCCGCTCGGCTGCGCGAGAGCGCCGAGGGCGACGCGGCGCGCGCCCGTGCCGAGGCCGAGCAGGACGCGGCGCGGCTGCGCGCCGAGGCCGAGCAGGCCCTGGCCACCGCCCGCACGGACGCCGAGGCGCTGGGCGTCGCGTCCGCCGCCGACCGGGCCGAGGCGGCCCGGCTGCGCGAGGACGCCGAGGCGTACGACCGCGAACTGCGCGCCACCGCCGAGCGGGAGACCGCCGAGCTGCGGGCCGTCGCCGAGCGGGAGACGACCGAACTGCGGGCCACCGCCGAGCGCGAGACGACCGAGCTGCGCGAGAGCGCCGACGCGTACGACCGCGAACTGCGCGCCACCGCCGAGCGGGAGACCGCCGAGCTGCGGGCCGTCGCCGAACGGGAGACGACCGAACTGCGGGCCACCGCCGAGCGCGAGACGACCGAACTGCGCGAGAGCGCCGACGCGTACGACCGCGAACTGCGCGCCACCGCCGAGCGGGAGACCGCCGAGCTGCGGGAGCGGGCCGAGGCGGCGGCCGAGCAGCTGCGGGCGAACGGCGAGGCGCGGGCCGCCGAGCTGGTCGCCGCGGCCGAGGAGGAGGCCGCCGAGGTCCGCCAGTCGGTGGCGGGCCTGCACGAGAAGGCCACCGGCCAGATCGCCGAGCTGCGCGCGGCCGCCGAGCGGGAGACCGCGGAGCTGCGCGAGCGGGCCGAGGCGTACGACCGCGAGCTGCGTGAGCGAGCGGACCGGGAGACGGCCGAACTGCGGGCGTCGGTGGCCGAGTTCGCGCAGCAGCAGCAGGCCGAGGCGGAGGCCGCGGCGCAGCGCGTGCTGGCCGAGGCGGACGAGTTGGCGGCGGCCGCGCTGGCCGAGGCGGAGGAGCGGGCGGCGGCGCTGCGCGCGGACGCCGAGGAGTACGCGCTGGCGACCCGGACGCTGGCGGAGGAGTTCGACGCGGACATCCGCGGCCGGGCCGAGTCCTTCGACCGGGAGACCCGGGAGGCCGCCGAGTCGTACGACAAGGCGACCCGCGAGCAGGCCAAGTCGGTGCTGGAGAAGGCGTTCGCGGACGCCGAGCAGCTCGGCGAGCAGGCCCAGGCGGAGGCGCTGGCGGTGGCCGCGGCCGCCGAGGAGCAGTCCGACGCGATGGTGTCGGCGGCCCGCCAGGAGGCGGAGCGGCTGCGCGCCGAGGCCGAGGCGCGGGGCACCGCCGAGGTGGAGCGGGCCCGTTCGGACGCGGACGCGCTGCTCTCCGAGGCCCGCCGGGACTCCACGGCGATCCGCGAGCGGGCCGAGGAGCTGCGCGAGCGCACCGACGCCGAGATCGAGGCGCTGCACGAGCGGGCCCGCAAGGAGAACGCGCAGGCGATGAAGTCGGCCGGCGAGCGGGTGGACGCGCTGGTGACGGCGGCCCAGGAGCAGCTGACCGAGGCCGAGGAGCAGGCGCAGGCGCAGGTCGCGGAGGCCGAGGAGCGGGCGGCGGAGCTGATCGCGGCGGCCGAGTCGCGGGCGTCCGAGCTGACCTCCGAGGCGTCCGCCGAGGCGGGCCGGGTGCGGATCTCCGCGGTGCGCAAGGCGGAGACGCTGCTCAAGGAGGCCGAGAACAAGCTGGCGGACTCCACCACCCGCGCGGAGGCGCTGATCATCAAGGCGGAGGCGAAGCTCAAGGCCGCCGAGATGGAGTCGGAGGAGAAGCTGGAGGCGGCGGCCGACGAGGCCGCGTCGCGTCTCAAGCGCGCCGACGAGGAGGCCGAGAAGCGGGTCCGCCGGGCCGGTTCGGACGCCGAGGAGCAGCTGCGGCTGGCCGCCGAGGAGGCGGAGCGGCTGCTGGCCGAGGCGCGGTCCGAGGCCAAGCGCGTGACCGACGAGGGCCAGCGGGAGTTGGACGAACTGGTCCGTCGGCGCAAGGACATCAACACCGAGATCTCTCGGGTCCAGGACGTGCTGTCGGCGTTGGAGGCGTTCGAGGCGCCCGCTTCGCCGGCCCACAGCAACGGGGGAAGCAAGAAGGACGGAGGGCCCAAGGCAGGCGCCGGAGTGGGCTCTCCGCGGTCGGGAGGCAATCGCTCCGGGGGCGCGCCACCCGATTGAGCGGACATTGTCCGCGAACCAACGGTGTTTCGCCGTTGACACTCCGGTACCGTGTCAGGATTCCCTCAACCATCTCAGCGGTTTGACGACAGGAAGCCCAGAAATCCCATGAGCGACAGTCACTCCCCGCACGGCTTCGACCTGGTACGCCGTGGGTACGAGCGCGCCCAGGTCGACGAGCGGATCGCCAAGCTGGTGGCCGACCGAGACAGCGCGCTCTCCCGGATCAGCGCGCTGGAGAAGCGCATCGAGGAACTCCACCTGGAGACCCAGACGGCTCAGGCCGCGGTCACCGAGGCGGAGCCCTCGTACGCCGGTCTCGGTGCCCGCGTCGAGAAGATCCTCCGCCTCGCCGAGGAGGAGGCCAAGGACCTGCGCGACGAGGCGCACCGCGCCGCCGAGCAGCACCGCGAGCTGGCCGAGGCCGCCGCGCAGCAGGTCCGCACCGAGGCCGAGAACTACGCCAAGGACCGCAAGGCCAAGGCCGAGGACGAGGGTCTGCGGATCGTCGACAAGGCCAAGTCGGACGCGGCCCAGCTGCGCGCCGAGGCCAACAAGGACGCGCAGAACAAGCGCGAGGAGGCGGACGCCCTCTTCGAGGAGACCCGCACCAAGGCCGCGCAGGCCGCCCTGGAGTTCGAGACCAACCTGGCCAAGCGCCGGGAGCAGTCCGAGCGCGACCTGGCGGCCCGTCAGGCCAAGGCCGAGAAGCGCCTGGCCGAGATCGAGCACCGCGCCGAGCAGCTCCGCCTGGAGGCGGAGAAGCTGCGCACCGACGCGGAGCGCCGTTCCCGCCAGACCATCGAGACCGCGCAGCGGCAGGCCGAGGACATCGTGGCCGACGCCAACGCGAAGGCCGACCGGGTCCGCAGCGAGTCGGAGCGCGAGCTGGCGGCGCTCACCAACCGCCGCGACTCGATCAACGCGCAGCTGACCAACGTCCGCGAGATGCTGGCCACGCTGACCGGTGCGGCGGTCGCCGCGGCCTCGCTGCCGACCGACGACTCGCTCGGCGTGCCGGCGCAGCAGTCCCGCTGATGCCCTGACGCCTTGTCCCCTTGTCGGGACGGACCGCTGAAGCAGCCCGAAGGGGCCCGGAGCGCACGCTCCGGGCCCCTTCGGCCGTCCTAGCGCTGCTTGACGCGCTTGAGCAGGGCCCGGACGGCGGCGTTGAAGGTCTCGGGGGCTTCCAGCGAGGAGAGGTGGCCGACGGCCGGGATGACGGTCAGTTCGGCGTCGGAGAGCGCCTCCGCCATCATCCGGGCCTCGCTGAGCGGGGTGACGGTGTCGAGTTCGCCGACGATGACGGCGGCGGGCACGTCGAGGGCGGCCAGTTCGTCCAGCGAGTCGGGGCGGGCGGCCATCGCGCGCTGCGCCCACGCGACCGCGGCCGGGTCCGCTTCGGCGATCATCTTCCGTACCGCGTCGGTGAGTTCGGGGTCGGTGCCGGGGGCGAGCAGGTTCTCCGCCATCCGTTCCTCCAGCAGCAGGTCGACGTTGCCGCGCTCCAGGACGGTGGCGGCGACGCGTTCCCGGTTGGCGCGGGCGGCGTCGGTGTCGGTGGTGGCCTTGGTGTCGGCGAGGACGAGTCCGGCCAGCCGTTCGGGGTGGCGGCGGGCGAAGGCCATCGCCACGTAGCCGCCCATCGAGAGGCCGCCCAGGACGGCCTGTTCGAGGCCGAGGCGGTCGAGCAGGTCGGCGAGGTCGTCGGCGGCGGTGTCCAGCGACGGGGGCCGGTCGCCGAGCGGGGCGGTGCCGAAGCCGCGCTGGTCCGGCGCGACGACCCGGGCGCCGTCCCCGGCCGGGCCGGGCACCCGCTCCAGTTGGACCTCCCACATCCGCGCGGGGAGCGGGAAGGCGTGCAGCAGGACGAGCGGGGTGCCGGTGCCGTTCTCGCGGACGGTCGGCGCGCTGGGCGAGGTCATGGTTCCACCGTAGGGCCCGGCGGGCACGCCCCGGACGCAGGTTGTCCGATTCATCCGCTTTTTGCCATAACCTGGCCGCAGACCTAGGAGAGGCACATGATCGAGTTGCATCACCTGACGAAGCGTTATGGTGACAAGTTGGCCGTGGACGATCTCAGCTTCCGGATCCCGGAGGGCGTGGTGACCGGCTTCCTCGGGCCGAACGGCGCCGGCAAGTCCACCACGATGCGGATGATCCTCGACCTGGACCACCCGACCGGCGGCGAGGTCACCATCGGCGGCCGGCACTACGCCGAGATCCAGGACCCGCTGCGCCAGATCGGCGCCCTGCTGGAGGCCAAGGCCGTCCACCCCGGCCGCACCGCCTACGACCACCTGCTCTGGCTGGCCCAGTCCAACCGGGTGCCGCGGGCCCGGGTCGACGAGGTGCTCGACCTGGTCGGCCTGACCTCGGTGGCGGGGAAGCGCGCCCGCGGCTTCTCGCTCGGCATGGGCCAGCGCCTGGGCATCGCCTCGGCCCTGCTGGCCGACCCGCAGACCCTGATGTTCGACGAGCCGGTGAACGGCCTCGACCCCGAGGGCATCCTGTGGATCCGCAACCTGATGAAGGGGCTGGCCGCCGAGGGCCGCACCGTCTTCGTCTCCTCGCACCTGATGAGCGAGATGGCGCTGACCGCCGACCACCTGGTGGTGATCGGCCGCGGCCGGCTGCTCGCCGACCTGCCGATGGCCGAGTTCATCAAGCGCAACTCCCGCTCCAGCGTCCGCCTGCGCACCCCGCACCAGGAGCAGCTGCTGAACGCCCTGCACGGCGCCGGCCTGCGCGCCGAGGCGGGGCCGGACGGCTCCTGGGAGGTCGTCGACGGCGACCCGGTGGTGCTCGGCGACCTGGCCGCCGCGCACGGCGTCACCCTGCACGAGCTGAGCCCGCAGCAGGCGTCGCTGGAGGAGGCGTTCATGCAGATGACGGCGGGCGCGGTGGAGTACCACATGGGGGCCGGCTCGGTCGGCGCCGCCGCCCCGGAGCCGCCGCCCGCCTGGGGCGCCGGCTGGAACGACCGCGCGCCCGGGAAGGAGGGCTGAGATGGCCGCGTTCCCCGCCGTCGCGCGGTCCGAGTGGACCAAGATCCGCAGCGTCCGCTCCACCGTCTGGTCACTGGCCTCGGTGTTCCTGATCACCGTCGCGCTGGGCCTGGTGATCAGCCTGATCGCCCGGAACAACGTCTCCGACTTCACCGAGGGCGGCAGGCCGTTCGACGCCACCGCCATCTCGTTCATCGGCGTCGGCTTCGGCCGGCTCGCCATCGTGGTGTTCGGCGTGCTGGCCGTCGGCAACGAGTACAGCAGCGGCATGATCCGGGTCTCGCTGGCGGCCGTCCCGCAGCGCGGCACGCTGCTGGCCGCCAAGACCGCCGTGCTGGGCGGGCTGGCCCTGGCGGCCTCGCTGGTGACGGTGTTCGTCGCCTTCTTCGTCGGCCAGGCCGCGCTCGGCGGCTCGCTCTCCACCTCGCTGGGCTCGGAGAACGTGCTGCGGGCGGTGTTCGGCACCGCGGCCTACCTGACCCTGCTGTGCCTGCTCTCGGCCGGCGTCACCGTGATGGTGCGGCACCAGATCCTGGCGCTGGCGATCCTGGTGCCGTTCATCCTGCTGATCTCGCCGCTGCTGTCGCTCGTCCCGGTGGTGAAGAACGTCGTCCACTACTTCCCGGACCAGGCCGGCTCGGCCATCACCCAGGTCCTCCCGACCGACGACCTGCCGTACGGGCCGTGGACCGGCCTGCTGATCTGCGCGGCCTGGACGGCGGCGGCGCTGATCGGCGGCTACCTGGTGCTGAAGGGGCGCGACGCCTGACCCGTCCCCGTCCGGTCAGTACTTCGGAGCGCCGCGGCCCCGCAGGACGTTGGAGCCGCGGCGCTCCCGCGCTCCCCAGCACGCCCGGTGCCAGTGCCGCCGGTCCTCGACGCCGCCGCCGTGGTCGGGCCAGGCCACCACGTGGCCGACGCCGGGCGGGATCTCCTGGTCGCAGCCGGGGCAGCGGTAGTACCGCCCGGCGGTGCCGGCCACGGTCTGCACCACCCAGTCCTCGCCCTGGTACTCCTCGGTCCGCCGCAGCGAACTCCCCGTCGGCGCACCGCCGCCCCGTTCCTCGGACCTCTCGAAGCGGTTGCGGCGCGGTGACACGTGACTCCCCTTTTCCCGGCGCGGTCTGACTCCCAGGGTACGGGCCGCGCCGGGGGCCGCGGGTCAGGTCCGCGGCATCAGCAGGGCCACGTAGCCGACCTGGATCGCCGTGAAGACTATGAAGAACAGCTCACCGCCCCCTATCGCGAGCAGCGCGACCGGCCCGAGCGACAGCATCGCCAGCACCGGACGGAACGGGTCGCTCCGCCGGTACGGCAGCCCCAGCGCCAGCAGCAGCAGGAACGGGCCGCCGACGCACGCGAAGAGCACCGCCCCCAGCCAGAGCGGCATCGCGGGGTCCTCCGCCAGCGCGTCCGTCCCGCCCCCGAGCAGGGCGAACCCCAGTTCGTAGACCAGCCACGCGACCCAGAACACCAGCACGTAGCGGCCCGCCGCCCGCAGGTACCAGCGCAAGGCGTTGCGCCATCCCGGCTCCATCGTCCTCCCCCTCCGGCCGGACCCCCCGGCGGAATGGATGGTATCCGAACCACCGTTGCGGCGCCAGGGCCCCGACCCCTCCCCCGTCCGTCCTGTCCCGGGAGCCCCCGGCCGCCCCGCCGACCCCGTCCGCCCCATTAGCACGGGACCCGGAACGGCCGCCACCGGTTCGGCGGTAATCCACCCTTTCCTCGGGAAAATCGCGGATTCCGCGTGCCATTGGCACATGACATGGGTTACTCACGTGGTGACACGGCGGGGCCCGCGGCCCCTGCGCGGCACCGATGGAGGCAGGCCCCCGATGACGAAGACCACCGCCCGGCCCGAGACCCGTTCCGCCGCCCCGCGGACGGCGGCCACCGGGCTGGTGCCGGCCGAACGGCCGACCCCCGAGCAGCAGCCGGGCGCCGGGACGGACGCGATCCGGGTCGGCGCCTTCCTGCTGTCCGCGCAGTTCCCGGGCCAGGACCACGCCGAGGCGCTGGACCGGACCGTCTCGGCCGCGCTGGCCGCCGAACGGGCCGGCCTGGACGCGGTGTGGCTGGCCGAGCACCACTTCGTACCGTACGGGGTCTGCCCGGACGCGGCGACGCTGGCCGGGCTGCTGCTGGGCCGCACCCGGCGGATCGGGGTGGGCACGGCGGTGAGCGTGCTGAGCACCCGTCACCCGGTGGCGCTGGGCGAGCAGGCCGCGCTGCTGCACCTGACCTCGGGCGGCCGGTTCACCCTGGGCGTGGGGCGCGGCGGCCCGTGGATCGACCTGGCGGTGTTCGGCGGCGGCCTGGAGGCGTACGAGCAGGGCTTCCCGGAGCGGCTCGACCTGCTGCTGCGCTGGCTGCGCGGCTCCCGGGTGGGCGCGGCCGGACCGCAGTTCGCCTTCCCGGAGGTGGCGGTGGTGCCGCGGGCGGCCGGTCCCGGCCGGCGGGCGGAGCTGGCGGGCTGGCTGGGCCTGGAGGGCGCGGTGATCCCCCGGCAGCGCCAGGACGAGGCGGCGCCGGCCCGCTCGGGCCCGCCGGTGGTGGTGGCCTGCACCTCGCCCGGCGGGGTCCGGACCGCCGCCGAGCGGGGCCTGCCGATGCTGCTGGGCATGCACTCGGGCGACGAGGACAAGCGGGCGATGCTGGCCGCCTACCGGGCGGCCTGGCGGGCGGCGGGGCGCGGCGAGGAGCAGCTGGCCCGGGTGGAGCGGGAGCACGTGGCGGCGGGCGTGGCGCAGGTGGACGACCGGGTGGGGGCGGCCCGGGCCGGCCTGCTCCGCTCGATGCCGGACTTCTTCGCGCACGGGCTCGGCGCGCATCGCACGGTGGACGGCCGGGAGCGCACGATGCGCGACCCCCGGGCGTACACCGAGCTGCTCTGCGACCTGCACCCGGTGGGCACGCCCCGGCAGTGCGCGGACCGGCTGCTGGCGACGGCGGAGCGCACCGGCATCCGGCGCTTCGCGCTGCTCGCGGAGGGCTCGGGGGACACGGCGGCGACCCTGCACAACCTGGACCGGCTGGGCGCGGAGGTGCTGCCGCAGCTGTCCTGAGGACGGCGGGGCGGCAGGACGGGGGGCGGCAGGACGGCGGGGCGGCCGCGGCAGGGCGGTGCCGGCGTGCGGCCGCGGGCCGTCCCGGTGGTCCGGGGCGGCCCGCGTTCGGCGGGCGCACGCGGGGCGCTGACGCGGGTTCAGGCCGTGCGCGGCACCGGTGGCCGACGCCCGGTCAGCAGTCGCGCAGCTCGGGCGACTGGTTGAGCAGCTGGCCCCGGATCGAGGTGAAGCGGGCGTGCCGATCCTCGGTCTCCGGGCCGGGGGCGAAGACCGCGACGCGGTGGCAGTTCTGGAAGGCCAGCCGGACGCCGAAGTGCCGCTGCAGGGCGCCCCGGATCGCGTCGCTGGCCAGCGCGCGGAGCAGTTGGCCGCGCTCCTTCTCGCTCGGCGGGGGGACGTCGTTGTCGGCGAAGTCGGTTCCGTCGACCTTGAGTTGGGCGACCAGCGAGCTGATCATGTCCCAGGCGTAGGGCAGCGAGGTGCGGACACAGTCGACGAACTCCCGCTCGTCGACCTCGCCTCGTTCGGCCTTCTCCAGCAGGGCCGGTGAGACGTCGAGCGACATGGGTTCTCCTCTCGCGGTCCGCTCCGGCGGGGTCGCCGGGGCGGCGGTGCTGGGGGGTGGTGCGGTGAGGGTGGTGCCGTGAGGGTGGTGCTCGTGAGGGTGGCGCGGTGGGTGCTGGCTGGGTGGGTGCCGGGGATGCCGGGAGTGCCGGGACCGGCGTGGACGGGTGTGCGGTGGACCGCGCGCGGTGTTCGAGTGCTGACGGGGCGACGGACGGGTGGACGCCGCGTGTCTGGTCTCTGGCCGGAGGGTCAGACCAGCGTGGCAGGCCCCCCCTCGCCGGGGCTGGGGATTCGGTGGATTGCCGCCCGGAACGCCCCTCCCGGGGCCAGATTGGCCGGAATCCGCCGTGTCCCAACCCTGCGCGCCGAACTGGTCCCCCTCACCACGCGTGTCCGCGCGGTCACCATGGTTCGCCGCCTCCGCCCGGTTCACACCCGTCGTGCGGGCACTCGCTTCAAACGGCTCCCGGCACCACCCCGACCGGACCGGCTGTCTCGGGTTCGCGCCCGCTCGGCCCCACCGGGAGCGGGCCGTCCGACCGCCCCCGCGGAATCGAACACGGACCGGGGCACTCCCGGCGGGCCTTAGGCTTGTCCCCATGCGTCTTGTCATCGCCAAGTGCACCGTGGACTACGCGGGCCGCCTCGCTGCACATCTGCCCTCCGCCGTGCGCCTGGTGATCGTGAAGGCCGACGGGAGCGTCAGCATCCACGCCGACGACCGGGCCTACAAGCCGCTCAACTGGATGTCGCCGCCGTGCTCCCTGAGGGAGGCCGACGGCGTGTGGACGGTCACCAACAAGGCCGGCGAGAAGCTGATCATCACGCTGGAGGACGTCCACCACGACTCCTCGCACGAGTTGGGCGTCGACCCGGGCCTGATCAAGGACGGCGTGGAGGCCCACCTGCAGGAACTGCTCGCCGACCGGATGGAGGTGCTGGGCTCCGGCTGGCAGCTGATCCGCCGCGAGTACCCGACCCCGATCGGCCCGGTCGACATCCTCTGCCGGGACTCCGACGGCGCGACCGTCGCCGTGGAGATCAAGCGGCGCGGCGAGATCGACGGCGTCGAACAGCTCACCCGCTACCTCGACCTCCTCAACCGGGACCCGCTGCTCGCCCCCGTGAAGGGCGTCTTCGCCGCCCAGGAGATCAAGCCGCAGGCCCGGGTGCTGGCCACCGACCGCGGCATCGGCTGCGTCGTCCTGGACTACGACGAGCTGCGCGGCATCGACGACGACAAGCTGAAGCTCTTCTAGCGCCCGCCGGGGAGGCCCCCGCGCGGGGGCCGTCGGGGCGGGCTGCCATGATCCCGGCATGTCCGCTCGCAGCACCGCCACCGGGGTCGGCCCGTACGAGACGCACCTGACGCTGGCACCGGCCGGGGCCGACGCGCTGGCGGCGTGGGCGGCCGGGCACGGGCTGGAGTTCACCCACATCCTGCTGGCCCGCGGGCGGCACCCCTCGCAGCCGATGCTGTCCTGGCGCGCCGAGGGCACGCTGGGCGCGCAGCACCGCCGGGCCGCCGCCGAGGCGGCGCGGCTGCGGGCGGCCGGGTTCACGCCGGTCCGGGTGAAGATCGAGGCGGCGCCGTGGGTGCCGGGCGTGCCGCGGACCGACGCGGAGGCGGAACGGGCCGATCCGGCCCGCTACTTCGAACACCACGTGAAGGTCCGGCTGGCCGCCGGCACGCCCCGCGCGGCGCTGGTCCGGACGGCGGCCGGGCACGACGCGCACGTGTCCTGGAACGCCCGCCGCACCGAAGTCGGCGGCCACCGCCAGTACTTCGTCACCCAGCGCTGCCACCGCGCCGGCCTGGCCACCGCCGGCGCCCGGCTGGAGCGCCTCACCGCCGCCCTGGCCGCCGCCGGGCTCCCGCCGCTGAAGACCGAGCGCGAGTACGTGGTGCACGACTCGGCGCTCGCGCTGGACGCCGGCTGGCTCGACGGCCCGTCGCTCTCCCTCCCGGAGGAACTGCCGTGACCGACCGCTTCCGCGCTCCCGGAACGCCCCGGACGTACCGTCCGACCGGTGATCCGCGGGTCGAGCAGCCCGCCGTCTTCGACCCGGCGCTCAAGCAGTTCGACCGCGCGTACCGGGCCGGGGAGCCGAGGTTCGCCGACCCGGCGCTCGCCACCGCCTGGCGGGCCGCCCGCCGCACCGCGACGGACGCCGTGCTGGCCGCCGTCGCCGCCTCCCGCTGGGCCGAGCACCTGGTGCTGCGCGGCTCGGTGGCGCTGCGCGCCTGGTTCGGCGCCGCCGCCCGCGAGCCGGGCGACCTGGACTTCGTGCTCGTCCCCGCCGACTGGCGGATCGACGACCCGCGCACCGCCGAGCTGTTCGCCGACCTGACCGGCGCCGTCCCCGCCTCGGGCCCGGTCCGCTTCCTCCCGGCCGAGGCCGCCGTCGAGGACATCTGGACGTACGAGCGGGTGCCCGGCCGCCGCCTGCTGCTGCCCTGGGCGGCGGACGGCCTGCCGGGCGGTGGCGTGCAGCTCGACTTCGTCTTCCACGAGCATCTGCCGGTGGAGCCCGACCTGCTGGAGGCCGCGCCGGACGCGCTGCTGCTCGCCGCCGACCGCGAGCTCTCGCTGGCCTGGAAGCTGGTCTGGCTGGCCGGTGACGACTACCCGCAGGGCAAGGACCTGTACGACGCGGTGCTGCTGGCCGAGTCCGTCCGGCTGCGCCGCTCGGTGCTGGCGGCGGTGATGACCGCGATGTGGGACCCGGAGGAGGCCGTCGACGGCCCGCCCGGCCCGGAGCGGCTGAGGAACCACTGGTACGCCGACGGGACGGAGTTCGCCCGCGAGTACCCGCACCTCGCCGCCGGCTTCGACGGCCTGCCCGACCGGCTCTCCGCCGCCCTCGCCCCGACCTTCGCCGAGCCCCCGGAGCCCGTCCTGCCCCTCCCCCGGCTGGCCGAACTCGCCGAACATGTCCGCGAGTTGCACGCCGAGCGGGGCATGGCGACGGCCCAGGAGTGGCTCTCCCGGCGCCCCGTCCCGTTCAGCCAGGCGCACCGGGTCACCGAGCGCGCCCTCGACCGGCACGACTCCCGGCTGGCCCGCGAGATGCTCGCCTGCCCGGCCTGGCACCACCTGGCCCGCCGCGTCGCGGACGGCACCTGGAAGCGCTCCCGGCTGCTCACGCCGCCGTTCTGAGCCACCGTCAGGTAGCGCCGCCGGTCGTGGGCGTAGCCGTGCCGGTGGGGGTGGAGCCGGTCGGGGTGTCCGTGGGCGTGGGCGTCGACGGCGCGGTGGTGGTGGCCGGCGGTGTCGTCACCGGGTCCGTCGGCTTGGGCGGCGTACTGCGGGGCGGTGTCGTGGTGGCGCCCGGCTTGGTCGTGGTGGCCGGTGCGGAGGGGGTGGTGGTGGGCTTGCGGGTGGCGGAGGAGCCGGTCGGGGGCGAGGGGCTGCCGGACGGGGTGGGGCTGTCGCTCGCGGTGGGGCTGTCGCTCGGCGAGGGGCTGTCGCTCGCGGGCGGGGTGGTGCTCGGTGCCGGGGTGGTGCGGCGCGGGGTCGCGCTGGGGTCGAGCGGGGGGAGGTCGTCCGCGGAGGTGCCGGGGTGGTCGCCGGGGCGTTCGTCGCCGGTGGCGGCGACGCCGATCGCGGTGCCGAGCACGCCGAGCGCCATCACCGCCGCGCCGGCCAGCAGCACGGTCTTGCGGGCGCCGCGCGGGGCGCGCTTGCGCAGCCGGCCGGGGACGACGTGGGCGATCGCCCGGATCGAGCGGCGGCGGCGGGCGGGTTCGCTGTCGGGGCCGGCGGTGAGCGCGGCGGTCTCCTCCAGCCGGATCAGGTCGAGCATCCGGCGGGCGGCGGCCTGGCCGCGCTGTTCGCCCGCGGCGGCGCGCAGCGCGATCGCCGCCTCCAGTTCGGCGACGGCCCGCCGCGGGTTGCCGACGCACAGCGCGTGGACGCCCAACTCGTGGTGGAACCAGCCCTGTTCGCCCTGGGACCCGAGTATCTTGGCGGCTTCCAGGCCGAGCTGCAGGGCGCGCTCCCAGGCACCCCAGCGCAGCGACAGGGCGAGCGCGGGGCCGGCCGCCCGGGCCAGCCGGAGCACCTGGGCGGGGCGGTCGGCGTCCCGTTCGGCGAGCAGCACGGCGAGGATCACCTCGGCCTCGGCGGCGACCTGCTTGGTGGAGACGGAGGCGTGGCCGACCCACCAGGCGAGGTGTTCGGCGGCGCCCTGCGCGATCCCGCCGGGGGCGAACGGCGCGGGCAGGCCGCTGGCGTCGTCCTCGACCTCGGGCAGCAGCGCGTCCAGGACGCCTTCGGTGAGGCGGTGGTGGCCGCCGACCGAGACGGCGAGTCCGGCGTCGACGAGTTCCTGCAGGGCGCTCTCGCCGAGTCCGACGTCGATCAGCGCGGGCAGGTGCGGGGCGGTCGGGCACTCGCCGCCGAGGGCGAGCGCGAGCCGCAGCACCAGCCGGGCCTGCTCGCTCAGCCCCTGGACCAGGCGGCGGGCCGGGGTGGCGCTCTCGCCGACCGAGGGGAGCGGCACCTGGCGGCGCAGCTCTCGCTCCAAGTCGGCCGGGTCCCTGGGGAGTTCGTACTCCTGGACGGAGCCGAACACGGTCCGCCGGTCCTCCTGGGCGGCGACCAGCGCGTCCACCATGACGTCGCGCTGGCGCAGCAGCGCGGCGGCCCGGACGAAGCGCAGCGGCAGGCCCTCGGACTCGAACCAGAGGTCGACCGCCCAGGCCCGTTCGACCTCGTCCAGCGGACGGCCGGCCAGCCGGGCCGCGAGGGTCAGGCTGGCGGGGCGGGACAGGCCGGCCACCAGGTGGTCGCGCAGCCGGGAGCCGGGCGCGGCGGGCGGGCCGCCGGGGGCGGTGGCCAGCAGGAACGCGCACTCGGGGGCGAGTTCGAGCAGTTCCGCCAGTTCGTCGCCGGTCGGCTCGACGTCGTCGATCACCACGACGGCGGCGACGCCGGCCAGCAGTTCGGCGAGCTGCTCCCGGTCGGGCCGGAAGTCGGGGGCCTGGTGGGTGACGGCGAACAGGTCCTGCAGCAGGTCGGGGACGGTGCGCCGGTAGCCGCTGAGCCGCACCACGCCGTCCGGTGCGAGTTCCGCGGCGGCCTCGGCGACGGCGGCGAGCAGCGCGGAGCGGCCGGAGCCGGCCTGGCCGAGCAGTTGGACGGAGCGGCCGGCCCGGAGCTGTTCCAGCAGGGCGGCGACGTCCGCCTCGCGGTCCAGCAGTCGCAGGTCGGTCGGTCCGGTGCCGAGCGCGAGCGGGCCCACGGCGGGGCTGGGGCCGAGTTCCGGCCGGGCCTGCACCAGGCCGCGGATCCGGCGCGGCTGCGGCATCCACTCGTCCGGGCAGTGCCGGGCCTCCGAGCCCTCCGGCCCGCCGACCACCACCAGCCGTTCCCCGCTGACCAGTTCCCCGCTCCGCGGGCGGACCCCGTCCCCCCGGAACTCCCCGCTCGGCTGACCCACGTCGCTGCTCCCCGCCACTCGGACACCTGAGCGGAGACTTTCCCACACGGGCACGGCGGGTCACCACACAGGGGTGGTTCCGACACCTAGCCGCTGCGTGCACGAACACCGTCGCACCGGGCCCGACCAGCGGCGCGGGGACGGCCGCGGCGGCCGCGGGCCGTCAGCCCAGGGCGGGGAGCGTCGTCCCGCAGGGGTCCTGCACCGCGCCCTCGACCGCGAGGATCCGGTGCAGCCTGGTGGCGACCAGCAGGCGCTGCAGCTGCACGGGGACCTCGCGCAGCACCAGGCGGCGGCCGACCCGGCCGGCCCGGCGGTGGGTGCCCATGATCACGCCGAGGCCGGTGGCGTCCCAGAACTCCAGGCGGGCCAGGTCGAGGACGAGGTCGCCCTCGCCGCCGTCGACCGCGGCGTGCAGCAGCGCCCTGGCGTCGGCGGCGCTGCGCACGTCGAGCCGCCCTTCGATGGCCAGTCCGGTGTGGTCGCCGGTGATGCGCATGCTGTCCTCCTCCTCGGCCCTCCGCCGCACGTCCGCTCCACGGTGCGCCCGCACCGCCGGGGAACGTCCGTGCCCCGCGGGGCCGGGTCCGCGCACCGGCCCCTTCCTGAATCTGACGGTGAACCAGTTCCGCAGGTTGCTGTCACCCGCCGGACTGTCCCTCAACTTCACCCGTCCGAGGGAATATACGCAGGAACACCTCACACCTACGCTCGATTACCGCCCAAATCACCCGTCTGCGGGCGGACCGTGAGCAAACTCACCCGGCCGCCCGGAACGTCCCGCACCCGGGCAGCGCGGACCACCTGCGGGAGCGGCAGCGCTCTGTGCCGGACTCTAGTGGGAGCGCGCCCGCAGTGGTGCGTTCCGGCGGTGTGATCTGCGCCGGAGGGGGTGTGATCTGCGCCCCTCCGCTCCGGCGGGCGGCTCGGGCACCCGGGCCGGGCGACCGGCTACCCGGCCTCCGGCGCGGGTGCGGGCACCGGCACGCCGAGCTCCTGGGCGAGGATCGCGGCCTGCACCCGGCTGCGCAGGCCGAGCTTGGCCAGGATCCGGCTGACGTGCGTCTTGGTGGTGGCCTCGGCGGTGCGCAGCCGCCGCGCGATCTCCGCGTTGGACAGGCCCGCGCCGAGGCAGCCGAGCACCTCGCGCTCCTTGGGCGTCAGGTCGTCCAGCGCGCCGGGCCCGGCCGGGGCGTCGGCGGGGGTGCCGGGGCGGGCGAAGGCGGAGATCAGCCGCCGGGTGACGGAGGGCGCGAGCATGCCGTCGCCGCGGGCGACCGTCCGGATGCCGTCGACCAGCGTCTCGGCCTCCAGGTCCTTGAGCAGGAACCCGGCGGCGCCGGCCCGCAGCGCGCCCCACACGTACTCGTCGAGGTCGAAGGTGGTGAGCACCAGCACCTGTCCGGCGCCAGCGGCGACCACCCGCCGGGTCGCGGCGACGCCGTCCAGCCGGGGCATCTGGACGTCCATCAGCACCACGTCCGGCCGCAGCTCCAGCGCCAACCGGACGGCCTGCTCGCCGTCGGCGGCCTCACCGACCACCTCCAGGTCGTCCTCGGCGCGCAGGATCATCACCAGCGCCGCCCGCACCGCGGCCTGGTCCTCGGCCACCAGCACCCGGATCACGCCCGCTCACCGCCCTCCGCCGTCCGCGGCAGCACCGCCCGCACCGTCCACACGTCGCCGTCCTCCCCGTCGGGCCCGTCCTGCGGCCCGGCGGTGAACTCCCCGCCGAGCAGGTGGGCCCGCTCGCCCATCCCGACCAGCCCGGCCCCCGCCCCGGGCACCGGCCGGCCCGGGCCCGGCCGGTGGGGGGAGGTCACGGTGATCTCCAACTCCCGTTCCCCGTACCGGATGTCGAGCCGGACGAGGCCGGGCGCGGCGTGCTTGACGGCATTGGTCAGCGACTCCTGGACGATCCGGTACGCGGCGAGCTCCAGCGGCGCGGAGAGCTCGCCCGGCGTGCCGTGCTCGGCGGCCTCGAAGCGCAGCCCGGCCGTCCGCCCGGCCGCCCCGGCCTGGGCGAGCAGCACGTCGACGGCGGCCAACTTCGGCGCGGCGTAAGGCTCTTCGGGGACGGCTTCGCGCAGCAGGCCGATCATCCGGCGCATCTCGGCCAGGCCCTGCACGCTGTTCTCCCGGATCACCGCGAGCGCCTCCACCAGCGGCTCGTCCTGGGCGCGCCGCTGGCGGCGGGCCACCGCCTGGGCGCCGGTGGCGTGGATCGCGATCGCCGAGAGGTGGTTGGCGATCACGTCGTGCAACTCGCGGGCCATCCGGGCGCGTTCCGCGACCACCGCCCCGCGCCGGTCCAACTCGGCCAGCAGGGCGGTCTGTTCGGCCCGCAACCGCTCGGTCTCGGCCTGGTCGCGGTGCCGGCGCAGCAGGTCGGCGGTCCACACCGGGGCGAGGAAGACCAGCCCGCAGAAGACCGCGACCAGGAGCGCCTCGGGCACCGACCCGTACCGCCAGGTCAGCCCGGACAGCATCAACGTCGAGGCAGCACCGGACAGTTGGAGGACCTTGCTCATCCGGGCCGGGCCGTACAGGGTGGCCGCGTACAGCAGGTCGGTGTACATCAGCAGGGTCGCCATCAGCGAGCCCAGGTACACGGCGGCGCCGAACAGCACCCCGCCCAGGCAGACCGTCCAGACCGTCCACCGCCGCCGGCCGAGTTCCAGCGCGGCCATCGCGGCCAGCGGCAGCGCGACCGCCCAGACCGGCAGCCCGGGCCGGGCGTCGTAGGCCCCGAAGGCGAGCAGCAACAGGCCGCCGAGCAGCCCGGCGGCGGCGATGGCCAGGTCCTCCTGGCGGTCGGTGAGCCTCACGCGGTCCATCCCAGCACCCCTTCCGAGCGGCGGGAACGACCGGCCGGACGACCCGCCGTCCGTCGAAAGTCGCACGCCGCGCTCGCCGGGCCGGACGATGACCGGGCGCGGGCGCGGGGGCAGGATCGAAGCATGGTGTCCCTGATCGTGGCCGGTGAGATCGGCTTCTGGGTGGTGTTGGCGGCCGGCCTGCTGGCCCGGTACGCGCTGCGGCTGCGCCGCACCGGAGCGGTGCTGCTGGCCCTGCTGCCGGTGGTCGACCTGGTCGTCCTCGGCGCGACCGTCGCCGACCTGCGCGGCGGCGCCACCGCCGACTGGACGCACGGCCTGGCGGCCGCGTACGTGGGCTTCTCGGTCGCCTACGGCCGCCGGCTGGTCCGCTGGGCGGACGGCCACGCCGCGCACCGCCTGGCGGGCGGCCCGAAGCCCCCTGGCATGCCGAAGTACGGTGCGGCGCGGGCCCGTTACGAGTGGGGCGTGTTCGCGCTGACGCTGCTCGGCGCGGCGGTCACGGTGGGGTTGGTGGCCGCCGCGCAGTGGCTGGTCGGCGACGCCGCCCGCACCTCGGCGCTGGACGGCTGGTACCCGCGGATGGGCCTGGCGGTCGGCGTCAACCTGCTGGTCGCCGCCAGTTACACGCTCTTCCCGAAGCGTCCGGAGTAGCGCCGGCCTCAGCGGTTCGCGCCGGGCACCCACAGCACGTCGCCGCGCTCCTTGTTGGCGGTCCGCGCCAGGATGAACAGCAGGTCGGAGAGCCGGTTCAGGTACTTCGCGGTCAGCGGGTTGACGCTCTCCCCGTGCACCTCGATCGCCGCCCAGGTCGCCCGCTCGGCCCGCCGCACCACCGTGCACGCCAGGTGCAGGTACGCCGCGCCGGGCGTCCCGCCGGGCAGGATGAAGCTGCGCAGCTTCTCCAGCTCCGCCAGGAACCGGTCGCAGTCGGCCTCCAGCCGGTCGACGTACGACTGCTCGACCCGCAGCGGCGGGTACGCCGGGTCCTCGACGATCGGCGTCGCCAGGTCCGCCCCGACGTCGAACAGGTCGTTCTGGACCCGGGTCAGCACCTCGACCAGCTCGTCGTCCAGCTGCCCGGCCGCCAGCGCCACGCCGAGCGCCGCGTTGGCCTCGTTGGTGTCCGCGTACGCGACCAGCCGGGGATCGGTCTTCGTCGTCCGGCTCATGTCGCCGAGCGCGGTCGTCCCGTCGTCGCCGGTCCGGGTGTAGATGCGGGTCAGGTTCACCATGCCCGCAGCCTAGCGGGCGCGTTGACCCCCGTGAACGGCACCCGCTTACGCGACGTTCACCCTCTGTCCGGGCGGGGCCGCCTCCAGCCAGGCCAGGAAGCCGGTCAGCGCGTCGTCGCTCATCGCGAGCTCCAGCGGGGCGCCCTTGTGCAGGCAGCGCAGCACGACCGAGCCGGAGAGCAGGGCGAGTTCCTCCTGGCCCTGCGGGTAGCGGCGGCCGAGCACCTCGATCTCGGTGCGCGGCAGCACCCGGCGGGGCCGGGGGGCGTACGAGAAGACCCGGAACCACTCGATGGAGTCGCCGCTGTAGCGGCCGATACCAAAAACCCACCCCTTGCCGTCGGTCTGCGGGACCGGGGCGGAGGTGGGTTGGCCGTTCTCGTCGAGATCCGGCTGCGTGGAGGCGTCGGCCGGCATTTTCAGGCGGTAGGAGCAGTCGAAGGTGCCGCCCACCCGCTGGATGAGGCGGCGGCGTACCGCGAAGCCGACCAGGCCGGCGACGGCGAGGACCACGACGGCCGCGCACACCACAAGGGCGAGGACCATGCTCACCTACCTCCTCGCTGCGTCCCCGTGGCGGTCGACGCACGACCGCTCGTTCCTACCAACTGATGCGACAGTCCCGGGGTCACGCTGCTGGCGTCCCCGGGACCGTCGCTGAGGTCACATCAGGCTCAGTGCTGCGCCTTGAGCCCGCCGGCGGCGAGCAGGCGGACCTCGGCGCGGCGCTCGGCGTGCGAGTCGGCCTCGGTCTTGGCGTTCTCCAGCGCGCGCTCGGCGCGGGCGACGTCGATCTCGTCGGCCAGCTCGGCGATCTCGGCGAGGATCGACAGCTTGTTGTCGGCGAACGAGATGAAGCCGCCGTGCACCGCGGCGACGACCGTGCCCTGGTCGACGGTGCGGATGGTGACCGGACCGGTCTCCAGCACGCTCAGCACCGGGGTGTGGCCGGGCATGATGCCGGTGTCACCGGAGGCCGTACGGGCGACAACGATGGTGGCCGCACCGGACCACACCTTGCGGTCGGCTGCGACCAGCTCGACGTGCAGCTCAGCCAACGTGGGCTCCTTGGCTCTTGCCGGTCCGGACACCCGGGCGAACGGGCGGCGATCTCGGCAGTTTCGGTAAGAATAACGGTCACGCGGCCCCGGGACGAAACCAAGGGCCCGTAAATGACCGGGATCACAGCAGATCCAGCGGTGAGGGGTGGCCCCCGACTGAGAGCCGGGGACCACCCCTCAACGGTTCGGTCTGCCGTGCAACCGGCCTGCGGTTACTTCTTCAGCAGCTCGGCGGCGTTGCGCTCGAGGTCGTCGATGCCACCGCACATGAAGAAGGCCTGCTCCGGGACGTGGTCGTACTTGCCGTCCGCGATCGCGTTGAAGGCCTCGATGGTCTCCGACAGCGGGACGGTCGAGCCGTCGACACCGGTGAACTGCTTCGCCACGTAGGTGTTCTGCGAGAGGAAGCGCTCGATGCGGCGGGCCCGCTGCACCGTGACCTTGTCCTCCTCGGACAGCTCGTCGATGCCGAGGATCGCGATGATGTCCTGGAGGTCCTTGTACTTCTGCAGGATGCCCTTGATACGGACGGCCGTGTCGTAGTGCAGCTGCGTGATGTACCGCGGGTCGAGGATGCGGGACGTGGAGTCCAGCGGGTCGACAGCCGGGTAGATGCCCTTCTCCGAGATCGGGCGCGACAGAACGGTGGTCGCGTCCAGGTGGGCGAAGGTGGTGGCCGGCGCCGGGTCGGTCAGGTCGTCCGCGGGGACGTAGATCGCCTGCATCGAGGTGATCGAGTGACCGCGGGTCGAGGTGATGCGCTCCTGCAGGAGGCCCATCTCGTCGGCCAGGTTCGGCTGGTAGCCCACCGCGGAGGGCATGCGGCCGAGCAGGGTCGACACCTCGGAACCGGCCTGGGTGAACCGGAAGATGTTGTCGATGAAGAGGAGCACGTCCTGCTTCTCGACGTCGCGGAAGTACTCCGCCATGGTCAGCGCGGAGAGCGCGACGCGCAGGCGGGTGCCCGGCGGCTCGTCCATCTGGCCGAAGACCAGCGCGGTCTTGTCCAGGACGCCCGAGTCGACCATCTCGTCGATGAGGTCGTTGCCCTCACGGGTGCGCTCGCCGACACCGGCGAACACCGACACACCACCGAAGTTCTCGGCGACGCGGTAGATCATCTCCTGGATCAGCACGGTCTTGCCGACACCGGCGCCACCGAACAGGCCGATCTTGCCACCGGTGACGTACGGGGTGAGCAGGTCGATGACCTTGATGCCGGTCTCGAACATCTCGGTCTTCGACTCGAGCTCGGAGAAGTTCGGGGCCTTGCGGTGGATCGGCCACTTGACCTGCACCTGGGACTCGAACTCGGCCTTGTCGACGTTCAGCACCTCACCGAGGGCGTTGAACACCTTGCCCTTGGTGATCTGGCCGACCGGGACGGAGATCGCCGAACCGGTGTCGGTGACCTGCGCGCCGCGGACCAGGCCGTCGGTCGGCTGCATCGAGATGCCGCGGACCAGGCCGTCGCCGAGGTGCTGGGCGACCTCGAGGGTCAGGGTCTTGCGGCCCGTGCCGTCGGGGTTGTCCACCTCGACGTGCAGGGCGTTGAACATGTCCGGAATGGCGTCGACGGGGAACTCCACGTCGACGACCGGGCCGATGACCCGCGCGACGCGGCCCGTCGCCGTGGTCGGCTCAACAGTGGTGGTCATACTCATTCGCTCCCCGCGCTAGCGTCGGCCAGCGCGTTCGCGCCGCCCACGATCTCGCTGATTTCCTGGGTGATCTCGGCCTGACGGGCCGAGTTGGCAAGCCGCGTCAGCGACTTGATGAGCTCGCCGGCGTTGTCCGTCGCGCTCTTCATCGCGCGGCGGCGGGCGGCGTGCTCGGAAGCGGCCGACTGCAGCAGCGCGTTGTAGATCCGGCTCTCGACGTACCGCGGCAGCAGCGCGTCGAGGACGCCCTCCGCCGACGGCTCGAAGTCGTACAGCGGGAAGATCTGGTTCTTGGCCGGTGCCCCGTCGCTCAGCTCGACCTCGTCGAGCTTCAGCGGCAGCAGGCGGGCGTCGATCGCGTTCTGCGTCAGCATCGACACGAACTCGGTCGACACCAGGTGCAGCTCGTCCACGCCGCCGGTCTCCGCGGTGAAGGCCTCGATCAGGTCCGCCGCGACCGCCTTGGCGTCCCCGTAGGTCGGCTTGTCGGAGAAGCCGGTCCAGGAGTTCGCCACCGCCAGGTTGCGGAAGCCGTAGTAGCCCACACCCTTGCGGCCGACGATGTACGTGACCACGTCCTTGCCCTCGGCGCGGAGGCGGGCGGCGAGCGCCAGCGACTGCTTGATGGCGTTGGTCGAGTAACCGCCCGCCAGGCCGCGGTCCGCCGTGATCAGCAGGACGGCGGCGCGCGAGGCGTTCGGGTTCTCGGTGGTCAGCGGGTGCTTCGCGGTGGACCGGGTGGCCACCGCGGTCACCGCGCGGGTGAGCTCGTCGGCGTACGGAGTGGAGGCGGCCACCGCGCGCTGCGCCTTGACGATGCGCGACGCGGAGATCATCTCCATCGCCTTGGTGATCTTCTTCGTCGCGGTGACGGAGCGGATGCGGCGCTTGTAGACCCGAAGCTGTGCTCCCATTGGGTCGTTACGTCCTTTCCCTCGCTACCGGACTCAGGCCTGCTCGGAGAGCAGCTTGCCGTCAGCCGTGGTGAAGCCCTGCTTGAAGGACGTGATCGCGGCGGTCAGCGCGTCGATGGTGCCCTGCTCCAGCAGGCCGGTCTCGACGATGCCGGCCAGGATGCCCTTGTGCTCCAGGCGGACGTTGTCCAGGAACTCGCGCTCGAAGCGGCGGATCTCCGCCACCGGGACGTCGTCCAGCTGACCGGTGGTGCCGGCCCAGATCGAGACGACCTGCTCCTCGACCGGGAACGGCTGGTACTGGCCCTGCTTCAGCAGCTCGACCATGCGGGCGCCGCGCTCCAGCTGGGCCTTCGAGGCCGCGTCCAGGTCGGAACCGAAGGCGGCGAACGCCTCCAGCTCGCGGTACTGGGCGAGGTCGAGGCGCAGACGGCCGGCGACCGAGCGCATGGCCTTGATCTGGGCGGAGCCACCGACGCGGGAGACCGAGATGCCGACGTTCACGGCCGGGCGGATGCCGGCGTTGAACAGGTCGGACTCCAGGAAGCACTGGCCGTCGGTGATCGAGATGACGTTGGTCGGGATGTACGCCGAGACGTCGTTGGCCTTGGTCTCGATGATCGGCAGACCGGTCATCGAGCCGCCGCCGAGGGCGTCGTTCAGCTTGGCGCAACGCTCCAGCAGGCGGGAGTGCAGGTAGAAGACGTCGCCCGGGTAGGCCTCGCGGCCCGGCGGGCGGCGCAGCAGCAGGGAGACGGAGCGGTAGGCCTCGGCCTGCTTCGACAGGTCGTCGAAGACGATGAGGACGTGCTTGCCGTCGTACATCCACTCCTGGCCGATGGCCGAACCGGTGTACGGGGCGAGGTACTTGAAGCCGGCCGGGTCGGAGGCGGGAGCAGCCACGATGGTGGTGTACTCCAGCGCGCCGGCCTCCTCCAGGGCGCCGCGGACGGACGCGATGGTGGAGCCCTTCTGGCCCACGGCGACGTAGATGCAGCGGACCTGCTTCTCCGGGTCGCCCGAGCGCCAGTTGTCGCGCTGGTTGATGATGGTGTCGACGGCGACGGCGGTCTTGCCGGTCTGACGGTCACCGATGATCAGCTGGCGCTGGCCGCGGCCGATCGGGGTCATCGCGTCGATGGCCTTGATGCCGGTCTGCAGCGGCTGCTTGACCGACTTGCGGGCCATGACGCCGGGGGCCTGCAGCTCCAGGGCGCGGCGGCCGGTGGCGGCGATGTCGCCCAGGCCGTCGATCGGGTTGCCCAGCGGGTCCACGACGCGGCCCAGGTAGCCGTCGCCGACCGGGACGGAGAGGACCTCGCCGGTGCGCTGCACCGTCTGGCCCTCCTCGATGCCCGAGAACTCACCGAGGACGACGACACCGATCTCGCGGGTGTCGAGGTTCAGCGCGAGGCCGAGGGTGCCGTCCTCGAACTTCAGCAGCTCGTTGGCCATGACCGAGGGCAGGCCCTCGACCTTGGCGATACCGTCCATGGCCTCGGTGACCGTGCCGACCTCTTCACGCGAGGCCGCGTCCGGCTGGTACGACTGGACAAAGTCGGCCAGCGCGTCCCGGATCTCCTCCGGACGGATCGTAAGCTCCGCCATCAGGCTTCCCTGCTCTCCTAGTTTGCGATCCTCGGCCCGCCATTGAGGGCCGCAAGTGCTCGACTCTCGGCCGGGTCGGGTGAACCGGCCGTACGTTTTGCCGGCCCACCTGGTGTGGACCGACGCCCGACCGAGGGTCGGATAGTGCTGGTGCTCAGCCTTCGAGGCCCTGACGAGCGCCTTCGAGGCGGCTCGCGACGGTGCCGTCGATGATCTCGTCGCCGATCTGCACCCGGACACCGCCCTGGACCGTCGGGTCCACGTCGATGTTCAGGTGGACCTGGCGGCCGTACAGACCGGCCAGGGCGGCGGCGAGGCGCTGCTTCTGGACGTCCGACAGCGGGATCGCGCTGGTGACCAGGGCCACCACGCGGCCACGCCGGGAGGCGGCGAGCTTGGAGTAGGACTCCAGGCCACCCTCCAGGCTACGACCACGCGGGGTGGTGACCAGGTTGGCGACCAGGCGGACGGTGCCCGGGTTGGCACGGCCGCCGAGGAGCTTGCGGACCAGCGCGGCCTTGGCGGCGGCGTCGGCCTTCGGCTCGGTCAGCGCGGCGCGCAGCTCGTGCGAGCCCGCCACCACCCGGCCGAACCGGAACAGCTCGTCCTCGACGTCGTCCAGGGCGCCCGCCTTGTCGGCGGCGACGACCTCGGCGTAAGCGGCGAGTTCCTCGACCGCGTCGACCAGGTCGCGCGGACCGGACCAGCGCGAGCGGACCAGGCCGGAGACCAGGTCGACGGTCTCGCCGGAGACCTGGCCGTTCAGCAGCGAGGCGACCAGCTGGGCCTTGTCCTGACCGGACCGCGCGGGGTCGGTCAGGACGCGGCGCAGCGAGACCTCGCGGTCCAGCAGCGCGGTGACGGCAGCGAGCTCCTCGGCGAGCTTGGCCGAGTCCACCGAGGTGTTGTCGGTCAGGCTGTCGAGGTTCTCGCGGCCGGCGGCGAGTGCCTCACGGCTCGCGCCGATCACTTGGACGCACCCTGGGCAGCGGCGGCCTTGGACTCCAGCTCGCCCAGGAAGCGGTCGATGACACCGCTCTGACGGGCGTGGTCCTCCAGCGACTCACCGACGATGCGGGAGGCCAGCTGGGAGGCCAGCGAGCCGACGTCCTGGCGCAGGACGGCGGTCGCCTGCTTCTTGTCGGCCTCGATCTGGGCGTGGCCGGCCGCGACGATGGCCTCGCGCTGGCGCTGGCCCTCCTCGCGCATCTCGTTGATCAGGGCAGCGCCCTGCTCACGGGCGTGCTCGGTGATCCGAGCGGCCTCGTGGCGCGCCTCGGCGAGCTCGGCACGGTACTGCTCCAGCAGGGCCTGGGCCTCGGCCTGAGCGGTCTCCGCGCGCTTCATGCCGCCTTCGATGGCGTCACGGCGCTCCCCCAGCACCTTCTCGATGCTGGGGAGGAGCTTCTTGCCGAGGATGCCGAAGACGATGAAGAAGCAGAGCAGGCCGATGATGACCTCGGGCCACGCGGGGAGGAGCGGGTTCATCTGCTCCTCCGACGCGAGGAAGACCTCGGGGGCCATATCAGAACCTTTCGTCGGTATTGACTACTGGTGCGCCTGGCTCACTTGCCGTAGACGAACGGCATGACGATGCCGATCAGGGCGAGGGCCTCGGTCAGGGCGAAGCCGATGAACATGTTCGAGCGGATCAGGCCGGCAGCCTCGGGCTGACGGGCCATCGCCTGCACGCCGTTACCGAAGATCAGACCGACGCCGATGCCGGGGCCGATGGCGGCGAGGCCGTAGCCGATGGAAGCGACGGAACCGGAAACCTCAGCGAGAGCGGACATCTCAGCTAATCCTTTGCGGGGATGGGATACCGGTGGGTGTTGGCCACCGGGAGTTCAGGGCGCGGCCGGGGCCGCGGGGCTCAGTGCGCCTCTTCCAGGGCACCGGCGATGTAGCTGCTGGCGAGCATCACGAAGATGTAGGCCTGCAGGAACTGCACCAGCAGCTCGAAGCCGGTCAGGGCGACAGCCACCACGAAGGACACCGAGCCGTAGAGGGCGCCGATGCTGGGGCTGAGCAGGTACCAGGAGGCCACCGAGAAGACGACGATCAGCAGGTGACCGGCGAACATGTTGGCGAAGGCTCGCACCGCGAGGGTGAAGGGACGCACGAAGATGTTCGAGAAGAACTCGATCGGCACCAGGATGAACATGACCCAGCCGGGAATGCCCGACGGCCAGCAGAGGTTCTTCAGACCACCGACGAAGCCGTGCTTCTTGAAGGTCAGCCCCATGTAGGTGACCCACACGATCGCCGCCAGCCCGACCGGGAACGCGATGCGCGACATCACCGGGAACTGGGCGAACGGGATGATGGACATGATGTTCATGATCCACACGAAGAAGAACATCGAGACCAGCATCGGGACGTACTTCTCGCCCTTTTTGCCGATGGTCTCCAGCACGATGCTCCGCTTGACGAAGTCGTACCCGATCTCGCCGACCAGCTGGAGCTTGCCCGGGAGCAGCTTCGGCCTGGCGAACGCGGCCCAGAAGAAACCGACCACCAGCAGCGCACAGATGATCGACAGCAGCATCGGCTTGGTGAAGTCGACGCCACCGACCGTGAAGATCGGCTTGAAGTCGAACTCGTTCAGGCCGGGGGCCGGGAAGCCGCAGCCGGAGTTCAGGTGGCAACCGGCCTCGGAGGCGAGCTGGACGTCAGCACCCACCACAGACTCCTTCGTTCTGACGCATGGTTACGGCAACCTCGGTGTGTCGGCGTGACCGGGGGCCACGGTGCGGCACTGGAACTTGTTGGATTTCTCGCTGACCCGGCGCGGCGCATATCCCCACCGCGGGATCTTCGAAAGCTTCGTGGAGCCGGGGGGCGATCCGTCCGATTCTCGGAGGGACCTGGCCGCTTCCCGTACTCCGCCGTTGGGACGGACGATAGCAGTCCGTCAGGAGGGCATAAACACCGCCCCCCTCGCGAGGGGGACGGTATGCCCCGCTCACGGTTGACGCCCGGATTTCGGCTTGCCGTCGGGTTCCACGTAGAAGGTCTTGGCCTTGAGCCAGCCCCGGACCTGGAAGCCCATCCAGACGACCACCAGGCCGAGCAGCGAGAAGCCGAAGACCTTGTGATCGAAGAAGTCGAGGTGTTTGGCGACCGCGAGCAGGACGCCGACCAGCAGGATCTGCGTGGTGTAGACCAGCATCGCGATCGGCATCAGCATCTGCGGGTTGTTCCGGCTGAACCGGTCGAGCGCGATCTGGCCGGCGCCGAAGAAGGCGATCACGACGACGGTCGCGATCAGGGCGCCGAGCAGCCCCTTCCCGCCGGCGGCGACGAACGAGATCGCCATGGCGACCACTCCGGCGACCGCGGTGGGGATTGCGGCGCCACGGAGGATCCGGGCGTCGTGGGACGGCATGTCGGCAACTCCGGCGGCATGTCGGAAACGGGGGGCAGAGACACACGGGGTGCGAGGACCTCGCCGCGGGTGGTCAGCCTGAACGGCTGGACCCGTCGAGGGAGACCGACCTGGGACGGAAGTCCTCCACCTGTCAGGTCTTTCGGCGCGTTCTCGGTACTCGTGAACGGTATCACAAACTATTTGATGAGAGCTTTACCATGAACGTGTGGTACCTGTCACACGGGAGGCCCAGGAGTGCCGCCGAACGGGTGCCGCCGAACGGCCCAGCGGGAGTTGACGCCCCGTCAGGAACCCTGCTCGCCGCGCTGCCCGACCGCCGTCGCGCCGGTCCCCAGCCGCCCCAGCAGGGCCTTGTCCTCGGCCGAGAGCTCGGCCATCGCGGGCACCTCCTCGTCACCCTCCGCCTCCTCCGGTCCGGCGGCCCCGGCGGCGGCGGTCTCGGCGGCGGCGGTCTCGCCGTCCCGGTAGCGCGGCGGGACGAAGGACTGGACGGCCTTGGGCGCGCGCGGCTTGAACCTCGGCATCAGCAGCACCGCGAGACCGAGCAGGCACAGGCCCGCCATCGCGAGCACCACGGTCCGGCCGGTGTTGGTGATCGACACCGCGACGGTGCCGAAGGCGATCAGCGCGGCCCAGAAGTACATGATCAGCACGGCCCGGCTGTGCGAGTGCCCGACCTCCAGCAGCCGGTGGTGCAGGTGCTGCTTGTCCGCCGCGAACGGCGACTTGCCCGCCCAGGTGCGGCGCACCACGGCCAGCAGCAGGTCGGCCAGCGGCAGCGCGATCACCGTCAGCGGCAGGATCAGCGGGATGTAGATCGGCACCAGGGCGTGCACGGCGGTGGTCTGCGAGCCGACCTGCTCGGTGATCAGGTCGGGGTCGACCCGGCCGGTGATCGAGATCGCGGCGACGGCCAGCATCAGGCCGAGCATCATCGAGCCGGAGTCGCCCATGAAGATCCGCGCCGGGTGCAGGTTGTGCGGCAGGAAGCCCAGGCACATGCCGATCAGCACGGCGGTGAACAGCGCGGCGGGCGCGGCGTCATTGATCCCGTAGCCGAGCCAGAGCCGGTACGAGTAGAGGAAGAAGGCCGTCGCGGCGATGCAGACCATGCCCGCGGCCAGGCCGTCCAGGCCGTCGATGAAGTTGACCGCGTTGACCATGACGACGACCAGCACGACCGAGATCAGCATGCCCTGGGTCGGCGTGACCGGGACGGAGCCGTAGCCGGGCACCGGGATCGCGATCACCGTGATGCCCTGCCAGACCATCACGCCGGCGGCGATCATCTGCCCGCCGAGCTTCACCAGCGCGTCCACGCCCCACTTGTCGTCCAGGACGCCCAGCACGAACATGATCCCGGCCCCGGAGAGCAGCGCCTTGATGTCCGCGCTCTGCACGAACATCCGTCCCAGGCCGGAGAGTTGGGAGGCCGCGAGCAGGCCGGCCAGCAGGCCGCCGAACATCGCGATGCCGCCGAGCCGCGGGGTGGGCTCGCGGTGCACGTCGCGGGCCCGGACGGCGGGCATCGCCCCGGCCGCGATCGCGAACTTCCGCACCGGGCTGACCAGCAGGTAGGTCACCGCCGCCGAGACGAACATGACCAGCAGATACTCACGCACCACCGGCCTCCTGGGTCGCGCTCGGACGGACGAGTACGCAGGGTACTCCCGCGCTGGTTCGGGATTCGAGGTGCGTCGCCACGGACCACACCTTATTGACTCCGACGCCGAGCCCCCGCATCGCGGTTCTCCCGGACGGCCACCGGGTGGTTCAGGGCCGCCCGGCGAACGCCCGGGCCAGCTCGCGCACCCGCTCCCGCACCGGCTCCGCCGCTCCCCCGCCGAGCGCCCGCCCGAGCAGGGCGCCGACCTCGCCGAGCTCGGCCTCGCCCATCCCCTGGGCGGCGCAGGTGCCGGTGCCCAGCCGGATCCCGGAGGTCTCGGTGGGCGGTGCCGGGTCGTACGGCAGGGCGCACCGGCCGAGCATCAGGCCGGCGGCGGCGCAGCGGCGTTCGGCCTCCACGCCGGTCAGGCCGAGCGGGGCGACCGAGGCCGTCACCAGGTGGGTGTCGGTGCCGCCGGTGAGCGGCGGCGCCCCGGCCTCGGCCAGCGCGGCGGCCAGCGCCCGGGCCCCGGCGACCGCCCGGCGGACGTAGCCGGTGTGGGCGGGGGTGGCGGCCTGGGCCAGCGCCACCGCCTTGGCGGCGACCTCGTGCATGGCCGCGCCGCCCTGGCTGAACGGGAACACCGCCCGGTCGATCCGGTCGGCCAGTTCGGCGGTGCACAGCAGCAGGCCGCCGCGCGGGCCGCGCAGCAGTTTGTGGGTGGTGGCGACGGTGACGTCGGCGTGCGGCACCGGGGAGGGCGCGGCGCCGGCCGCGACCAGTCCGGCGGTCTGTCCGGCGGCGGCGATCAGGTAGGCGTCCACCTCGTCGGCGATCTCCCGGAAGGCCGCCCAGTCGACGTGCCGCGGGTAGGAGGTGCCGCCCGCGACGATCGCCTTCGGGCGGTGCTCGCGGGCCAGCGCGCGGACCTCGTCGAGGTTGATCCGGCCGTCGTCGGCGCGCACCCCGTAGCCGTGGAAGCGGAACCAGCGGCCGGAGAAGTTGGCCCGCGAGCCGGCGCTCAGGTGGCCGCCGTGCTCCAGCGACATCGCGAGCACCGCGTCGCCCGGCCGCAGCAGCGCCGCGTAGGCCGCCAGCATCGCCGAAGTGCCGGACCGGGGCTGGACGTTGGCGTGCGGGGCGGCGAACAGCTCGCGGGCCCGGTCGATCGCCAGCAGCTCCACGGTGTCGGCCGGCGCGCAGCCGGTGTGGTGGCGGTGGCCCGGGTAGCCGTCGGCGTACTTGTCGGCCAGCGGCCCGGCCAGCGCGGCCAGCACGGCGGGGGTGGCCAGGCTCTCCCCGGCGAGCAGCTGCAGGCTCCCGGCCCGGCGCTCGGCCTCGGCGGCGAGCAGGTCGGCGATCAGCGGGTCGGCCGCGCGCAGGGCCTCGGCGGCCTCCCAGTGGACGGATGGGGCGTCGGCGACCGTCATGGTGCGCTCCAGGCTGCGGTGCGGGCGGATTCCCTCCAGCGTAGGTCGGCCCCCTCCGCCCGGCCCGCCCGCGCGCACGGGCTTGCGCCTTTCCGGTTGTCCTCACGGCCTGCGCACCCAGTCTTCACGAATCCCCCACGGAAACTTTAGTGGAGGGCGCTCAACTCAGCGGGCCACACCCGTCAGTGCGGTCACCACCGGGTCCAGGGCGTCGAATATCTCCTCGCCGCAGTTGCGGAACATCCCGATCGGGGCCCCGTACGGGTCCCTCAGCTCGTCGAACTCGGGCGCGGAGGCCAGCAGCCAGCCCCGCAGGGCGGCGGCCGAGCGGACCAGCGCGCGGGCGCGTTCGGTCAGCCGCGCGCCGTCCCGGGGGTCCGGCAGGGTGCGCGGGTCGACCCTTTGCACCAGACGGGTGAACTCCTTGATGGTGAAGGTCCGCAGACCCGCCGCGTGGCCCATCGAGATGACCTGCGCCCGGTGGTCCAGGGTCGCGGTCAGCACCAGGTCGGCGTCGATCACGTGCTCGTCCAGCAGTTCCCGGCCCGCGAAGCCGGCGCTGTCCGCGCCGTACTCGCCGAGCACCGTCGCCGCGTGCGCCTCCATCGGGGCGCCCTCGTGGCCCCAGGTGCCGGCGCTCTCCACCACGATCCGGCGGCCGGTCCGCACGCCCAGCCGGGAGTCCAGCTCCAGCCGGGCCAGGCGCTCGGCGATCGGGGAGCGGCAGATGTTGCCGGTGCAGACGAACAGGATGCGGAAGGTGTCCAGCGGGAGCGGCCCCGGCTCCGCGAAGGGTGCCAGGGCGCTCCCCGCTCCGTACGACGGGGCGGCGGCGGTCAACTGCCGGCCTCCACGTCCGGAACGACCTCCCTCAGCTGCTCGACGCCGATCGCGCCCGCCCGCAGCACCACCGGCACCTTGCCGGTGACGTCGACGATGGTGGAGGGCGTGCCGTAGTCGGCCGTCCCGCCGTCCAGGTAGATCGACACCGCGTCGCCGAGCTGCGCCTCGGCCTCGTCGCAGGTGGAGGGGGACGGGCCGCCGGTCTTGTTGCCGGAGGAGACCGCGAGCGGGCCGGTGGTGTTCAGCAGCTCCAGCACGACCGGGTGCAGCGGCATCCGGACCGCGACGGTGCCCCGGGTCTCGCCCAGGTCCCAGCGCAGCGACGGCTGGTGGCGGGCCACCAGGGTCAGGCCGCCAGGCCAGAACGCGTCCACCAGCTCCCAGGCCTGCTCGGAGAAGTCGGTGACCAGGCCGTGCAGCGTGGTCGGCGAGCCGACCAGCACCGGCGAGGGCATGTTCCGGCCCCGGCCCTTGGCCGCCAGCAGCGCGCCGACCGCCTCCGCCGAGAAGGCGTCGGCCGCGAGGCCGTACACGGTGTCGGTCGGGACGACCACCAGCTCCCCGCGGCGGATCGCCGAGGCGGCCTCACGCAGCCCGCTCGCGCGGTCCTGGGCGTCGGAGCAGTCGTATCGGCGGCTCATCGGAGCAATCCCCTTCCGGTGGTGTCAGTGGTACTGCAGGTGTCGGTGGTGCGTTCGGGGCGCCCGGCGCCCCGGGTCCTCAGCGCGGTGCGCGCCCGGCGGTCGTGCTGGGCCCGGTCCTCACAGCGACGCCCTGCGGGCGGTCGTGAAGCGCGGCCGGTTGTTCAGGTCCCGGTGGTCGGCCGCGTCCGTCCAGCCGCCCTCCTCGCGGAAGATCCACGGGACCTGCCCGCCCTGGGTGTCCGCGTGTTCGATCACCACCGCGCCGCCGGGCCGCAGCAGCCGGGCGGCGACCCGTTCGATGCCGCGGATGGTGTCCAGGCCGTCCTCGCCGGAGAACAGCGACATCTGCGGGTCGTGGTCGCGGGCCTCGGGGGCGACGTACTCCCACTCGGTGAGCGGGATGTACGGCGGGTTGCTGATCACCAGGTCGAACCGGCCGTCCCAGCCGCGGTCGTCGGCGAAGGCCTGGGTGGCGTCGCCCCGGTGCAGGTGGACCCGGGCCCGGTCGGGGCTGGCCTCGACGTTGCGGCGGGTGTAGGCGAGGGCGCCCTCGTCGAGTTCGAAGGCGTGCACGGTGGAGCGGGGCAGTTCCTGGGCGAGGGCCAGCGCGATCGCCCCGGAGCCGGTGCACAGGTCGACCACCAGCGGCTCGGCCACGTCCATCGCGCGGACCGCGTCTATCGCCCACTCGACCACCGACTCGGTCTCCGGCCGGGGGACGAACACCCCGGGGCCGACCTCCAGTTCGAGGTAGCGGAAGAACGCCCGCCCGGTGATGTGCTGCAGCGGCTCGCGCTGCTCGCGGCGCGAGACCGCCTCCCAGTACCGGGCGTCGAAGTCCCCGTCGGGCACGGTGTGCAGCTGGCTGCGCTTGACGCCGTGGACGTGCGCCGCCAGCTCCTCCGCGTCGAAGCGCGGCGAGGGCACGCCGGCCGCGGCCAGGCGCTGGGTGGCCTGGGCCACCTCGGCGAGCAGCAGGTTCATCCCTCGGGCCCCTTAGGCTCAGTTCTCCTGGGCGGCGGCCAGCTTGGCCGCGGCGTCGGCGTCCACGCAGGACTGGATCACGGCGTTGAGGTCGCCGTCCAGCACCTGGTCCAGGTTGTACGACTTGAACCCGGTGCGGTGGTCGGAGATCCGGTTCTCCGGGAAGTTGTACGTCCGGATCCGCTCGGAGCGGTCCACGGTGCGCACCTGGCTGCGGCGGGCGTCGGACGCCTCCCGCTCGGCCTCCTCCTGCGCGGCGGCCAGCAGCCGCGAGCGCAGGATGCGCATCGCCTGCTCCTTGTTCTGCAGCTGGCTCTTCTCGTTCTGGCAGGACGCCACGATACCGGTCGGCAGGTGGGTGATCCGGACCGCGGAGTCGGTAGTGTTCACCGACTGCCCGCCGGGGCCGGAGGAGCGGTAGACGTCGATCCGCAGGTCGTTGGCGTGGATCTCCACCTCGACCTCCTCGGCCTCCGGGGTGACCAGCACGCCCGCGGCGGAGGTGTGGATCCGGCCCTGCGACTCGGTCGCGGGCACCCGCTGCACCCGGTGCACGCCGCCCTCGTACTTCAGCCGCGCCCAGACGCCCTGCCCGGGCTCGGTGCCGCCGCGCGCCTTCACCGCCACCGAGACGTCCTTGTAGCCGCCGAGGTCGGACTCGTTGGCGTCGATGATCTCGGTCTTCCAGCCGATCCGCTCCGCGTAGCGCAGGTACATCCGCAGCAGGTCGCCGGCGAACAGCGCGGACTCCTCGCCGCCCTCGCCCGCCTTGACCTCCAGGATGACGTCCTTGTCGTCGTTGGGGTCGCGCGGCACCAGCAGCAGCCGCAGCTCCTCGGTCAGCTCGTCCTGGCGGGCCTCGGAGGCCTTCGCCTCGGCGATGAAGTCCGGGTCCTCGACCGCGAGTTCGCGCGCGGCGGCGATGTCCTCGCCGGCCTGCCGCCAGGCCAGGTACGTCCGGGTGATCGGGGTCAGCTCGGCGTAGCGCTTGGCGAGCTTGCGGGCGTTCGCCTGGTCGGCGTGCACCGACGGGTCGGCCAGCCTCTTCTCGAGGTCGGCGTGCTCGACGAGGAGCTCTTCGACTGCCTCGAACATCGGTCTGTCCTACTTCCGTGAGTGTGCCGGGGGAACGTGCGAAAAGCGGGAGACGCGAACGGCGCCGGCCCGGTCGCCCCGTGCGAGAGCACGGGGACGACCGAGACCGGCGCCGTGGAAGCGCTAGGCCTTGCCGCCGGAGAGCTTCTTGCCGAAGCGCGCCTCGAAGCGGGCCACGCGGCCACCGGTGTCGAGGATCTTCTGCTTGCCGGTGTAGAACGGGTGGCAGTTCGAGCAGACCTCGGCGCGGATCTCGCCGCTGGTCTCGGTCGAGCGAGTGGTGAACTCGTTGCCACAGGTGCAGGTCACCTTGGTGAGCACGTAGTCCGGGTGAACGTTGGACTTCAAGGGATTCTCCTAGCTGATCGGGAGGGCACCGGGTCGGCGGACTGGACAGCCGCTCGTGAACCGGGACCGACGGACCAGTGTGCCAGCACTGCCCGCTTCTTCCCAAACCGGGAGGCGGATCCCGCTATTCCGCTCCCCCGCGCACCGAGGTCGCCCGGTCGGACGGGGTGGCCTGCGCGGACGGGGTGGCCTGCGCCGGGTTGGCCGGCTGCGCCTGCAGCACCGAGGCCGGCACCGCCCGGTCGGTGCGCAGCGCGGCCCACAGCTGCTGGGCGTCCGGGCTCCGCGGGACGACCCGGTTGGGGTCGCTGACCGCGTACGCCACCGGCAGGGTGACCATGGTGAGCTGCTCGGGCCCGATCTTCTTCAGGGTCTGCGCCATGCCGACCAGCGAGCTGACCGAGGCCAGGTCGGAGTCGGTGGTGAGCGCGCTGGTGAGCTTGTCGCCGAGCTGCCACATCGCGACCGGGTTGGTGGAGAGCCCGAGCGAGCCGACCTGTCCGAGCATCGCCCTGACCATCTCCTTCTGCAGCTCGATCCGGCCCAGGTCGCTGCCGTCGCCGACGCCGTGCCTGGTCCGGACGAAGGCCAGCGCCTGCTCGCCGCCCAGGTGGTGGGTGCCGGCGGCCAGGCTCAGCCCGCTGTCCCGGTCGTCGATCGGCACCGTGGTGGTGACCTCCACCCCGCCGATCGCGTCGATCAGCGCGGCGAACCCGGCGAAGTCCACCTCGACGAAGTGGTCCATCCGCATCCCGGTCAGCTGCTCGGCGGTCTTCACCGCGCAGACCGGGCCGCCGACCTCGTACGCGGAGTTGAACATCGCGCTGCGGGCGGCGGCGACCTGCTTGCCGTCGGGGGCGGTGCAGGCCGGGCGGGCCACCAGGGTGTCGCGCGGTATCGAGACCACCGAGGCGGCGGTGTGCGCCTGGTTGACGTGCACCACCATCGCGGTGTCCGAGCGGGCGGTGTCGCCGGTCGCGCCGCCCGCCAGGTTCCCGTTGGCGCCGGAGCGCGAGTCGGAGCCCAGCACCAGCACGTTGAAGGCCCCGCCGGTGGAGGCGGGCGGCCGGGCGGTGCCCAGCTGCCCGGAGATGTCGACGCCGTGGATGTTGCCGTTCAGCTTCCAGTAGGCGAAGCCGCCCAGCCCGGCCCCGACCAGGACCAGGCCGGCCAGCGCGAACAGCGCGATCCGCAGCCCGCGGCGGCGGCGCGGGCCGCGACGCCCGGTGTTCTCGGCCATATCGCCTCTTTTCGCCCTGGACGCGACCTTCCGAGCATAAGCGACACGCCCGGACCGTGGACGGTCTCCGGCCCGGGCCGGAAAACGCGGGACCCCGCACCGCCTGGCGGCGGTGCGGGGTCCCGTGTGGTGCGGCCGGGGTCAGTCGCCCGAGCCCGGGGTGTTCTTGGCGATCTGCATCAGGAACTCGGCGTTCGACTTGGTCTGCTTCATCTTGTCCAGCAGCAGCTCGATCGCCTGCTGCGAGTCCAGCGCGTGCAGGACCCGGCGGAGCTTCCAGGTGATGGCCAGCTCCTCGTGGCCGAGCAGGATCTCCTCCTTGCGGGTGCCGGAGGCGTCCACGTCGACGGAGGGGAAGATGCGCTTGTCCGAGAGCTTCCGGTCGAGCTTGAGCTCCATGTTGCCGGTGCCCTTGAACTCCTCGAAGATCACCTCGTCCATCCGGGAGCCGGTGTCGACCAGCGCGGTGGCGAGGATGGTCAGCGAGCCGCCGTTCTCGATGTTGCGCGCGGCGCCGAAGAACTTCTTCGGCGGGTAGAGCGCGGTCGAGTCGACACCACCGGACAGGATGCGGCCGGAGGCGGGCGCGGCCAGGTTGTAGGCGCGGCCCAGGCGGGTGATCGAGTCGAGCAGGATCACCACGTCGTGGCCCAGTTCCACCAGGCGCTTGGCGCGCTCGATGGCGAGCTCGGCGACGGTGGTGTGGTCCTCGGCCGGGCGGTCGAAGGTCGAGGAGATGACCTCGCCCTTCACCGACCGCTGCATGTCGGTGACCTCCTCCGGACGCTCGTCGACCAGGACGACCATCAGGTGGCACTCGGGGTTGTTGTGGGTGATCGCGTTGGCGATCGCCTGCATGATCATGGTCTTGCCGGTCTTCGGCGGGGCCACGATCAGACCGCGCTGGCCCTTGCCGATCGGCGACACCAGGTCGATGATCCGGGTGGTCAGCACGCCCGGGTCGGTCTCCAGGCGCAGGCGCTCCTGCGGGTACAGCGGGGTCAGCTTGCCGAACTCGGGGCGGCCGCGGCCGCTGTCCGGGTCCATGCCGTTGACGGAGTCCAGCCGCACCATGGCGTTGAACTTCTCGCGGCGCTCGCCGTCCTTGGGCTGGCGGACCGCGCCGGTGATGGCGTCGCCCTTGCGCAGGCCGTGCTTGCGGACCTGGGCCAGCGAGACGTAGACGTCGTTCTGGCCGGGCAGGTAGCCCGAGGTCCGGACGAAGGCGTAGTTGTCGAGGATGTCCAGGATGCCCGCGACGGGGATCAGGACGTCGTCGTCGCTCAGCGGGACCTCGGGGCCACCGGTGGCCTCGAAACCCTCGCGGCGACGGCCCCGGCGGTCGCGGTAGCGGCCGCGGCGGCCGCGCCGGCCGTCGCCGAACTCGTCGTCGTCGTAGCCGCCCTGCTGCTGGTGGGCGCTGCCGCCGCCCTGCTGCTGCTGGGCGCCGCCCTGCTGCTGGCCCTGCTGCTGGCGGCCCTGGCCGCCCTGGCCGCCGTCCTGCTGCTGGCCGCCGCCCTGCTGGCGGTCGGTGCGGTCGCGCTCGCGGCGGTTGCGGCGGTCCCGGCGGGACTCGCGGATCTCGCCGTCGGCGTCGGCCGCGGGGGCCTCGGCGCGCTCGGTCCGCTCGCCGCGCTCGCGGCGGTCCCGGCGCTCGCGGCGCTCGGCGCGGGCCTCGCCCTCGGCGGCGGCCGGGCGCTGGGCCTCGGCCTTGGCCTCGGCGGGGGCCTGCTCGGTGGCGGTGGCGGTGGCGGCCGCAGCAGCGGCCTCGGCGGTCGGGGCGCCGGCGGCGGCGGTGGCCCGGCGGCGCGGACGCTCGGCCCGGGCGGTGGCGGCCGCGGTCTCGGCGGCGGCCTGCACCGGGATCTCGATCTGCGCCTGCGGCTCGCTGACGACGGCGGCGCGGGTGCGGCGGGCCGCCCTCGGCGCGGCGGCCGGTTCGCCCTGCTCCTCGGCCGGGGCGGCCGGAGCGGCCTCGGCGGGGGCGGCGGCCTTGGTGGCCTTCTTGGCGGCCGGAGCGGCGGCCGGGGCCCCCGCGAGCAGCGGGTCCCCGCCGCTCTTCTCCTTGATGGCCTCGATCAGCTGGCTCTTGCGCAGCCGCCCGGTACCGCTGATCCCGAGGGACGAGGCGAGCTTCTGGAGCTCGGCCAGCACCAGGCCGTCCAGGCCGGCGGCGGCGGTACGACGGCGTCGCGCCGGAGCCGCCGGGGCGGCCGCGTCCGACGCCTCGGCGTCCGGGCGCGCGCCCATCAGATCGGTGGTGTCGCTCACTAAGGGTCCTTCCCTGGAGCGGACGTCGGCCTGTCTGGCACGGCGACCGGTTGTGCTGTCCTGTCCAGCGTCTCTTCGCGCTGGTCAGGGGCTGGATTCCCGCGGAAGGCTGGTCCTTCCGGGGAGCTGCGAAGTGCGGTGCACTGTGGTGCGAAGCGGCGCGGACGGCCGGTTCTGGTGCCGACCTCGCTGCGCCTGTTTTGATGCCCGGGCCCCCGTCGCGCGGCGGCTGCGGGCCCCACCCGGGCCTGGCCTCAGTGCGGAGGCTGGGGGTGGGAGTCCGGTGCCGTCACGGCTTCGGGATGGGCCCCACTTGCGCAGGCAGGCTGCGTACGCGGTGTGGCGAGCTCCCGGAGAATCGTGCTCCCGAGCTTCCGGCCCTCGCACGAGCGGGGGAACGGGATCGGGATGCGTCGCACCGGCGCCCGGAGGGCATCTGGTGCAGCAATGAGGTTAACACTACCTACCCCCTGACACATTCCCCAGCCCTTTGCTTGTCAATCGTGTCCGTCTCACATGTCGAGCGGCAGGACGGTGGCGCCGGCGCGGTCCAGCTCCAGCCGGTGCGCCGCGAACTGCGCCCCCGCGAAGTTGAGCACCTTGCCGACGTCGGCCTCGTCGGTGAGCGCGAGCACGGTCGGCCCGGCCCCCGAGATGACGGCGGGTACGCCCTCCGAGCGCAGGGCGGCGACCAGGGCGGCGCTGTCCGGCATCGCGGAGGCCCGGTAGTCCTGGTGCAGGCGGTCCTCGGTGGCGGTGAGCAGCAGCTCGGGGCGGCGGGTCAACGCCTCGACCAGCAGGGCGGCGCGGCCCGCGTTGAGCGCGGCGTCGGCCAGCGGCACGGTCCTGGGCAGCAGGCCGCGGGCGGTCTCGGTGAGCACCTCGGTGGAGGGGATGAACACGACCGGCACGACCCGGTCGGAGGGGTCGAGCGTGATGGTGCGGGCGCCGCCGTCCTCGGTCCAGGCCACGGTGAAGTTGCCGCGCAGGCAGGCCGCGACGTTGTCCGGGTGGCCCTCCAGCTCGGAGGCGAGGGCGAGCAGCGCGTCGTCGCCGAGCGCGGAGGCGCCGCCGATGGTGACGGCGCGGGCGGCGACGATGCCGGCGCAGATCGCGGCGGACGAGGAGCCCAGGCCGCGGCCGTGCGGTATCCGGTTGGCGCAGACCACTTCGAGGCCGCGGGGCTGGCCGCCGAGCCGGTCGAAGGCGGCGCGCATCGAGCGGACCACCAGGTGGCGCTCGTCACGGGCGAGGTTCTCGGCGCCCTCGCCGGCGATGTCCACGGCCAGGCCGGAGTCGGCGACCCGGACCACCACGTCGTCGTAGAGCCCGAGGGCGAGGCCGAAGGCGTCGAAGCCGGGTCCGAGGTTGGCGCTGGTCGCGGGGACGCGGACCCGGACGGCGGCGGCGCGGAACGCGGGACCGGCCATGCGGTGGACACACTCCTGAAGGGTGGGGGGGTCAGGCCCGGGCGATCCGGACGACGGGGCCTGCGGCGGTACTGCCGGCGGGGTGCTCGGAGAGGGGGGCGCGCGGCACGGCGCGACCCGCCGGGGTCCAGCCTATCGAAGAGAGGTTCCGGAGCGGTACACCCCGCCCGGCTCGGATCTTGCGTGTTGCCCCGGTCAGCGCGGGAGCGGCGGCCGGCCGGCCGGCGAACGGCGGGGGGGGGGCGGCCCCCCCCCCCGGGGGCCCGCCCCCCCGGGGGGGCCGGGCAACCCCGCCGGGGGAGGACAACCCCCCCGGCGCGCGGGGCCCCCCCCCGGGG
>NZ_JBVHEH010000028.1:0-109005 GCF_055562955.1 Kitasatospora sp. NPDC015121
TGCTCGGGCATGACCCTCTACCAGGCCGTCAGAGCACTCCAACAGCTCCTGGCCACCTGGAACGGACCATGCCCGACATGCCACCGCCCCGCCGCCACACCAACCCCAGCCCCGACCTAACAAAGCACTACTAGGGCTCGTCTTCGAACCCCCGTCGCAGCCCTGCGGCGGCTGGTGCGTGCTCTCGGTGCGCCGGGCGGAAGGCCTCGTACGGGACGTACTCGGCTTTTCGCCCGGTGCGGCGAGAGGGCGTGCCAGGCGTCGCGGGGCAGGCGGGGGTTCGAGGACGGGCCCTAGGCTGGGCGGCATGAGCCCTTCGATCGCCACCACCACCCGGGTCGGACTGGACGAGCTGCTGGAGTTCGTGCGTCCGCGCCACCGGGCCCTGCTGCTGACCCGCCGGGCCGACGGGAGCCCGCAGGCGTCCCCGCTGACCTGCGGGGTGGACGACTCCAACCGGATCGTCGTCTCCACCTACCCGGAGCGGGCGAAGACCCGCAACGCCAAGCGGGACGCGGCGGTGAGCGTGGTGGTGCTCTCGGACGAGTGGAACGGGCCCTGGGTGCAGGTGGACGGCGAGGCCGAGGTGCTGGACCTGCCGGAGGCGTTGGAGCCGCTGGTCGAGTACTACCGGAACATCGCGGGCGAGCACCCGGACTGGGACGAGTACCGCGAGGCGATGCGGCGGCAGGGCAAGTCGCTGATCCGGATCACCCCGCGCCGCTGGGGCCCGATCGCGACCGGCGGCTTCCCGGCCCGGCTGGCCGCGGAGTAGCCGCACCGCGCCCTCGGGAGCCGTGACCGGCCCGGACACCCGGTGTGTCCGGGCCGGTGGCGTCTCCGCCACCATCCGGAACGTGACCGTCCGCGATTCGGACTCCCGCCACCCTCGTGCGGCACCCCGTCGGAGCCCGGCCTCAGGCGGTCCGAATGGATTGCAGCGTCTCACGATGCGGACGTTTTCGGCCGGTGCGAGAGAGGTCACAGCTTGCTCCGTAGCCATCCACCGGCACCAGGTGTTTACTAATTCAATCCAAATGGCCCGTCTCAATGGACGCGAGCCTCGGCACCACGCGCACAGGTGGCAACACGATGTCCCAGGTCTCCCCGCCGCCCGCACTCCGGCGGCGCAGCATCCTCAAGGGCGCCCTCACCGGCGCCGCCGTGTTGTCCGCGGGTGCGCTGCTGGAGGCGTGCGGGGCGCAGCCCTCCCGGGGCGACCGCGCGGCGGACGGCGGCGGGCAGGCCGCGGCGGGCCGGGACACCGGGAAGGAGATCCCGCTGCTGCGGGTCTCGCTGCCTGGTTCGCTCTCCAACCTGTACCCCGGGCAGGAGTCCGGGATCCTCAACTACTACGCGGCCGCCGTCGCGATGGAGGGCCTGGTCGGCGTGGACGGCGACGGCCGGCTCGTCCCGGCGCTGGCCTCCGCCGTGACCAGGACCGACGACCGGACGCACGTCTACACGCTGCGCGAGGGCGCCCGCTTCCACGACGGCAGCCCGGTCACCGTCGAGGACGTGCTGCACTCCGTCACGATGGCGGCGGACAGCACGGTCTCCCCCGGCACCGCGAGCTACTGGGCCGACCTGGAGTCCGCGAAGCAGACCGGGCCGAACGAGGTCACCCTGGTCAGCAAGAGCGGCGCCGTGGCCTTCGAGTGGCTGGCGACCTCGGCCCAGGCGCTGTGGATCGCCCCCAAGGCGTACTGGGAGAGCACCGGCGGCAAGATCGGCACCGCCGCGTCGCTGCTCACCGGCTCCGGCCCGTACCGGGTCACCGAGTTCAAGCCGGACTCGCACCTCGAACTCACCCGCAACCCGCACTGGTGGGGCACCGCCCCGAAGGTCGCCAAGCTCCGGATCGACTTCATCCCGGACGACAACACCCGGCGCCTGGCCTGGCAGTCCGGCGAGACGCACGCCTCGCTGAACGTGCCGCTGGCCGCCGCCCGGCAGTGGGAGGCGATCCACGGCACCCGGATCGTCTACACCCCCGACCGCTCGTACGCGGGCCTGACCTTCAACACCACCGTCGCGCCCTTCGACGACCCGCACGTGCGCAAGGCGGTCGCGCACGCGGTCGACCGCGCCGCGATCGTCAAGGAGGTGCTGCACGGCCACGGCCAGGTCGCCACCGCGCTCTCCACCCCCGAGCAGTTCGGCGGGCTGTGGACGCCGGAGCAGGCCGCCGCCAAGCTGGCGACCGTCCCGCAGTACGAGTACTCGCTGGAGAAGGCGAAGGCCGAGCTCGCCCGGTCCAAGGTGCCGGGCGGCTTCACCGCCGACCTGTCCTACCCGAGCAGCGGCCCGCACCTGGGCACCGCCGCGCTCGCGTTCGCCGCCGAGCTGAAGAAGATCGGCGTCACGCTGAACGTCAGGGAACTGCCGCTGGAGCAGTGGATCGCCGAGATCAACTCCTTCCCCGGGTTGACCTTCTTCTGGTACTTCAACACCACCGGCGACCCGGGCGAGATCGTCTCCTGGCTGCTCGGCCCCGACAACCCGGCCAAGTACGCCGCCCCGCAGGTCGCCGAGCTGGTCGGGCGGGCCGCGACGACCGGCGACCCGGCCGCGCGGGCGGAGCTGCTGCTCCAGGCCCAGCAGGCGCAGGCCGCCGACGCCGCCTACGCGCCGCTCTGGTGGGGGCAGTCGGCGCTGGCCCTGCGCGACACCGTCGGCATCACCGGCTACACCTCCTACACGATGGTGTCGCAGTGGCCCACCCGGATCCATGCGGCCGTCTGACCCCGCCGTGCCCGGGGCCCCCGTGACCGGAGCGCCCGCGCCCCTGCCGCCGAAGGCCGCCGCGGGCGGCGGGCGCCCGCTGGCGGGTTTCGTGGCGCGGCGGCTCGGCACCGCCCTGCTGCTGCTGTTCCTGCTGTCGCTGCTGGTCTACGGCCTGATGTTCCTCGCTCCGGGGGACATCGCCCGCAACCTGCTGGGCACCAGGAACGCCACCCCGGAGGCGCTGGCCCAGGTCCGGGCCCAGTACCACCTGGACGAACCGTTTCTGCAGCAGTACGGGCGCTGGCTGTCCGGCCTGCTCGGCGGCGACCTCGGCAGCTCGGTGCGGACCGGCGAACCGGTCTCGGCCGTACTCGGCGAGCGCCTCGGGCTGACCGCCGCGCTGTGCGGGCTGGCCTTCGGCCTGTCCGTACTGCTCGGCGTCCCGGCGGGGGTGGCCGCCGCGCTGCGGCGCGGCCGGCTGCTGGACCGCCTGCTGGTCGGCGGCTCGGTGGTCGGCGTGAGCGCGCCGGGCTTCGCGGTCGGCCTGCTGCTGCTGTACGCGTTCGGCGTCGGCCTGGAGTGGTTCCCGGTGTACGGCACCGGGACCGGGTTCCTGGACGTTCTGTGGCACCTCGCGCTGCCGTCGGTCGCGCTCGCGCTGGGCCTGGGCGCGTTCGTGGTCAAGCTGACCCGGACCGCCGTCGTCCGCGAACTGGAGGAGGACTACGTGGTCTTCGCCCGCAGCCGCGGCCTCGGCGGCCGACGGGTGCTCGGCGTCGTGCTGCGCAACGCCGCCGTGCCGATCGTCACCAGCCTGGGCCTGCTGGTCGCCTACCTGCTCGGCGGCACCGTACTGGTGGAGACCACCTTCGCGCTGCCCGGGCTCGGCTCGCTGCTGGAGTCCTCGGTGCTGTTCAAGGACTTCGCGGTGGTGCAGGCGCTGACGCTGGTGACCGCCCTGACGGTCTCGCTGGTCACGCTGGCGGTGGACCTCGCCTACCTGGCGATCGACCCCCGGATGCGCGCCCGGGCGGTGGGCGCCCGATGACCTCCCGTCCCGCCCCTCCGCGCCGCACCCCGCTGCGCCCCGCCCCGCTGCGCCGCGCGCCGCTGACCGTGCTGCTGAGCGCGGTGTTCCTCGGCGCGGCGGTGCTCTGCGCGCTGGCCGGCCCGCTGCTCGCCCCGCACGCCCTCGACCAGGACCTCTACCTGGGCACGGTCGGCGCCGGCGTCGAGGGCCACCTGTCCGGCACCGACGCGCTCGGCCGCGACGTCCTCTCGCTCGCCGTCCTGGGCGCCCGGTCGGCGCTGTTCGGGCCGGTCGTGGTGGCCTGCGGCTCGATGCTGGTCGGCCTGCTGCTCGGCACCCTGGCCGGGTTCCGCGGCGGCTGGCTGGACACCGCGGTGGGCCGCTACGCGGACCTGCTGCTCGCGCTACCCGCCGTGCTGCTGGCGATGGTGGTGGTCGGGATGCTCGGCGGCGGCTACTGGGTGACGGTGCTGGTGCTGATCGTCCTGTTCTCGCCCACGGACGTCCGGCTGGTGCGGGCCGCGGTCATGGAGCAGGCCGGCCGCCCGTACATCGAGTCGGCCCGGGTGCTGGGGATCCGGCCCGGCCGGATCATGCTCCGGCACGTGCTGCCGAACACCGCGCCGGTCGCGGTCGCCAACGCGCTGCTGAACACCGCGTTCGCGATGGTCGCGCTCTCCTCGCTCTCCTACCTGGGCCTGGGCGTCGCGCCCGGCGCCGCCGACTGGGGGCGCCAACTGGCCGACGGCCAGCGGATCATGGTCGACAACCCGCTCGCCCCGGTGCTGCCCGGCGTGCTGGTCATCCTGGCCGCGACCAGCGTCAACCTGCTCGGCGACTGGCTCGCCGAGCGCCTGGACCGGAAGGTGGCCACCCGATGAGCCGAGCCGAACGGGACGCCGCCACCGCAACCGCGGCCGGGACGGCCACCGCGGCCGCCGCCCCGCTGCTGGCGGTGCGCGACCTGCGGGTGACGGGACCGGCCGGCGTCATCGTCGCGGGCCTGGACCTGCGGGTCGAGCGCGGCGAGACGCTCGCCCTGGTCGGCGAGTCCGGCTCGGGCAAGTCGATGACCGTCAAGGCCCTCAGCGGCCTGCTGCCCGCCGGGGTGCGGGCCACCGGCACGCTGGAGCTGGCGGGCGAACCCGTCCCGCTGGACCCGGACGCCCGGCAGTGGCGGACCGTCCGGGGCAGCCGGGTCGCGCTGCTGCTCCAGGACCCGTTCACCTCGCTCTCCCCGGTCCACACCTGCGGGGCGCAGATCGGCTGGGCCCTGCCCGGCAAGCCCGCCCGGGCCGACCGGGCGGCCCGGGTGGCCGCGCTGCTGGCCGAGGTCGGCCTGCCCGGCGACACCGCCGGACGGTACCCGCACCAGCTGTCCGGCGGCATGCGCCAGCGGGTCGCGATCGCCGCCGCGCTGGCCGCCGACCCCGAACTGCTGATCGCCGACGAACCCACCACCGCGCTGGACGCCACCACCCAGCACGAGGTGCTGGAACTGATCGCCCGCCTCCAGCGGGACCGGCGGATGGCCGTCGTCCTGATCACCCACGACCTCGGCCTGGCCCGCAGCCGGGCCGACCGGATCGGCGTGCTGTACGCGGGCCGACTGGTCGAGACCGGCACCGGCGCGCAGGTGCTGGACACCCCCGCCCACCCGTACACCGCCCGGCTCGCCGCCTGCGAACCGCCGCTGGACCGGCGCCTGCCGCTGCTGCCGACCATCCCCGGCCGGGTGCCCGCCGCCCACGCGGTCGGCGCGGGCTGCGCGTTCGCGGACCGCTGCGAGCTGGCCCTCCCCGACTGCCGTGACCGGTACGCCCCCGTGCTGGCCCCGGCCGCCGACACGGCCACCGGCCACCTGGCCGCCTGCCTGCGGATCGGCCGACTCCCGGCGGCGGCCCCGGCCCCGACCCCTGCGACGAAGCCGGCCGCCCAGGCGGTCGGGGCGCGGGCGGCGGCCGACCCGGAGCCCGCGCTGCTGGTCTCCGGGCTGGTCAAGCGGTTCGCCCGGACGGACCGGCCCGCCGTGGACGGCGTGGACCTGCGGCTGGACCGGGGCGAGGCGGTAGTTGTGCTGGGCCAGTCCGGCTCCGGCAAGACCACACTGGCCCGCTGCGTGGTCGGCCTGGAACGGCCGAGCGCCGGGACGGTGGCGTTCCCGCTCTCCGAGCCGTCCCCCGGCGCCCGGCGGCCGACCACGGACCCCGGACGGGTGCAGATCGTCTTCCAGGACCCGTACTCGGCGCTGAACCCCGGGCACAGCATCGGCACCGCCCTGCGCGAGGCGCTGCGCGCCGCCGGCCGCCCCGACGAGGACCCCGCCGACCTGCTGGAACTCGTCGGCCTGCCGCGCGACCACCTGTCCCGCCGACCGCGCCGGCTCTCCGGCGGCGAGCGGCAGCGCGTCGCGATCGCCCGGGCGCTGGCCCCGCGCCCGCGGGTGCTGGTCTGCGACGAGGCGGTGTCCGCGCTGGACGTGTCGGTACAGGCCGGAGTGCTGAACCTGCTCGCCCGGCTCCGCCGCGAACTGGACCTCGGCGTCCTGTTCATCACCCACGACCTGGGCATCGCCCGCCAGGTCGCGGACCGCGTCTACGTCATGCACCGGGGCCGGGTGGTCGAGCACGGCCCGGCCGACACGGTGCTGGACACGCCCACCCACCCGTACACCCGGAAGCTGCTCACCGGCCGCTGACCTCCCCGACTCCCCCGGTTCCCCTTCCATCGCCTCCCTCGAACTCCCTCGAACTCCCCTCGACCCACCCAGCTACGGAGCCTGTTGACCGTGTCCGCCGCCCTGCTGATCGACGCGCTGCCCGTCCCCGCCGACGTGACCTCGGTCGCCGCCGGACTCGACGCCCTGCCCCCGGCCCTGCTGCAGCGGTGGAACCGGCACGGCGGGGTGCAGGTGGCGACCCTGTACACGGCCCGGCGGAACGGTGAACTGGTCGGCGCCGCCTTCGAGGTGCACCGCCCACTGACCGCCTACCGCAAGATCGCGGACGTCTGGACGGCCTCGGCGGAGCCCGCCGAGCGGGCCGCCCTGACGGCGGAGCTGGTGGACGCCGTGGTGGAGCGGGCCTGGGCCGAGGGCGCCGTCTCGGTCAAGCGCGAGTTCGCCCCGGACGGTGACGGCTACGACGCCGCCTGGGAGTACTCGCTCGCGGCCGGCTGGCAGGCGCTGCCGGCGGCGCCGCGCTGGTCGGGGCCGGTGGCGGGACCGTTCCACGAGGCGCCGGTACGCGGCCAGGTGCTGCTCCGCGAGCCGTCCCCGACGGCGCCCGGTGCGGTCCCGTACATGCGCCAGACCACCGACTTCACCTGCGGTCCGGCCGCCCTCCAGATGGGCCTGGCGGCGCTGGGCGTACGCGGGCGGCCGACCCGGGAGGCCGAGCTGCGGCTGTGGCGGCGGGCCACCACGGTCGGCGGCTGCGAACCGGTGGGCCTGGCCCTGGCCGCCGCGGACGAGGGCGCCCGGGCCCGGGTGCTGCTCTCCACCGAGGAGCCGGTGCTGCTGGAGCTGTGCGTCAACGACGAGGAGCGCGACCTGCGGGCCTTCCTGCAGGACGGGTTCCGCCGCGAGGCCGCCGAACGCGGCCTGGAGGTCCGCACCGAGGCCTTCTCACCGGACACCCTGCGGGCCGCGCTGGCCGGCGGCGCGGTCGCCCTGGTGCTGATCGAACAGCTGGGCATGCACGACGAGAGCTGCCCGCACTGGATCACCGTGCACGGCACGGCCGGGCCCGACGTGTTCCTGGCCCACGACCCGTGGACCGACGCCGGCTTCGGCGAGAGCTGGCTCGACGGCGTCGACCTGCCGCTGCCCGCCGCCACCCTGGACCGCCTCGCCTGGTACGGGACGCCGAGCTACCGCGGCCTCGTCCTGCTGGAGGGCTGACCGTCAGTGCCACCGACGGTCAGTCGGACGGCATCGAGAGCAGCGTGATCAGCTCGACCGGGCCGTCCTCCGCCGCCTGGTAGCTGTGCTCGCCCTCCCCGGAGAAGCGCACCGCCTCGCCCGCCCGCAGCGACACCGAGCGCTGTTCCAGCGTCAGCACCACCGCGCCGGACAGCACGTAGGCGAACTCCTCCGAGCCGCGCCCGTGCGGGGCGCTGTCGTGCGAGCCGCCGGGGGGCAGCGCGGTCTCGTAGAGGCCGACCCGGCGGGCCTCGGAGCTGGCGAACAGCGTCCTCGACGCCTCCTCCAGCGAGCGCGCGGACAGCACCTGCGGCTCGAACAGCGGGGTGCGGATGAGGTCCGCGACCTCCAGGCCCAGGGCCGCCGCGACGGCGCCGAGCGCCTCGATCGTCGGATTAGCCGCGCCGTGCTCCAGCTGCGACAGGAGGCCCTTGCTCACGCCCGCCCGCTCCGCCAGGTCCCGCAGGCTCAGGCCGCGGACCAGCCGGGCGTGCTTCAGGTTCCCCGCGATCGCCGCTCGCAGCCGCTCCGTCGCTTCACTCATCGCAGGCACCCTAGCAAGCCGCGGCGGGGAGCCCGCACGGACCGGCCCCCGACCCGCGTCCGGGTCGGGGGCCGGTCGGGGCCGTCCGGTGGTGGGCCGCCGGTCAGCCGCGCGGGCCGACCGCGAAGCCGTACTGGGCGGGCCAGTTGCGCGGCACGTCCAGCTCGCGGGCGGCGTGCAGCGGCCAGTACGGGTCGCGCAGCAGTTCGCGGCCGAGCATGACGGCGTCGGCGCGGCCGTCGGCGACGATCCGCTCGGCCTGGTCGGCGTCGGTGATCAGGCCGACCGCGTTGACCGGGAGGCCGGACTCGCGGCGGATGGTCTCCGCGAACGGCACCTGGTAGCCGGGCTCGACGGTGATCTCGGCGTGCGGGACGTTGCCGCCGGTGGAGACGTCGACCAGGTCGACGCCGATCGCCTGGAGCTCCTTGGCCAGCAGGACGGACTCCTCGACCGTCCAGCTGGGCTCCTCGGGGCGCCAGTCGGTGGCGGACACCCGGAAGAACACCGGGAGCTCGGCCGGCCAGACGGCCCGCACCGCGGCCGCGACCTCGCGGGCGAGGCGGCTGCGGCCGGCGAAGTCGCCGCCGTAGCCGTCGGTGCGGTGGTTGGAGATCGGCGACAGGAACTGGTGCACCAGGTAGCCGTGCGCGCCGTGCACCTCGACCACCTCGAACCCGGCGGCCAGGGCGCGGCGGGCGGCGGCGGCGAAGTCCTCGACCAGTTCGGCGATCTGGTCCTCGGTCAGTTCGGCGGGGACGGGGTAGCCCTCGTTGAAGGCCAGCGGGGACGGGCCGACGACCGGCCAGCCGCCCCGCTCGACCGGGAGCGGGCCGCCGCCCTCGCCGGGCTTGTCGGTCGAGGCCTTCCGGCCGGCGTGGGCCAGCTGGATCGCGGGCACCGCGCCGTGCTGGGCGATCAGCGCGGCGACCCGGGCCAGCCGCTCCTGCTGGCGGTCGTTCCACAGGCCGAGGTCCCACGGGGAGATCCGGCCGTCGGGGCGGACGCCGGTGGCCTCGACCATCACCAGTCCGGCGCCGCCGGCGGCCCGGGAGCCGAGGTGGGCGAGGTGGAAGTCGGTGGCGGCGCCGGTGTCGGGACCTTCGGAGGCGGCCGAGTACATGCACATCGGGCTGAGCCAGATCCGGTTGGGGATGGTCAGCGAACGGAGGGTGATGGGCTCGAAGAGGGCGCTCACTGCTGCCCGTCCTTCCTGGGGTTCCGGACTCGGCTTCTCTGCGTCGTGCGGCCTCGCCGCGCTTCGTACGATACACACCGTACTACGAGGACTGTCAAACTACGAGGGATGTCGTACCATGGACCCCGTGACCCTCGACCACGACCCGAGCTGCCCCGGACTGCTCCCCGAACCCCCTGCGGCGGAGCTGGAGTTGGCGTGCGTGCTGCACGCGCTCGCGGACCCGATGCGGCTGCGGATCGTCTCCGAGCTGGCGGGGGCGGGCGGCGACGAGCTGAACTGCCTGGCGTTCGAGCTGCCGGTCACCAAGTCGACGATGACCCACCACTTCCGGGTGCTGCGCGAGGCCGGGCTGATCCGCCAGCACCGGCGCGGCACCTCGAAGATGAACACCCTGCGCGCGGAGGACCTGACCGCCCGCTTCCCGGGCCTGCTGGAGGCGGTGCTGGCCGCCGCCCCGCCCTGCCCGAAGGCCGCCGCCGCCACGGCCACCCCCACTGCCGCCGCCGTCGCCGTCGCCGCGGAAGACGCCGCGCGCTGACCCGCCCCGGGGCCGGCCGCCCGAAAGGGCCGTCGCCCGCTGCCCCGAAGGGCCGTTGCCGGGTGCCCCGGCGGTCACCGAGCGCCACCTGACGACCCGTCAGCCCACGGCGGGAAGCCGCCACCCCGCTCGGCGAGCGCCCGCCACCCGCACCCCGGAACCACCGCGCCACTCTGCACGTCACCCGCCCCGGAGGTCACCCGGGCACCATGGCGTCGATCTTGCCTGACGGGGTCATGCCTGGTCACACGCCCTTCACCCGAGTTGCCCCGGTGTTCATCGTCCGTGGTCATTTGGTCTATACCAATCAGGTAATCTGCTCCGCGACAGGTGTCAATGTCTGGCCGTGGGGGGCCCAATGACTGTCAATCACCTTCCGTCACCACCATCCGATCAGGAGCTGTATTGGTACTTCGGGCCTCAGCGTCGCTGGGTCCCGCTGCTCTCCGCGCTCGCCTTCACGCTCAGCGCGGGCACGATGCTCAGCTTCTCGCTGCGCACCCCGGCCCTGTGGCCGTTCCTCGCCGTCCTCGGCGTCAACGCCGTCGCACTCGCCCTGACCTGCCTGAACGGGCTGCGCCGCCGCCGCTTCACCCGGGCCGGCCACGAACTGCTGGTCGCCGCCTGGCAGCCGGCCGAGCCGCCGTCCGTCGACCTGTACCTGCCGACCTGCGGCGAACCGCTCGACATCCTGGCCAACGCCTACCGCGCGGTGTCCCGCAGCGAGTACGCCGGACAGCTGGACGTCTGGGTGCTCGACGACGCCGACCGGCCCGAAGTGGCCGAGCTGGCACAGGAGTTCGGCTACCACTACGTGGTCCGCCCGAACCGCGGCGAGTTCAAGAAGGCCGGCAACCTCAACCACGCGCTGTCCCTGGGCACCGGCGAGTTCATCGCCATCCTGGACGCCGACTTCGCACCGCGCCCCGACATGCTGCGGCACCTGCTGCCGTACTTCGGCGACCCGGCGGTCGGCATCGTGCAGAGCCCGCAGTGCTTCGACACCGACGCCTCGATGGGCTGGGTGCAGCGCGCCGCCGGCTCCGCCCAGGAGTGGTTCTTCCGCTGGGTGCAGCCCAGCCGGGACGCCTCCGACGCCGCCATCTGCTGCGGCTCCAACGCCGTGTACCGGCGCGCCGCGATCGACGCCGCGGGCGGCTTCGCCCGGCTCGACCACAGCGAGGACATGTACACCGGCCTCGCCCTGCACCAGCGGGGCTACACCACCCGCTACGTGCCGGTGCTGGTCGCCAAGGGCACCTCGCCGGACTCCACCACCAGCTTCGTCAACCAGCAGTACCGCTGGACGATGGGCAACCTGCACCTGATCGGCGACCGGGCCGCCCGCAAGGCGATGACCTGGCGGATGCGCCGCTGCTTCGACGAGGGCATCATCGGCTACCTGGCCGCCGCCGTGAACGTGCTCACCGCCCCGCTGCCGCCGCTGGTCATGCTGTTCGCCTTCCCCGGCGAGGTCCGCGCCTGGTACGTGCTGCCGATGCTCTCGCTGCTCTGGCTGTGGCACGTGCTGCTGCCCCGGGTCAGCCGCACCCGCTGGCGCTCCGAAGTGCTGCGCGCCAACGTGCTGATGAGCTTCGCCGCCGCCACCGCCTACTGGCACACCCTCCGCGGCCGCAGCGCCGCCTGGGTGCCCACCGGTGTCGCCAAGCCCGGCCGCTCCGGCGGCATGGCCCGCAAGGTGCTGCTGGTCTCCCTGGTGTGGACGGCCGGCACGCTGGCCGCCACCGGCCTCGGCGTGGCCGTCGCGACCTGGCTGCACGGCTGGAGCACCACCTGGGGCCTGGCCCTGTACCTGGCCGTGCAGCTGCACCTCGGCGTGCCGCTGATCCGCGACCTGTACGCCGAACTCCGGCCCGGCGCGGACGAGTCCGGCGCCACCGGGTCCACCGAATCCGGAGCCCGCCCGGCGATGCGCCCCCGGCGCTGGCCCGAGGCCCTCGCCGTCACGAGCACGCTCGCCCTGATCGCCCTGCTCGCCTCCGGCTGGGCGGCCCCGATGCTGCCCTGGCTGGGCTGAAAGGTCCACGTTCCCGTGTCCACCAGTACCGCCCCGAGTACCGCCCCGCTCACCGTCGTGCTGAGCCGAGCACCGGTCGAGCGGCCGAAGTTCCGACCCGACATCGAGGGCCTGCGGGCCGTCGCCGTCCTCGCCGTGCTCGCCTTCCACGCCGCCGTTCCCGGCCTGGCCGGCGGCTTCGTCGGCGTCGACGTCTTCTTCGTCGTCTCCGGCTACCTGATCACCGGCCTGCTGCGCACCGAGACCGCGAACGGCGGACGCGTCCGGCTGGCCGAGTTCTACTCCCGCCGGGCCCGCCGACTGCTGCCCTCGGCCGCCGTCGTCCTGGCCGTCACCGCCGTGTTCGGCGCCCTGCTCACCGCACCGCTGCGCCGCGCCGACCTGGAGCGCGACGTCCTCGCCTCCGCGCTGTCCGTCGCCAACTGGCGCTTCATCGCCGAGCAGACCGACTACCTGGCGGCCGGCCGCGACCCGAGCGCCCTGCTGCACTTCTGGTCGCTCGCCGTCGAGGAGCAGTTCTACCTGCTCTGGGCCCCGCTGCTGGCCCTCGCCGCCCGCTGGGCCTGGCGCCGCCGCGCCCTGCTCGGCCTGACCGTGCTGCTCGGCGCCGGCTCCTTCTGGCTCTCGCTGCACTGGAGCGCGGGCGCCTACCTCTCCACCCCGACCCGGGCCTGGCAGTTCGCCGCCGGCGCCGTCATCGCACTGCTGCCGGTCCGTCAGCTACCGAAGACCGTACGGGAGTTGCTCGGCCTCGGCGGCCTGGCCGCGGTGCTCGCCTCGGTGCTGCTGTTCGACGCCGGCACCCCCTACCCGGGCTACGCCGCGCTGCTGCCCACCGCCGCCACCGCCGCGATCATCCTGGCCGGCTCGGGCGGCACCCACCTGGTCGGCCGGGCGCTGTCGCTCGGCGCGCCGCGCGCGATCGGCCGGCTCTCCTACAACCTGTACCTGTGGCACTGGCCGGTGCTGGTCCTCGCCGAGGCCCACTGGGGCACCCTGCACTGGGGCGTCAAGGTCGCCCTCACCGCCGCCGCCGCGCTGCCCGCGTACGCCGCGCTGCACTGGCTGGAGCAGCCGCTGCGGCGCAGCCGGGTGCTCGGCGAAATCCCGCGCCGCGGGCTGTCGCTGGGCCTGACCGCGGTGGTCTTCCCGGTGCTGCTGGCGCTGGTGGTCGGCTCCGGCACCATCCGCAACCTGGGCCCGGCCACTCCGCCGGACCCGTCCGGCCTGCCGCCGGGCGCCCGCGAGGGCAGCAGCCTGCTGGCCGCCGCGCCGCCGCCGCACGCGCCGACCGTGCCCAACCCCGTCCAGGCCCGGCAGGACTTCCCGCCGGACGGCGCCTGCGAGGTGGACCCGGCCGGAACCACCAGCCCGCCGTGCCGCTTCGGCGCCGGCGACGAGCGGATCGTGCTGCTCGGCGACTCGCACGCCGGCCAGTGGTTCTCCGCGCTGCTCGGCATCGCCGCCCAGCACCGGCTGTCCGTCGAGGAGTTGGTCAAGCAGGGCTGCCCGCTGCCGGAGATCCCGGTGGTCAACCCGCAGTTGGGCCGCACCTACCACGAGTGCGACACCTGGCGGGCGAACGCGCTGGCCCGGCTCAAGGACGGCCCGAAGCCGAAGCTGATCGTCGTCTCCACCCTGAACCGCTACACCGCCGACCGGGCCGCGCTGCTGCGCGGCTGGGAGCGGACCCTCACGCCGCTGCGGGAGCTGGGCGTCCCGATCGTCTACCTGCAGGACACCCCGGTCCCCGGCCGGGACGTCCCGGCCTGCGTCTCCGGCCACCCGGACACCACCTCCGCCTGCGACTTCCCGCGCGCCGAGGGCCTGTACGCCGACCCGCTGGCCGAGGAGGTCGCCGCCGGGAGGTTCCCCGGCGTCCGGGTCGTCGAGGTCAACTCGGTGCTCTGCCCGGCCAGTGGGCGCAGCTGCCCGGCCGTCCTGGAGCACGTGCTGCTGTACCGCGACGACTCGCACCTGACCAACGCCGCCGCCGTGGTGCTCACCCCGCGCCTGGACAAGCTCCTCACCGACCAGGGCGTGTTCGGCAGCGGCTGGACGACCCTGCTGCGGGACGAGTTCGACGGCCCGGCCGGGAGCCGGCCGGACGCCGCCACCTGGCAGTACGACCTGGGCACCTGCTACCCCGGCTGCCCGGCCGCCCAGTGGGGCACCGGCGAGGTCGAGACGATGACCGACTCGACCGCCAACGTCCGCCTGGACGGCCGGGGTTCGCTGGAGATCACGCCGACCCGGGACGCGGCGGGCCGCTGGTCCTCCGGCCGGATCGAGTCCCGGCGGGCCGACCTGGCCGCCCCGGCCGGCGGGGTCCTGCGGGTGGAGGCCGAGTTGGCGCTGCCCGCCGTCGACGGCCGGGCCGCGGCCGGGTACTGGCCCGCGTTCTGGGCGCTCGGCGGCAAGCTTCGCGACGGGTACACCGGCTGGCCCGGGGTGGGCGAGCTCGACGTGGTCGAATCCATCGGCGGGCGCGGCGTGTTCGGCACCCTGCACTGCGGGACCACCCCCGGGGGCCCGTGCGAGGAGCCGACCGGCCTGGGTTCCGGCGAGCGGTCCTGCCCGGACTGCTGGGGCACCTTCCACACCTACACCGTGGAGATCGACCGCTCCACCAGCCCCGAGCGGGTGCGCTGGCTGCGGGACGGCCGGCAGTACTTCGAGGTCACCGCCGACCGGGTCGACCCGGCCGCCTGGGACCAGGCCGTCCACCACGGGATCTTCCTGATCCTGAACGTCGCGATCGGCGGCAACCTGCCGGAGGCGTTCGGCAGTCCGCCCACCCCGGCGACCGAGCCGGGCCACCCGATGCGGGTCTCCTCGGTCACCGTCTCCGCCCGGCGGTAGCGGTACCCGCCGGCGGTGGCGGAACCGGCCGGCGGGAACGGGAACGGCAGGGCCGCGGCACCGGACGGTGCCGCGGCCCTGCCGCGTTCCTACTCCGGCTTGCGGAACATCCGCGTCGCGGTGATCTCGCCGTGAACGGCCGGGCCGTCCGGGTCCTGCGGGGCGGGCAGGCCGGGGCGCAGGTGCTCCTCGACCGAGATGTACTTCAGGCCGGCCCGCAGGTCGGCGTCGTTGCGCAGCCGGATGACGAGCGGGAACTCGGCGAGCGCGGTGGTGTCGAACAGGCCGGTGGTGTAGATGAGTTGGACGCCGAGCGCGTCGGCGACGGCGCGCTGCAGCTCCAGCAGGTAGGTCGCGTTGGCACGGCCGATCGGGTTGTCGAGGAACAGCGTTCCGGCGTGCCGCAGTCGGGACTGGCCCCGGTCGTTGGCGCGCAGCGCGGCCATCGTGCAGTAGAGCGCGATCGCGGCGGTGAGCAGCTGGCCGCCGGAGAAGACGTCCGACATCTGGCCGACCGAGACGCGTTCGGCGCGCAGCACGGCGTCCGGCTTGAGGATCTCGACCGAGACGCCCCTGGGGCCGATCGCGGCGGCGACGCCGCGCAGCAGCAGGGACATGCCGTCGCGGCGCAGGTCGGAGTTCTTCCTGACGGCGGCGCGGGTGGCCTCGTCGATGACCTCGCCGAGGCGTTCGACCAGGACGGCGTGGTCGGGGTCGTCGAAGCGGATCCGGAGGAACTCCTGGCCCGACCACTCGCCGAGGCCCTCGGGGAGGCGGGAGAGGCGCTGGGCGGCGCGCAGGGTGCCGAGCGAGGTCTCGACCAGGCCGCGCAGGCGGTCGACGATGGAGGAGCGGTTGCGCTCCAGCTGGGCGAGTTCGTCGGTGAGGACGCGCAGCCGGGGTGCGAAGGCGGCGGCCCAGGCGGCGGCGTGGTCGGGCAGGGCGACGGCGGGCAGCTCGCGGATCTGCTGGCGGGCGGGGGTGCGGACGGCTTCGTAGCGGGCGGCGTTGGCGTGCCGGACGAGGGCGTCGGCGGCGTCGCGGACGGCGAGTTCGGCGCCGGTGAGTTCGGTGGCGGCGGCCCGCATGGCGCGCCGGGTGTCGGTGACGGCGGAGCGGGCGGTGGCGAGCGAGCCGAGGTAGGCGTCGGTTTCGGTGTCGGTCTCCTCGCCGTTGTCGCGCAGCGCGTCGCGGAGCTGTCCGGCGAGTTCCTCGAAGTCGGCGGCGGCGGCCTGCGCCTGGTCCAGCGTCCGCTGGAGGTCGCCGTGTTCGGTGCGGGCGGCCTCGACGCGTTCGCGGCGTTCGGCGAGCAGCGCGGTGGCGGTGCGCAGCAGGGCCTGGGCGTGTTCGGGGTCGGCGGGGAGCAGGTCGGCGGGGAGTTCGGTGTGCGCCTCGCCGTCCGCCGGGGCGGAGCGTTCGGCGTCGCCGCGCAGGCGGCCGACCTCCTCGGAGGCGGCGCCGGAGCGGGCCTCGATGAGGGCGACGAGTTCCTCGGCGCGGGCGGCGGCGGCCTGCCGGGCGGGGCCGTCGGCGCCGTCGGGGCTGGCGAGGAGTTCCTCGGCGCGGGCCTTGACCTTGTTGCTGAGCCGGTCGAGTTCGGCGGCGGCGGCGGTCTCGTCGCTCTCGGCGCGGGCCTGTTCGGCGCGCAGGTCGGCGCCGACGCCGACCTTCTCGTAGAGCTGGGCGGCCGCCCGGTAGGCCTCGCGGAGGGCGGGCAGCGAGGCGGGCGCGGTGCCGCCCGCGGGTTCGGCGCTGGTGTCGACGGCGGCGATCTCGGCGCGTTCGCCGCGCAGGGTGCGGGCGGTGCGGCGGGCGTCGTCGGCGGCGCGCTGGGCGGCGCGGCGGTCCTCGTCGCAGGTGCGGGCGCGTTCGGCGCACTGGGCCTGGCGGCGTTCGCACTCGGCGGCGTCGTCGGCGAGTTCGCGCTGGCGGCGGGTCCAGGTGGCGCGTTCGCGGAGCCGGAAGGCGAGGCCGGCCAGGGCGTCGGCGCGGCGGCGGGTGCGCTGGGCGGCTTCCCGGCACTCCTCGTGGCGGGCGGCGGCGGCCTGCTGTTCGGCGTCGGCCTCGGCGTGGTCGGCGCGCAGGGTGGCGAGTTCGGCGGCGGTGGTCTCGGCGTGCGCGGCGGCCCGGGCGGCGGCTTCGGCGAGTTCGGCGAGGGTGCCGGGCGGGCAGCTGGCGTGCCAGGAGGCGAGCCGGGCGGCGAGGGCGCGGTCGCCGCCGAGGCGGGCGGCGAGTTCGCGGATGTGCTCCTCGCGGGCGGTGGCGCGGGTGCGCAGTTCGCGGCGTTCGTCGTCGGCGGCGGTCTCGTTGTGCATGGCCGGGTTGGGCGGCACCAGGAAGAACGCGGGCTCGCCCTCGATCGGGGCGATCAGCGCGGCGGCGGTGCCGACGGCGACGGTGGAGCGCGGCAGCAGGGCGGCGGCGGCGAGCGCGGCGCGGGCCCGGTCGAGCGAGGCGGGGTCGGTGACGACGACGCCGTCGACGAGCTCGGGGCGGGCGGCGAGGATCGCGTCGTGGTCGGCGGGGTCGACGGACTGGGCGAGGTAGCGCCAGCCGGGCAGGGCGGGGATGCCCTGTTCGCCGAGGTGCTCGACGGTGGCGAGGACGTCGGGGCCGGGCGGCAGCAGGCCGCCGTCGCCGAGGGCGGCGAGGATCCGGGAGTCGTCGGCGGCGGCGGTGCGCAGGTCGAACAGGGTGCGTTCGGCGGTGGCGACGGCCTGGTCGAGCAGTTCGCGCAGGTCCTCGGCGGAGGCGTCGAGGACGCGCGGGGTGAGGAAGCCCTCGGACTCGTCGGCGCCGTCCTGGTAGGGCGTCAGGGCGAGCAGTTCGGCGAGCCGGGGTTCGGCGGCGAGCTGTTCGGCGGTGCGCTGTTCGGCGGCGAGCGCGCGGGCGGCGGCGGTGCGGGCGTCGGCGGCGCGGGCGGTGGCGAGTTCGGCGCGGGCTTCGGCGGCGGCGGTCTCGCGGGCCCGGACGGCGCTCTGCTCGGCGGCGGCGCGGGCCTGGTCGAGGGCTTGGGTGGCGGCCTTCTCGGCGTCGGCGGCGTGCAGGGCGGCGCGGGCCGGGTCGGGTTCGGCGCCGGAGTCGTCGATCCAGCCGGCCTCGACGGCGGCGGCGGTCTCCTGTTCGACCTCGGCGAGGCGCTGGCGGAGGTGTTCGGCCTCGGAGCGGGCCTTCTGCGCGGCGGTGGCGGCGGCGGTGGCCTCGGCCTGGGCGGTGGTGCCGTCCTGCTGGAGTTCGTCGGCCCGCAGTTCCTCCTGGTCGGCGCGGGTCTCGGCGCTCGCGGCGGCGGTCTCCAGGGCGCGGGCGAGGGCGCCGGCGGCGCGGTCGCGGGCGGCGAGGGCGGGGGCGGCGTCGAGTTCGGCCTCGCGGATGGCGGCGGCGACCCGGGCGGCCCGGTCGGCGGCGGTGCGGTGCCGCAGGACGGCCTCGGCGGCCTGCCAGGCGGCGGACTGGGCGCGGGCGTCGGTGAGTTCGCGGCGCAGCCGGGCGGCTTCGGCGGTGGCGGCTTCCAGGCCGAGGGTGGCGTGCCGGTAGGTGAGTTCGGAGACGATCAGGGAGTGCCGGGTGCGGTCGGTCTCGGCGGCGGTGACGGCGCTCGCGGCGGCGGCGACCTCGACGGCGAGGTCGTGGGCGCGGTCGCGTTCGACGCCGGAGCGGGCGGTGAGCGCCAGTGCGAGCCTGCGGGTGCGGCGGTCGGCGGCGCGGTGGCCCTCGCGGACGGTCTCGCGGGCCGCGGTGGCGTCGACGATGCGCTGCAGCAGGTCGACCGAGCCGGCGGTGAAGTCGCGTTCGGCGGCGAGTTCGGCGCGGCGGCCGAGTTTGGCGGCGAAGCCGTGGACGAGGTCGGCGAGGCCGTCGGTGTCCCGGGTGTCGGTGACGGCGCGCAGCAGCAGGTCGGTGAAGTCGGCGTCGTCGCGGACCGCGAACAGGCCGGCCGCCTCGCCCTCGTCGGCGTTCATCTCGCGCTGGTAGCGGAAGAGTTCGGGGTCGAGGCCGAGGGCGCCGAGGTGTTCGATCCAGCGGTCGTGGATCTCCTCGAAGGTGACGTCGAGGTGGGGTTGGGCCTTGGCGGCCTCGGTGAGGGCGTCGCGGAAGCCCTTCATGGTGCGGCGGCGGCCGCGGGCCTGCTGGTCGCCGGTGAGGGCGGGGCGTTCGGCGACCGGCAGGCCGTCCAGGGTGAGGCCGGGGCCGGGGCGGAAGGAGTACCAGAGTTCGGCGAACTTCCGCGGGTCGGAGGAGACCTGGCGGCCGCGCCACTCGCTGACCTTGCCGACCACGATGAGTTCGCCGGTGACGGTGTGCTGCCACTCCAGGGCGACGTGGCCGCAGTCGTCGGCGAGCAGGAACTTGCGCAGCACGCCGGAGGAGGCGCCGCCCAGGGTGTTGCGGTGGCCGGGCAGCATCACCGAGAAGATCAGCTTCAGCAGGACGGACTTGCCGCCGCCGTTCTCCAGGAACAGCACGCCGGCGGGCGCCGGGCGGCGCTGCGGGCCCTCGGGCTCCTCGCCGAACAGGCCGATCTGCCGCGGCTGCGGCTCGGGCACCGGTTCGCCGACTCCGCGCAGGTCGAGCACCGTGTCGGCGTAGCGGGCGCCGGCCGGTCCGATGGAGTACAGGCGGACCCGGTTCAGCTCGTACATGTGCGGTGGTTCTCCTGGAGCGGTTTCGGCGGTGCCGGGGGTGGATCAGAGGGCGTGGAAGGGCAGGCCGGCGTCGGCCACCAGCTCGTCGCCCTCGTCGGGCGGGGCCAGGGTGGGGGTGCCGTCGCCGACCGGGACGACGCCCAGGTCGAGGAGTTCGGCCATCGCGGCGCTGCCGGCCAGGTCGCGGACCTGGAGCTGGTAGCGGGCGGTGGTGCGGTAGGTGCCGCCGGAGTCGTCGGAGGTCTTCTGCAGGAAGCCGGAGTCGACCAGGAAGGAGACCGCCTTGGAGACGATGCCGGTGGTGGAGCCGGCCAGGCGGCGGGCGTCCTTGGTGGCGCCGGTGGCGGAGCGGCGGGCCCAGACCCGCCAGGCGGCCTCCAGGCCGGGGGCGTCGCTGGCCGGGTCGGTGTTGGTGCCCTCGGCCTCGGCGCGCTCCTCCAGGCGGCGGCAGGCCTGCCGGACGAAGGCGTCCACGCCGTTGACGGTGACCCGGCCGAGGTAGCCGTCGTCGGCGAGGTCCTCGGGGCGGGGGAAGGCGAGCGCGGCGACCGCGAGGTGGGCGAGGCCGTGCAGGAAGCGGTCGGTGGACTCGGAGGCGGCGCGCCGCGAGTAGTCGCCCATCCGGACGGCGAACAGCGAGTCCTCGGCGGCGGCGACGGCCATCCCGGCCCGGGCGGAGACCTCCAGCACGACCAGGCCCATGCCGGTGGCGACGGCGTCGGCGAGCCGGCCGAACGGCGGGTCGTCGCGGTAGCGGCGGACCAGCTCGGCGTACTCGGCGTCGCGGGCGGGCAGCAGCTTGGCCTGGAGGCCGAAGGAGACCAGCCGGGCGGCCTCGGCGACGTCCGCCGGGCTGATCGGCGCGGGTGCGGCGGAGGCGGCCGGTTCGCCCTCGGGCGGTGTCCACGCCTCGCTGGTGGTGGTCATCCGGGGGCTCCTTGGGTCCGGTCGGTGCGGGCGGTGCGGGCGGTGCTTGCGGCGCGGGTGCGGCCGGCGGTGCTTGCGGCGCGGGTGCGGCCGGCGGTGCTTGCGGCGCGGGTGCGGCGCGGGGTCACACGGCGTCCTTGCGGTCGGCGGCCATGCCCGCGGCGTCCAGCAGCGCGCTGCCGACGATCAGGTCGGCGCCGCCGAAGCCGGGGTCGTCCAGCCGGGTGCCGTCGTCGACGGCGAACAGCAGCCGCTCCTCGCCCTGCCGGTACGCGGTGCCGACCGGCGGGCTGGCGGCGTGCACGGCCAGCAGGGCGACCAGGTAGGCGAGTTCCTCGCCGCCGCCGTCCGCGCCCAGGTCGGTGCCGCGGGCGCGGGCGTCGGCGAGCAGGCCGGAGAGCCGGCGGGGGGCGTCGGCGGGCAGGTCGAGCAGGTCGAGGGCGGCTTCCAGCTGGGCTTCGGAGAAGCGGCTGTCGTCGGGGGTGGCGACCAGGTCGGGTTCGGGGAGTTCGGCGCCGAGGTGCTCGCGTTCGACGGGCGGGGTGAGCAGCAGGTCGACCAGGTCGGTGACCCGGACCGAGACCGGCGTGCGCAGGCCGGCGGCGCGGGCGAAGAACGCGTCGGTGGGCCGGGTGGCGTCGCCGAGCGGGAGGGTGAGCACGGGGGCGAGCAGCTGGCCGTACAGGTCGATGCCGCTGCGCGCGGTGGGCGCGGCGAAGGCCTGCCGGTCCTGTTCGGCGCGGAACAGCGGGCCGGCCTCCAGCAGGCGGGTCTGCAGCTGGGTGTGGCGGCGGATGCAGTCCTTGACGATGTCGACGAGTTCGGCGGCGCGGCGCTTGTGCTCGCCGTCGAGGCTCTCGTCGCGGGCCTTGCGGATGTTGGTGAGGATCGCGTTCTCGTGCCGGTAGCGGTCGGCGATGTGGTCGAGCGCCTCGTCGATCAGGTCGGGGACGGCCTCGATCCAGTCGACCGCGCGGACGTTGCGCCGAGTGGCCTCCAGGGCGCGGCGCAGCGTCTCGGCGTACTGGACGGTGCGGTAGCGGGCCTGTTCGGCGGCGAGCTGGGCGTCGGCGAGGCGGCCGCGCCGGATCAGCACCTCCAGTTTGACCTCGGCGGCGATCTGGGCGCTGGTGACGTCGGTGTCGAGGGCGCCGACCAGCACGTTGACGGCCTCGTCGGTGGTCCGCAGGTAGACCCCGCCGTCCTGGCCGGGGACCTCCTCGATCAGCTTGAAGTCGTAGTCGCGCCGGGTGTACTCGCCGTCGGGGCCGAAGGTGCCGTAGGCGGCGCGGAAGCCGCGGTCGACGCTGCCGACGTTGATCAGCGACTCCAGCACCCAGCGGGCGACCCGCTCGTGCTCGGCGACGGCCCGGCCGGGGTTCTGCGCGGCGATCCGGGGCAGCAGGCGGCTCAGCACTATGTCCCGGTCGGCGCCGGTGTCGAAGTCCATGTTGAGCGTGACCAGGTCGATCGCGGCGAGGCCGACCTCGGCCATGGTGTACGAGGCGTACTCGCCGGCCAGGTTGACCTTGCGGCTGTCCAGGTCGTGCAGCGGGGCCGTGCAGGCCAGCGCCTTGAGCCGGCGGGCGAGTCCCTCGTCGGCGGCCGGGCCGGGGGCGGGCCGGGTGGGCTGGTCTGCGATGGCGGTCACGGGGGACAAGATTAGGGCTTTCCCCTGACAGGTCCGAAAAGTCCCTTTCAGGAGGCCTGTCCCGGCATGTTGAACACGTTCAAATTCAGGTCTAGAGTCCTCGTTGCGACACCGCGTGCCGTCTCCGGCACCCGCGCCCTGAGGGGGGCTCCCCATGTCCGACACCGCCACCGTCCCCGCCGGTTCCACCACGGCCGGACCGGATTCCCGACCCGCCACCGACACCGCTCGGATCCGCCGCCGCGTCCGGCGCTGGCTCTGGCTCTTCATCACCTGCCTGGTCCTCAGCGGCCTGACCGCCTTCCCGCTGCGGACCGAGACCTCGCTGCTGGCCTCGCTGGTCGACAGCACCGGCCTGGGCGGCGCCCTCCCCGCCCTCGACGCGTGGGTGCACCACGTCCGCGAGGGCGTCGCCACCGGCTACGGCGACTACCCCTTCCTCGCCTACGGCACCGACTGGCTGGCCTTCGCGCACCTGGTGATCGCCGCCGCCTTCTGGGGCCCGCTGCGCGATCCGGTCCGCAACGTCTGGGTGATCCGCTGGGCCGTGCTGGCCTGCGGCGGCGTCATCCCGCTCGCCCTGGTCTGCGGCCCGCTGCGCGACATACCGGTGTTCTGGCAATTCGTCGACATGTCGTTCGGCGTCGTCGGCGTCGTCCCGCTGCTGATCGTCCACCGCCTGATCCGCACCCTGGAGTGGCAGCAGGCCGTCACCACCCACCACGACTTCGCCCGCGTCGTCCCCTGCCCCTGATGCCCCGGATGCCCCGGAGCGGACCCCCGGCCGGGCCGACGGCCGGGGGTCCGGTCAGCGGGGGTCGCCGGACGCGGTCAGCCGCAGGTCGCCGCCCCAGGAGGCGCAGCGGACGGTGCCGGTGGGGAAGTCGAGTTCGAGGGCGGTGCGGCCGGTGCGCGGGTCGTGCTCCTCGCGGACGGCCAGGACGGGGTGGCCGAGGTGCGGGGTGAAGGGGGTGCCGGTCGGGGCGTCGCGGACGTCGAGGCGGCCCCACTCGCCGAGGTCGACGTCGGCGTGCGGGTGGTCGTCGGCGACGATCAGGCACCAGTCGCTGCCGGTGGCGACGAAGGTGCAGCCGCCGAGGTCGTCGCGGAGCCAGACCACCACGGGGTCGGCGGCGCGCTCGCCCTCGTAGGAGTACCAGGAGGCGACCACGCCGGTCAGCCGGCGGCCGACCAGCGCGCCGAGGTCGGGGCCGGGGCCGTGCAGGGGGCAGGCGGCCCGGGCGGCCGGGGCCGTCACCAGCGCACCCGGACGTCCTCGGCCCAGCCCAGCAGCCCGTCCACCGCGACGCGCAGGCCGTCGTCGGTGCGGATCGTGCCGCGGTAGCGGCCGAAGCACTGGTCGGTCCGGTTGGCGACCGGGCCCGCCCCGGTGCGGGTGCGGCGGTCGTGGAAGGGGACGAAGGCGAGGTCGACCCGGTCGCTGCCGGGGGTGGTGATCCGCCAGGGGGCGAGCGGGGTGGCGGGGTCGTAGTGCCAGTCGAGCTCGGTGCCGATCTTGGTGAGCCGGCCGTCCACGCACAGCGCGTTCTCGGTGCTGCCGGTGCCGACCGTCCACTGCCCGCCGAACTGGAGGCCGACGGTGTGCCCGTCGGTGCGGCCGGAGGCGGCGCCCCAGTTCCAGCCGAGCGAGCGCGGCCAGCGGCCCCGGCCGTGGTCGAGCACGCCCCAGGAGTCGTCCCCGAAGTCGTACCGGCGGTCGCCGAGCCGGACGGTGCCGGTGGCGGGGCGGGCGGTGTGCTTGGAGGTGTACTGGAAGCGCTCGGCGTCCCACGGGACGACCACCGACAGGGTCTCGTGGCCGTCCGGCAGCGCGACCAGCAGGTCCGCCTCCAGCGGGCGCAGGTCGGCGGTGAGGGCGCGGGCGCGCAGCCGGGTGCCGCCGGGTTCGTGGGTGATCGAGATCCGGACCTTCCGGCGGCCGGGCCGCTCGGGGCCGACGGTGAGGTCCGCGCCGTGCGGGCCGCCGGAGCCGGCGATCCCCTCGGGGAGGGCGGTGCGGCGGCCCGGCAGGCCGGGGGCGAGCGCGCTGCGCTCGTGGTCCTCCAGGACGCCGTACTCGTCCCAGGAGAGGAAGTACGCGGTGTCGAGGGTGAGGAAGTCCAGGTCGCTGACGGTGAGCGCGAGCAGGTGGGTGGGCGTGGTCACGCACCAGTACTCCCAGCGCTTGGTGCGCCCCCAGCCGCGCAGGTTCCCCCGGTGCAGCGGGGTGCGCGACCAGCCGACGGCGTCGGGGTTCAGCCGCCCGTCGGGGCGGCACAGCTCGACCGGGTCGGTGATCTCTCGCTCATGGGTCGCCATCCGCGCACCCTACTGCCGTGACCTGCGCGGAAGCCACGGCCCGGTGCCGGGCCGTTCCGGGGGCGCGGTCGCGGCGCAGCCGTCCGCGCCCCCGGTGGCGGCTACTTCGCGACCGCGCCCTCGGTGACGGCGCCCCGCGGGGCCGCGTCCTTCGAGTCCGCCCGGCCGCCGCCGGCCGCCGCGCGGCGGACGCCGGGGATGGCCAGGGTGACCAGCGCGGCGGCGACGGCCGCGCCCGCGCCGATCAGGAAGGCGGTGCGGAAGCCGCTCTCCGAGGGCAGCGGGTGGCCACCGAAGTCGGTGGTCATGTGGGCCAGCACCACGCCGATGACGGCGGAGGAGCTGGAGGTGCCGATCGAGCGCATCAGGGTGTTGAGGCCGTTGGCGGCGGCGGTCTCGGAGACCGGGACGGCGCCCATGATCAGCGCGGGCATGGCCGCGTAGGCGAACGCGATGCCGCCGCTGATCAGGCAGGAGAAGACCAGCACACCCCAGGCGTGGCCCATCAGGCCGAGCGCGGCGAGGTAGCCGGCGGTGATGACGACGGCGCCGACCAGCAGCGAGACCTTGGGGCCCTTGGCCTTGGAGAGCTTGGCGGAGACCGGCGAGAGCAGCATCATGACCAGGCCGGCGGGGGCCATCCAGAGGCCGGCGGCGACCATCGACTGGCCGAGGCCGTAGCCGGTCCCGGTGGGCAGCTGGAGCAGCTGGGGGGCGACCAGGCTCATCGCGTACATCGCGAAGCCGATCACCACGGAGGCCAGGTTGGTCATCAGCACCTGGCGGCGGGCGCTGGTGCGCAGGTCGACCAGCGGCTGCTCGGTGCGCAGCTCCCACCAGCCCCAGACCGGGAGGACCACGGCGGCGACGGCGAGCATGCCCAGGGTGCCGCCGGAGCCCCAGCCCCAGTCGCCGCCCTTGGAGATGGCGAGCAGCAGGGCGACCAGGCCGACGGTGAGCCCGCCCGCGCCGACCAGGTCGAAGCGGCCGCCGGAGCGGACCGGGGACTCGGGGACGAGGAGGAGGACGGCGACCGCGATCACCGCGCCGAGCGCGGCGGAGATCCAGAACAGCGCGTGCCAGCTGGCCCGTTCGGCGATGACGGCGGACAGCGGCAGGCCGAACGCGCCGCCGATGCCGAGCGAGGAGCTCATCAGCGCCATCGAGGAGCCGAGCTTCTGCGGCGGCAGCTCGTCGCGCATGATGCTGATGCCGAGCGGGATGACGCCGGCGCCGACGCCCTGCAGGGCGCGGCCGACCACCATCGGGGCGAGCGAGCTGCTGAAGCCGCAGATCAGCGAGCCGATGACGAGCACGGTGAGGCTGGCGAGCAGGATCCGGCGCTTGCCGTACATGTCGCCGAGCCGGCCGAGCACCGGGGTGGCCACGGCACCGGCCAGCAGGGTGGCGGTGATCGCCCAGGACGCGTTGGCGGCCGAGGTGTGCAGCAGGGTCGGCAGTTCGGGGATCAGCGGGACGACCAGGGTCTGCATCAGCGAGACCACGATGCCCGCGCCGGCGAGCACTCCGACGACGGGGCCGGTGCGTGCCTGACTCATGGGGTACTTCCATCTCTTCGCTCTGACTACATATGCATGATGCACACAATGTGTACCATACATATGGCATCCTCGCGGGTTATGCTGCCGAAAAGTGACACATGGGACGGAGGAGCCGGACGAGCATGCGGCGCGACGAGGAACTCGCTCTGATCGAGCGGGAAATGATGCTGCTCGCCCGGCACCAGGTGCTCGCCACCGCCCGCACCAACGGCGGCCCCGACGCCCTGGAGCGCAGCGCCTACACCCTGCTGAGCCGGATCGAGACCGAGGGCCCGCTGACCATCGGCCAGCTCGCCGAGGCCTTCGGCCTGGACACCTCCACCGTCAACCGGCAGACCGCCGCGATGCTCCGGGCCGGCCTGGTCGACCGCATCCCGGACCCGGACGGCGGGGTGGCCCGCAAGCTGCGGATCACCGAGGAGGGCCTGCGCCGCCTGCACCAGGACCGCGACTGGTCGATCCGCGGCCTGGCCAGGGTCGTCGACGACTGGTCGGCCGCCGACCTGGCCGGGTTCGCCGAGGTGCTGGAGCGCTTCAACCGCGACATCGAACGGATCCAGGGCCGCCCCTGGCCGCGCGCCTGAACCCTCCGCCGCCCCTCCGCCGCACCCCCCGACCGGCCGTCAACCCCCCGCGCCCGCCGCTCCCCCGGCGGGCGTTGCGCCGAGCGGGTGGCCGTCGCACCGCCCGCCCGCGACCCCCCGGGTAAAACCTGGCACCCGGACGGCGACCACCGCCCCCACCGAAACGGCCAGGCCCTACGATCACCCCCAGGAGCGGACCCCCGGGCCGGATCGGCCCGCGCGCGGAAGGGCGGACGAGGAGAACAGTGGCCGACACGGTGATCGACCTCAATGCGGACCTGGGCGAGGGCTTCGGACGCTGGAGCCTGACCGACGACGAGGCCCTGCTCTCCGTGGTCACCAGCGCCAACGTCGCCTGCGGCTTCCACGCGGGCGACCCGTCCACGATGCGCCGGGTCTGCTCGCTGGCCGCCGAGCGCGGGGTGCGGATCGGCGCCCAGGTCTCCTACCGCGACCTCGCCGGCTTCGGCCGCCGCGCCATGGACGTCCCGCCGGACGAGCTGGCCGACGAGATCGCCTACCAGATCGGCGCGCTCCAGGTGTTCGCCCGGGCGGCCGGCTCCCGGGTCTCCTACGTCAAGCCGCACGGCGCCCTCTACAACCGGGTGGTGCACGACAACGAGCAGGCCGAGGCGGTGGTCTCGGGCGTGCTGCGGGCCGGCGCGGTCTGCGACGGGCCGCTGCCGCTGCTCGGCCTGCCCGGCTCCCGGCTGCTGGCGGTGGCCGAGGGCGTCGGACTGCCGGTGGTCACCGAGGCGTTCGCCGACCGCGCCTACACCTGGGCGGGCACCCTCGTCCCGCGCCGCGACCCGGAGGCCGTCGTGCACGACCCCGAGAAGGTGATCGCCCGCGCCGTCGGCATCGCCCGCGACGCCACCCTCACCGCCGTCGGCGGCGAGCCCGTCACCGTCCAGGCCCGCTCGCTCTGCGTCCACGGCGACACCCCCGGCGCCGCCCAACTCGCCTGGCGGGTCCGGGGCGCGCTCGCCTCCGCGGGCGTCCGCGTCGAGGCCTTCAGCTGACCTTCCGCCCGCCGGGCGGCGGACCCGGCCGTTCAGCCCAGCCGGCGCACCTCGACGCTCTCGGCGTACGGCGCCAGCAGCCCGGTCAACTCCTCCACCGCAGGGGTGAGTTCGGCCCCGCCCATGGTCTCCAGGACGAACAGCACGTCCGTCGCGCCGGCGGTGACGCGGGTGCGGTGGGCGTCGCGGTGGTTCCAGTGGCGGGTCAGCACGCCCGCCGCGTCCGCGTAGACGACCTCGCCGGGCCGGGGGTGTTCGACGGTGTCGGGCTCGCCGAGCGGGGTGAAGTGCTCGGTGCCGTCGGCGAACCGGACCTCGATCGGGCCGTCGACGGCCGCCAGGTCGAACGCGCCGGCGGGGAGGGCGTGCCGGACGGAGACCGCGTTGTAGCTGTCGACGGCCGGGTTGATCCGGGGCAGCGCGCCCTGCTTGGCGAGGCGGCGGCCGAGCGCGTCCACGCTGGGGCGGATCCGGCGCGGGTTGGTGCCGAAGGCCCGGTACGCGGCGTGCCAGGCGGCGATCCGCGGGTCGTGCTCGTCGGCGGGGCACCAGCCGCCCCCGGCGGTCTCGGCCTCCAGCCGGGCGAGCGCGGCGGCGGTGGCGGGCCAGGGCCCGCCGGTGGCGCGGAGGCCGCGGACGGTGAGGGCGGCGATCCGGGCGGCGGGGAAGGCCTCGGCCACGGCGGGGTGCAGGCGCAGCTGCGGGTCGGGCAGGTCGGCGGGGTCGGCCGGCTCGGTCGGCTTGGTCGGGTCGATCAGGTCGGGCAGGTCGGGCAGGTCGGGCATGGGGGGTCCTTTCGGGAGGGTCAGGCCAGCGCCAGCAGCCCGACCGCGACGGCGGCCGCGCCGAGGCCGGCCAGTTGGCCCCGGTGGACGCGTTCGGCGAGGACGGCGCGGGCCAGCAGCACGGTGCCGGCGGGGTAGAGGGCGGTGATCACGGCGACCACGGCCAGGTCGCCGCTGCGGGCGGCCAGCAGGAACAGCACCCCGGCCGTCGAGTCGAGCCCGCCGGCCGCGGCCGCCAGGCCGTACGCGGGGCGCTCGGGGCCGAGCCGGCGGCGCCACAGCACGGCGGCGGTCAGGGTGAGCAGGGAGGTGACCGCGCGGCCGACGATCAGCGGGGCGACGCCGCTGTCGACCGGGGCCTGGTGCAGGCAGACCAGCTGGACGGCGATCGCGGCGCCCGCGCCGAGCGCGAGCAGCAGGGCCCGCCGGGTGACCCGGGCCCGCCCGTCGACCGTCCCGGCGCTCACCAGCACCACCGCGGCCAGCGCCAGCGGCAGGCCCACCAGCCCGGCGGTGCCCAGCCGTTCGCCCTGCAGCAGGCCGACGGTGACCGGCAGCATCGCCGAGACCAGCGCCGTCACGGGCGACAGCACGTTCATCGGTCCGATCGCCAGCGTCCGGTACAGCAGCGCGAACGCCGCCGCCGAGGCCGCCCCGGAGGCGGCGCCCCAGCCGACCGCCCCGGCCTCGAAGCGGGCGCCGAGCAGCGGCCAGAGCAGCAGTTCGACGGCCAGGCTGGCGGGCGCGGCGACCAGCACGGTGCGCAGCACGTGCGCGCGGCGGGCGCCGAGGCCGCCGAGGAAGTCGGCGCAGCCGTAGGCGAGCGAGCTGCCGAGAGCGAGCAGCAGGGCGATCATGACTCTTCCCCCAAGGTTGGACGGGACGAACCGAACGGTACAACGCATTGCACGATCCAGGCCAACACACTGACCTTCGCGCGCATTCCGCCCGCCCGAAACCGCTTGCCCCCGCCCCGCCCCCGGTGCTCTGCTCGCCGCATGCACCCGCCCCGCCCGCACCCGCCCCGCCTGCGCACCGCGCGCCTCGTCCTGCGCCGCTTCTCCCCCGCCGACCTGCCCGCCGTCACCGCGCTGTGCGGCGACCCGGAGGTGATGCGGTACCTCGACGACGGCCGCCCCGTCCCGCCCGACCGGGTCGCGGACGAGCTGCTGCCGGGCCTGCTGCGCGAGTACGCCGAGCTGCCGGACGGGCTGGGCCGCTGGGCGCTGGAGGCGGACGGGCGCTTCCTGGGCTGGGCGGCGCTGCGCCCGCCGTCCTCGGTCGGACTCGAAGCGGAGGCGGAGGCGGGGGCGCTGGAGCTGGGCTACCGCCTGCTGCCCGCCGCCCGGGGCCGGGGGTACGCCACCGAGGCGGCGGCCGCGCTGGTCCGGGCCGCGTTCGAGGAGCTGGCGGCCGGACGGGTGGTGGCCACCACGATGGCGGTGAACGCGGCCTCCCGCCGGGTGCTGGAGCGGGTCGGCCTGCGCCACGTCCGGACCTTCTTCGCCGACTGGCCGGACCCGCTGCCGGGCAGCGAGCACGGCGACGTGGTCCACGCGCTGACCCGGGCCGAGTGGACGGCCCGGAGCCCGGGACAGGTCCGATAGGTCCGGCTTGTCACCCGGTGCCCCTTTGCGATCTTCGGGTCATCCGGACCCCCTATCATCTGGGCTCTCCGGACAGCACCCCGCGCCGCCGGACCGCCCCACGAACGAACAGGAAACCGCCATGGCCAACCTGCGAGAGATACCCGCGGCGGGTGTCCGGTGATCCAGTGGTTCCACGCCGCCGTGCTCGGCCTGGTGCAGGGCCTGACCGAGTTCCTGCCGGTCTCCTCCAGCGCCCACCTGCGGGTGTTCTCGGCCCTGGCGGGCTGGGACGACCCGGGCGCGGCGTTCACGGCGGTGACCCAGCTGGGCACCGAGTCCGCGGTGCTGATCTACTTCCGCCGGGACATCGGCGCGATCATCAAGGCGTGGACGCTCTCGCTGTTCCGCGCCGAGTGGCGGCGCGACCAGAACGCGAAGCTCGGCTGGTACGTGATCATCGGCACGCTGCCGATCGGCGTCCTCGGCAAACTGTTCCAGGACACCATCGAGACCACCCTGCGCGACCTGCGGCTGATCGGCACCACGCTGATCGTCTTCGGCGTGGTCCTGGCGATCGCCGACCGCTCCCGGGCGGTCCGCAACGCCCGCCCGATCAGCTCGCTGAACTTCAAGCACGCGCTGATCTACGGCGGCGCGCAGTCGCTGGCGCTGATCCCGGGCGTCTCGCGCTCGGGCGGCACGATCAGCGCCGGCCTGTTCCTCGGCTACAGCCGGGAGGCGGCCGCCCGCTACTCCTTCCTGCTCGCCATCCCGGCCGTGCTGGCCTCCGGCGGCCTGGAGCTGCTCAAGATCGGCGAGGGCCCGGCGCCCGACTGGGGCCCGACGGTCCTGGCCACCCTGATCGCCTTCGCGGTGGGCTACGCGGCGATCGCCTGGTTCCTGAAGTACATCTCGCACAACAGCTTCACGCCGTTCGTGGTCTACCGGATCCTGCTCGGGATCACCATCATCGCCCTGGTCGGCGCGGGCGTGCTGGCCCCGGACGCGGGCGCCGTGCACTGACGCGGCTCCCGCCGTCCCCCGGGGACGGGTCGCCGGAACCCCGGCGGCCCGTCCCCGCCGCCGTTCCGGAGCCCGCCGACACGCCACCGTCGATCATTGCCGCTCGATCTGATGTGCGATTAAATCCGGTGCCATGACGCTCACTTGGAAACTGGTCGTGGACAGCCGGGACGCCGCCGCCCTCGCCGAGTTCTGGGCCGCCGCCCTCGAGTACGAGGTCGAGGACCCGACCCGGCTGATCGACGGACTGCTCGCGGCCGGCCACCTCCCCGCCGCCGCGGTGCTCGAACGCGACGGCCGCAAGCTGTTCCGCGGCTACTCGGCCGTCCGCCACCCCGAGGACCCGTACGACCCGGCGAGCGGCGTCGGCCAGGGCCGCCGGATCCTGTTCCAGGACGTCCCGGAGCCGAAGCAGGGCAAGAACCGGCTGCACATCGACGTCCACTCCGGCGGCGCACTCGAGGCCGTGGTCGCCCGCCTGGAGAAGCTCGGCGCCACCCGGGTCGAGGAGCAGGACCAGGGCCCGGTCGGCCACTGGTGGGTGATGCGCGACCCCGAGGGCAACGAGTTCTGCGTGGCCTGACCCCGGCCCGGGCGCGACCCGGCCCGGCAGCGGCTCAGCCCCGGTGGCCCGCCACCAGCCGGTCGCCCAGCCCGGTGCGGTGGTAGAGCACCCGGCGGCCCACCCGGGTCCGACCGACCAGGCCGGTGTCGCGCAGGACCGCCAGGTGGCCGCCGACCGTGCCCACCGACTGGGCCAGCAGCAGGGCGAGTTCACTGGTGGTGGCGGGCGTGGCGAGCTCGCGCAGGATCCGCGCCCGCCCGCCGCCGAGCAGCCGGGCCAGCGCCCCGCCGTCCCCGGCCGGGGCGCCCTCCGGCTCCTCGCCCGTCCCGCGCGCCGCGTACACCATCGCGTACGGGCGGCCGGGGGCCTCGCACAGCCAGGAGCTGCGCTGCGCGGTGACCGGGACGAACAGCATCCCGTCCGGCCCGACCACCCGGTCCGGGCCCGGCCGGTCGCTGAACCGGATCGCGTCCGCCCCGACCCACCCGCTGGTCCGGTTCATCCGCCGCAGCGCCCGCGGCCAGCCGTGCGCGGCCAGCAGCCCGGCCCGGTGCGTGACGTCCCGCTGCAGGGCCGCCCGCCGGGCCGGCCAGTCGGCGGCCAGGTGCGCGTCCCAGACCTCCCGGAACAGCGCGGCCGCCCGGGCGCCGTGCCCCTCACCGGTCAGCCAGTCCAGCCGCTGCCCCGCCCAGGCGTGCCGCTGCGCGGTCCGCAGCCCGGCGACCGCCGCCCCGTCCGGCACCCGCGCCACCTCGGCGAGCTCGGACTCCAGCGTGGTCTCCATCCCGCCGCCGGGCGGCAGCGTCAGGTGGTCCGGCAGATACTTGGTGGCCGCGATCAGCTCGACCAGCCCGCGCGCGTACCCGTCCCCCGCCAGCCGGGCCAGGAACGCCGGACGGTGCCGCTCCCGCCAGGGCGCGGCCCACGGCTCGGTGTACGGGCGGGCCAGCTGGACAACTGCCGCCAGCGTCTCGGCGAACGGCGACAGCGCGAACCGGGAGCGCGCCAGCGCCAACGAGTCCAACCGCAGCACGACCACCCGGCACCCCCTCCGCACGACGATCCTCGGCGACCTTTCGGTGGAACCCGAAACGATAGAGGCGGCCGCGCGCGGCCCCCCCACACTCCGCGGGTGCTTCCACCACTCCTTCACGACTCCGGCTTCCGCCGCTTCTTCCTGGGCCGGGCGGCCTCCCTGCTGGGCAGCGCGATGGCACCGGTCGCACTGGCCTTCGCCGTCCTCGACGCCGCCCACGGGCGGGCCGCCGACCTGGGCGCCGTGCTGGCCGTCCGGACGGTGCCGCTGCTCGGCCTGATGCTGCTCGGCGGCGCGGTCGCCGACCGGCTGCCCCGGCGCACCGTCCTGCTGGTCACCCACCTCGGCGCGGGACTCAGCCAGGGCGCGGCCGCCGCGCTGCTGCTCACCGGCCACTACGCGCTCGGCCCGTTCGCCGCCCTGGAGTTCGCCAACGGCGCGCTCACCGCGTTCACCGCGCCCGCGCTGCGCGGAGTGCTGCCCGAACTCGTCCCCGCCGACCGGCTGCGGCCCGCGAACGCCCTGCTCGGCCTGGCCGCCGACGGCAGCAAGGTGCTCGGCCCGGCGCTGGCCGGCCTGCTGGTCACCGGGGCCGGACCCGGCTGGGCGGTGGCCCTGGACGCGGCGAGCTACCTGCCCGCCGCGTACCTGCTGGCCCGGCTGCCGGCCGGCCGGGAGCGCCGCCGGTCCACCGGCCTGGTGCGGGAGCTGCGCGCGGGCTGGACGGTGTTCCGGCGCACCCGCTGGCTCTGGTGGACCACCTGGTCCTGCTGCGCCACCAACCTGCTGCTGGTCGGCCCCTGGCAGATCCTCGGCCCGGCACTGGCCGGCCCCGCGCTGTGGGGCGTCCTGCTCGCCGCCCGCGGCGCCGGGCTGCTGCTCGCGGACGCCGCCGCGTACCGGCTGGCGCCCCGCCGCCTGCTCGCCACCGGCCAGTTCGCCGGACTGCTGCTCCCGCTGCCGCTGCTCGCCCTCGGCCGACACGCCCCCGCCCCGCTGCTGTGCGCCGCCGCGGCCGCCTCCGGCCTGGGCCTGGCGCTGTCGGCCACCGCCTGGGACACCTCGCTCCAGGAGCACGTGCCGAACGAGGTGCTGTCCCGGGTCTCGGCCCACGCCGACGTGCTCTCCTACCTGGCCATCCCGCTCGGCCAGCTCGCCTGCGGCCCGCTCACCGCCCGGCTCGGCGCCCCCGCCCTGGCCACCGCCGCCGCCCTCGCCCAGGGCGCGCTCGCCCTGCTCCCGCTGCTCTCCCCCGCCGTCCGCCGCCTCCCGCACCCCGCCGGGGCCGGCTGAGCCCTCAGGAGTACCAGCGCAGCAGGCCGTGCCGGTACCGCGCCGCCCGGGCCAGGTAGCCCAGCAGGTCCGCGTGGTGCGCGGCCAGGTACTCGAAGCCGAACGGGTCGTCCCACAGCCGGACGGGGTAGACCTCGGCGGCGGCCAGCTCGGCCGGGGCGAGACCGTCGACCAGCGCCGCGAACGGCACCTCGGCCCACCGCCGGGCGGCGTCCGCCACCTGCGCGGGCGTCAGCAGGTGGGGCGGCCCGTAGCCCCAGTCCTCCTCGTCCGCGCCGGGCAGCTGCTCGCCGCCCTCGACCACCTCCACCGGCAGCCCGCGCCGCGCGCACAGGTACGCCAGCCCCGCCCACGCCTTCTCGGTGTCGTGGAACCGCCGCTCGGACGGGCCGCGCCGGTGCTCCAGCGCGGCCTGCTCGGCCTTGAACCCGGCGGCCCAGCCGGGCTCGGTGCGGGCGCGGACGATCTCGGCGGGGGCCAGCCGCAGGTAACTGCCGACGACGCTCATGGGTCGTGATCCTGGCAGCCCCCGCCGACAACCGCCTTACGCGGGCGGCGACTTCCGGCGCCGCAGCACCAGCACGACCAGCGTGGCCAGCACGGCGACGGCGGCGATGCCGCCGAGCACCACGGCGGCGGTGTTGCCGCCGCCGTCGTCGTCCGCGTCGTTCTTCGTGACGGCGGTCGGGCTCGGCACGGCCGCCACCGGAGCGGACGCCGAGACCGACGCGCTCGGGCTCGGGCTCGCACTCGGGCTCACGCTCGCGCTCGCCGACGCACTCGCCGACGGGCCGGCCGCCGCCAGCGGCGTCGCACCGGGCGCGGCCGGGCGCAGCGCGAGCACCGGCGCGGGGTGCTGCGGCTTGCTGCCGCCCTGCGGGAGCTCGATCCAGCGGTCGGTGTGGCCGTCGGAGTAGTCGACCAGGGTCTTGAACACCACCGAGTCGGCGTTCGGCAACTGCCGGACCTTGACCGTGTACTCGGCGGCCGCGCCGGGGGCGAGCGCCGGTCCGGCGACCGCGTAGCCGTCGGCGGTGGGGGTGAGGGCCCAGCCGCTCGGGGACTTGACCAGGGTGACGTCGGCGGGGGCGATCCCGGCGGGCAGGACGACCTTGACGTCCACGATGCCCGCCGTCGAGGACTCGCCCTCGGCGGAGAAGGCGACCTCGGCGTCGACGGCGAGCGCCTGCGCGGTCGACGAGTCGACCTCGACGTGCGCCGCCGCGGTGCCGGCCGCGCCGACCACCAGGCCCAGCGCGAGGACGGGAACGACGAACCGGCCGTAGCGGCGTGTGGGTGGCTGCATGCCGCCGACCCTACCGGCCACGAGCGCCCGACCGACCCCGGACGACAGGACGCACTTCAGCCGACGACGAGCCCACGCGCGGTCCTAACGGTCGCGGGCGGTCAGTCGGCCCCGGACGGCGCAGCCGTCCCAGAACCCGGACGCCAACACGGTGGCAGCGAACCCCACGGGCACACCCCCCCGACCAGGCCCCAACGAGCCCGCGCGCGGTCCTAGCGGTCGCGGGCAGTCAGTCGGCCCCGGACCGCGGCGTGCACCTCGGCCTCCCCGGCCGGGTCGGCCACCAGGCCGCGCAGCCGTCCCAGAACCCAGACGCCAACACGGTGGCGGCGAACCCCACGGGCACACCCCCCCCCGACCAGGCCCCGACGAGCCCGCCCAGCGGCCTGCGCCCTGACGGCCGAAGCGGCCCCGGGCGGCAACGCGCTGCTCGACTGCCGCCGAGCCCGCGCGCCCGCGCGGTCCTAGCGGTCGCGGGCAGTCAGTCGGCCCCGGACCGCGGCGTGCACCTCGGCCTCCCCGGCCGGGTCGGCCACCAGGCCGCGCAGCCGTCCCAGAACCCAGACGCCAACACGGTGGCGGCGAACCCCACGGGCACACCCCCCCCGACCAGGCCCCGACGAGCCCGCCCAGCGGCCTGCGCCCTGACGGCCGAAGCGGCCCCGGGCGGCAACGCGCTGCTCGACTGCCGCCGAGCCCCCGCGCCCGCGCGGTCCTAGCGGTCGCGGGCGGTCAGTCGGCCCCGGACGGCGGCGTGCACCTCGGCCTCCTCGGCCGGGTCGGCCGCCAGGCGGCGCAGCCGTTCCAGGACGCGGACGTCGCCGGTGGTGGTGACGTGGGTGGCGGCGAGTTCGCGGGTGGTCTCCTCGCAGTCCCACAGGCACTCGACGGCCGGGCCGGCCCCGAAGTTCGGGTCGGTGACGGCGAGCGCCTGGGCGGCCCGGCCGCGCAGCTCGGAGGAGGCGGCTTCGCCGTAGACGTGCCGCAGGGCGGGGACGGCGGCGGCGGCGTGCAGTCGGCCGACGCCGTCGACCAGGCTGCCGAGGGCGGCGCCGGTGACGCCGTTGAGTGAGATCCACTGGTGCAGGGCGGCGACCACCAGCGGGGCGTCGCAGGGTTCGCCGGCGTCGGCGAGCAGCCGGACGGCGGCCTGGGCGAGGGCGCTGTCCGCGCCGCCGGTCGCCGGGTCGGCCCAGCGGCGGGCGTGCGCGAGCGCCTCGGGACCTCGCATCCGGCCGAGCAGTTCCAGTGCGGCGCGGACGACCCGGTGGTCCAGGTCGGCGGCGGCGGTCTCGATGAGTCCGGCGGCGGCCGGGTCGCGCTGTTCGACGAGGTGGCGCAGCGCGGCGCAGCGGGCGCCGGCCGGGCCGTGCGCGGCGGCGTCGTGCAGCAGCGGCGCGTCCTCGGGGCGGACGACGGCGGTGAGGCAGCGGGCGGCCGCGGCGGCGCGGCGGGCGAGGGCGTCGGGGGCGGCGCTGTCGCCCTGGTCGGCCCAGGCGAGCACGTCGGCGGTGGACCAGCCGGGGGTGACGCCGGGGCGGTTCAGCTGCCGTTGCCAGAGGTCGAACGGCGACTGCTCGGTGGCGGCGGCCACCCTGGGGTGGTGCGGGGCCCACAGGCGCCAGACCCGCGGCTCGTAGGCGGCGCGGATGGTCTCGCGCAGGTCGGCGTCGCCCTCCGGGTCGGCCGGGAAGCGGTCGAGGACGGCGGGGGCGAGGGCGAGCAGGGCCTCGTCGGTGTCGCGCAGGGCGAGTTCGTCGAGGGCCCAGGCCCAGTTGGTTCCGGTGGTGGTGTAGGCGCGCAGCAGGTCGAGGGCGTCGCGGCGGCCGTAGCCGGCGAGGTGTCCCAGTACGGAGAGGGCGAGGCCGGTGCGGGCCTCGTCGGTGTCGGTGCGGTCCTCCGGCGCGTGCAGGTGGAGTTCGAGGCCGGTGAGGGGGGCTTCGAGTTCCATGTAGAGGCGTGCGTAGTACAAGGAGCGGTTCTCGACCTGCCAGTCGGCGCGGGGGTCGTTGGTGACGCAGGTCTCGACGGCGGCGATCGCCTCGTCGCGGTCTGCGGCCAACGCATGCAGCTGCCCGTCTCCGCGGCCTCTCTGGAGGAGGCCGAGGAGGCTGGCGCTGGGCGCTATCACTGGCTCGAACATGAGGTCAGCATCCGTTGCGGCGGTCGTCGTGGCAACGGGATTTCCGTCGCCGGGGTCGGTTGGCACAGCTCAGGCGCCCGGGCGCCGGAATCACCGAAGGTTACCGCCTGGGTGGCCCGTCCGCACACAGGGCAACCGATATCCGCAGCACTACCGCAACAAACCGGGTCCGTCCGTACCGGATCCACCCCTTCGCTATTGCACCGTGCGTTCGGACACGAATCGGCTCGGGGCGCAGCTCGGAAAGGCCGCCGGCCCGACATCCCGTCAGATCGGTCGGGCCGGTCGGGCCGGTCGGGCCGGTCAGATCGGCCGGGGGTGGCGGGGCGCGGGCAGGACGGCGTGGATCCGGTCCCGGAGCTCGGCGACCTCGGGCAGCCCCTGGTAGCGGGTGGAGAGCCGGTACATCTCGCGCAGCCGGTCCCAGGTGCGCTTGGAGGAGGTGTCGTTGATCGAGGCGAGGGCGAGCTTGGCCTGCACCTGGGCCTCGTCGGGTTCGCCGGAGAGCCAGTGGATGGAGGCGAGGGTGATCCGGTCGAGCAGCGCGGAGCGCTCCCGGCCGGTCTCCTGGCGCAGCGCGATGGCGGCCCTGGCGTGCCGGACGGCGAGCGGGGCGGCGCCGGGGTCGTGCTCGGCCAGGGTGCGGTAGACCAGGGCCTGCATGCCGTGCAGTTCGGCCTCGTTGAACAGCTGCATCCAGCTGGGCGGCGGTTCGGGGCCGTCCTGGACGAACAGCTCCTCGGCCTCGCCGAGGGTGCGGCGGGTGGCCTCGGACCGGCCGAGCGAGGCCTGCGCCCAGGCCTCGACGGTGTGCAGCATGGCCCGGGTGCGCGGCTGGGTGCCGTCGGCGGGGCCGGCGCTGGCGTTGGCGAGGCGCATCAGTTCGAGGGCGTCGTCGGCCCGGCCGAGGTGGAGCATCTGGCGGGCGGCGCGGGAGATCGCCTCGCCGGCCCGGGGGCGGTCGTCGGCCTCCCGGGCGGCCTGCGCGGCGATCACGAAGTAGCGCTGGGCGGTGGGTTCGAGGCCGACGTCGTGGGACATCCAGCCGGCCAGCACGGCGAGGTTGGCGGCGACCGTCCAGAGCCGGCGCTCCAGCGCGGGCGGGTGGCCGTGGGTGAGCAGGCCGCCGACCTCGTTGAGCTGGCCGACCACGGCCTTGCGCTGGAGTCCGCCGCCGCGCGAGGCGTCCCAGGCCCGGAACACCTCGACCGCGCGTTCGAGGGCGGCGACCTCCTCGTTGCCGACCGGTCCGGGTTCATAGACGTCCAGGACGGGGCGGGGTCCGCCCTGGGTGAGGACGTGGCGGGGGCCGGGGCGGGCGGCGGCCGCGGCGACGGGGCCGCCGGTGAGCCAGTCGTGCAGGTTGTCGGCGATGACCGCGCCCGCCGCGAGGGCGGCGGAGGCGCCGACCAGTCCGCGTCTGTTCAGCATGAGGTCCATTCCCGTGAACTCGGTGAGGACCGCGGCCGTCCGATCCGGTGCCCAGGGCTCCTTCGGCGGTGCTGCGCTGCTGCCGGACCTGGTGGGCCGGTGTCGTTCGAGACCAAGGTCCTCGGTGGTGACGACACGGCCGAGCCGCTCCGTGAACACGGCGGCCAGCACCCTCGGCACCGGGTCGCGCGGGATCTCCCCCTGCTCGATCCAGCGCCGGACCCGGGAGGTGTCGGTGGACAGCTGCTGCTCGCCCAACGCGGCACCCCGCCGGTTGACCAGCCGGGCCAGCTCGCCCTTGGACCATCCGGTCAGGGCGAAGTGGTCGGCCAGTCTGGTGTTCGGCCCCTTGCTCAACTGAAGCCCCCAGGATCCTCGGCTGGTTCTCGACCCTAGTGGCTCTGTCACATGCCAAGCGACCATTCGCCAGGGTTCGCCAGGGTGCGCTACGTGGTGTGCCAGTGCCGTTCGGGTGTCAGGTAGGTATGCGCCACCCCGGCCCCGTGCCGGAACGGCCCCCGACCGGCCCGGACCCCGATCCGACGGTGCGTCAGGCGGCCTTCCGGGAGTCGCGGACCGGGGGGTGGCGCACCGGGTGGCGCGGGGGCGCCGGGCAGGGCGCGGCAGGTCGGGACGGACGCACTTCCCCAGGGTGCGGACGGTTCCGGGCGGCCGCCGGCCGTGCCCGGCGCCCGCGCCCCACCCGGCCGGCCCCGAGCCCAGCAGCGGGGCCCCTCACAGCTTTGCCGCCGGTCAAGGAAGGACCCTCACCAGCCCATGTACTCGACAGCCAGCACCGGTACCCGCGCCTCCGCCCCGACCGGGGTGGACGGCACGACCGCGCGCCCGTCGCGCCCCGCCCTGCGCCCCCCGACCGCCGGTGCGGGCCGTCCCGCGCCGCGCGCCGTCGAGCTGCGCGACCCGCGCGGGCGCACCACCCTGGTGACCCGCCCGCTGACCGACCAGGCCGGGCGGCTGGGCCGTCCCGCCGCGGGCCGTGCCCCGGAGGCGTTCGTGGACCGGGTGGACCCGGCGGCGCTGCAGACCCCGGCGGTGCGGGCGGTGCTCGCCAACGTCGCGCGGATATGTCCGGCGTTCCTGCCGCGCCAGGTGCTGCGCGAGGGCAGCCGGCACATCCTGATCGCGGGCACCATCGGCCGGGCCCCGGTGGTGGCGAAGTGCCTGGCGCCGGCGGCGCTGCGCGGGGAGCGGGCGGAGCAGCTGATCGAGCGCTTCCACCACGAGGTGGCGGTGTACCGGGCGTTCGTCCGGCACCGTCCGCCGGTGCGGCTGCCGCGGCTGGTGGCGGCCGACCACGACCGCTGCGTGCTGGTGCTGGAGCGGGTGCCGGGGCGTCCGGCGGCCCGCGAGCGGCACCCGGTGAACGCGCCGACCCCGGGCGAGGTGCGCGCGGTGCTCGGCTCGGTGCGCACGCTGAACCTGTGGCGCCCGCCGACGGACGTGTTCGGCAAGCCGCTGGACTACCAGACCGAGATCGCCCGGTTCCACTCGCTGGGCCTGCTGACCGACCGCGACGCGGGCGACCTGCGCGGGCTGCTGCACGGCCTGGCCTCGGTGCCGTGGCAGCTGAACCACGGCGACGCGCTGCTCGGGAACGTCCTGCTGGCCCCGTCCGGCCCGGTCCTGCTGGACTGGGAGCAGGCCGGCTGGTACCTGCCGGGCTACGACCTGGCGGTGCTGTGGAGCGTGCTGTCCGGCGACACCGCGGCCCGCCGCCAGATCAGCCAGCTCGCCCAGTCCGGCGGCACGCTGGCCCGGGACGCGTTCCTGGTGAACCTGGTGCTGGTGCTGATGCGGGAGCTGCGGCTGCACGACGTCCCGGGCGCGGGCGAGGAGCAGCGGATCATGATCCGCCGGCTGTACGACGACGCGGCGCTGGCCCGCCGCGCGGTCCGCGCGGCGGTCGGCACCCGGTAGCGGTCGGCACCCGGCGGCGGGGTCAGCCCGCCAGCAGGGCTTCGCCGAGGGCGTCCAGCACGGCGTCCTCGGCGGGGAGCCGGGTGCGCAGGCTGAGGGTGTCGCGCAGGTGACGCTCCAGCGGGTGGCGCCGGTCGAGACCGGCGCTGCCGGTGAGGGCGAGGGCCCGCTGCACGGTGTCGGTGGCGGTGCGGGCGGCGAGCAGTTGGACGGCGGGGGCGCGGGTCGCGGCGGCCGGGTCGGCGTCGGTGCGGGCGGCGAGGGCGTGCACGAGTTCCTCGGCGCCGGTGAGCGCCGCGTCGAGTTCGCCGAGCGGACGGCGGTGGGTGTCGGCGGTGCCGCGGAGCCGTCCGGCGGCCCAGTCGAGGGCGGCCCGGGCGGTGCCCAGCAGGACGGCGGTGAGGGCGAGTTGCCGCCAGGCGGCGGCGACCGGGTCGGCGGGGAAGGCCGGCCCCTTGGAGAGCAGCGCGGCGTCGGTGCCGATCCGGGTGTCCTCCAGCAGGACGTCGTGGCCGGCCGCGGCGCGCAGGCCGAGCTGGTCGGCGGCGGGGTCGATCTCCAGGCCGGGGCTGTCGGCGCGGACCAGGAACAGGCCGGTGCGGGGCTGGGCCTCGGTGGTGCGGGCCTCGACGACCAGCCAGGCGAGCGCCTCGGCGCCGGGGCAGTGCGGGGCGCGGCCGCCGAGCAGCCAGGAGCCGCCCTGCCAGTGCGCGGTGACGGCGGGCGGTCGGCCGGCCGGGGCGCGCAGCGTGCCGACCAGGGCGGGGCCGCGCCGGGACTCGGTGAGCAGCCGCCGGTAGAGCGCGGCGGGCCAGGGGGCGGTGCGGCTCTGTTCGGCGTGGTGCAGCAGGGTGTTGGCGGTGAGCAGCGCGACGGAGGCGTCGCCCCGGCCGAGTCTGGCCAGCACCCGGACGGTGTCGGCGAGGCCGGCGCCGGGGCCGTTGTGGCGGCGGCCGACGGTGAGGGTGAGCAGTCCGGCCTCGTGGACGGTCTCGATGCCCTGGTAGGGGAAGGTGCCGTCGCGGTCGTGCTCGGCGGCGCGGGCGGCCAGCAGGTCGACGACCCGGGGCAGCCGGGCGAGGGCGCGGTCGACGGCGCCGTCGGCCGCCTCCGCGGCGGCGGGGGTGGGGGTGGGAACGGTCGGCTGCGCGGCGGTGCGGGTCATGGCGGGGCCTCCGGGCGGGCGGCGGGGGGTTGTCGGGCGTCCGTGACGTGAGGGGTCAGGAAGCCGGACAGACCGCGCCGGCGGTGCGCCGGAGGTCCACGTGCAGGCGTCGGGTCAGCAGCAGCGGCCGGGGCATCTCGGGCCGGGCCTACTGGAACATCTCGGCCGGGAGCGGCTTGAGGAGCTGGTAGAGGTCGTCCGAAATCGGTCGGTCCCAGGAGGCGATGGTGACCTGCACGCCGTCGCTGCGGCCGAACTGGGAGCAGTAGAGGCGCTCCTCGGTGACCTTGACCTTGCGGACGATCAGCAGGTCGTCGCCGAGCATGACGGGGAAGTCCTCGGCGGAGACGAAGTCGACCGGCTCCTCGTTCTCCAGCGAGGCGAGCAGCTGGCGGGCCTCCAGGGGCACGCCGTCCTCGCTCTCGCGGGCGGGCGACTCCTGCGGGACGTTGCCGATCAGCATGGCCGGGCCGCGGCCGCCGAGCAGGTCGTACTGCAGGAAAACGCCTTGGCAGGACCCGTCCTGACCGGCCAGGATCATGGCCTGGTAGTCGCCGGGCCAGTCGCCCGGATCCATGGCCAGTACGTCGAAGTCCGGGCCCGCGGGCTGTCCGGAGCGACGGCGGAGAAATGACATGGGCCCATCGTACGTGTCCGGTGGGCGGGGGCCGCTGCGCGGGTCCGCGATCAGGCCCGGATCTACGCTCAGGGACCAATGTTGACTCTGAGCAACCGTCCGGGCTACGTTCGGTTCAGCACGACGGCCGCTCCGGGGCGATATCCACAGGGAGCGGTCTGTCGCAGCGTGCCTTGCGCGCATTCCCTCACTGCGCACGCGGTCGTGTGAACTCCGAGCACCATTTGCTGATTCAATGGTTCTTAGACTGTTCCTGGAGCCTGCGGGTGATTGCCGGCGGCTCCGGGTGGTCGACGCGCCATCAGGATCGGTGCGTCTACAGCCACATAACACCATGAGCCAGGTTCGCGGGGCCCTTCGCCGTCGCACTCGCGGACCTTGCCCGGATCACCGCCGCGTGGGGGCGTGCGGAATCCGGGCTTCGGCCCAGCCGGGGAGTAGCTCTTCCCGGTCGGGTCACTCCCGTTGCGACGGCGGCCGCACCCCTGTGCGGCAGTGGGGTTGGGAGAGCCCGTCATCGGCGCCGTTGACGGGCAGCACAAGCGGGCGCCGTGCCTATACCGCGTGGGGGCGGTAGGCACGGCGTCTGCCTGCTCTTACTGTGCTGGCAGCCTTGTCGAACAGTCAACAAGATTCGGTCCATCAGAACTCTTTCGTAACCTCGGCGTATGCCCAGTCGTCACCTGCGCCCCGCCTGGCGGCCCCGGTCGAGCCAGTGGCCCCGGTCGAGCTAGTGGCCCTGGTTGCGCGGGTCGAACTCGCCGTCCCGGGCGCCGAGCACGAAGGCCCGCCACTCGGCGGGGGTGAAGACCAGGGCGGGGCCGTCCGGTTCCGCGCCGTTGCGCATCGCGATGTAGCCGTCGACGAAGGCGATCTGGACGCCCCGCTCGTCGTCGGCCGCGTTCTGCCACTCGGCGCCGCCGAGGTCGAGCTCGATCTTGCGCCGCTCGTCCGCCGCCCGTGCCGCCTCTGCCGGCGTCATCGCCATTCGCGCGTCCTCCCGCCTGTCGGCCGCTTCCGGCCGTCGTCCTGGGCGACCACCCTAGTCACTCCGGGCCGCCCGGTCCGGCGGTTCCGTTCCGGCGGGCCCGGCGGGTGGTGGAGATGGGCCGATCCGGCCGTCCAGGGCCGACACCTGTGCTAAAGGACGGGGTCGGGGCGGGGTCGGGGTGAGGATGGGTGGGCAGGAGCCAGTCAGCGACGCACCCGGGAGCAGCCGATGGACCAGCGGGACGGCAGCCGCGCCGACGTCATCCCGATCACCACCGCGCCGTCGGCCCCGCCGGTGGGGGCGGCCACCGGCACGGTGACCGCGCCGGCGCCGTCGGTGCCGCGGCCGGCCCGGCCGGCCGGGCTCGGGCGGGTGGGGCTGGTGCTGGTGTCGCACAGCCGGGAACTCGCCGAGGCGGTGCGGGCGCTGGCCCTGGCGGTGGTGGAGACCGACGACCCGGCGCCGGTCGCGGCGACCGGCGGCGATCCGGCGGACGGCCCGGCGGGCGGCCCGGGCGTGAGCGCGGTGCTGGTGGCCTCGGCGGCCCGCCGGGTCGACCAGGGCCACGGCGTCGCGGTGCTGTGCGACCTGGACGGCCCGGTCCGCACGGTGCTGGCCGTACTGGCGGCGGCCGACGAGCACGGCCTGCCGTTCCCGACCCGGTTCGCCGACGCCCCGTTCGTGGAGGGCGCGGTGGCGGCGGTGGCGACCGCGACGGCCGGCGGCGACCTGGCGGCGGTGCTGGACGCGGCGGAGGAGACCGCCCGCCTCCCCAAGCGCTGACGGCCCCGCTCCCCCGGCCCCGGCCCGTCCTGCGCCTCCCGTTCCTCCGGCTCCCGTTCCTCCGGCTCCCGCCGGTCGGACGAGATGTGTCCGATGGGTCGGTTTGGCAGCGACTGTGCTGGTTTCGTGTACGCCGGGCACGGGTCCGCCGCTAGAGTCGGCCCATCGGCCCGGCGGGGGGAGTCCCCGGGCCCGACCGAGGGGTGGTACGCGTCCATGCGTGTGGTGATCACCGGCGGAGCAGGGTTCATCGGGGCCAATCTGGCCAGGGAGTTGACGTCCCGTCAGGAGGTGACGGAGGTCCGCGTGGTGGACGACCTGTCCACCGGCAGCAAGGCCAATCTGACCGGGGTGGACGTCGCCTTCTTCGAGGGCAGCATCCTCGACCCGGCGCTGCTGGACGTGGCGTTCACCGGCGCCGACGCGGTGGTGCACCTGGCGGCCCTGCCGTCCGTGCCGAGGTCGATCGCCGCCCCGCTGGCCACCCACCGGGCGAACGCCACCGGCACCCTGGAGGTGCTGGAGGCGGCCCGCCGGGCCGGCGGCCTGTACGTCGTGGCGGCGTCCTCGTCCTCGGTGTACGGCGCCAACCGGGAGCTGCCCAAGCGGGAGTCGATGCGCACGGTGCCGATGAGCCCGTACGCGGTCTCCAAGCTCGCCGCCGAGTCCTACCTCGGCGCGTACCACCACTGCTACGGCCTGGGCGTGCTGCCACTGCGCTTCTTCAACGTCTTCGGCCCGCTGCAGCCGGCCGGGCACGCGTACGCGGCCGTGGTGCCCGCGTTCCTGGACGCGGCGCTGGCCGGGCGGCCGGTGACGGTGCACGGGGACGGCGGGCAGAGCCGGGACTTCACCTACGTCGGCACGGTCACCCAGGTGCTGGCCGAGGCGGTGCTGCGGCGGGTGGTCTGCGCGGACCCGGTGAACCTGGCCTTCGGGACGCGCACCTCGCTGCTGGAGCTGATCGACCTGCTGGGCGGGGTGCTGGGCGGTCCGGTGACGGCCGAGCACGTCGAGCCGCGGCCGGGGGACGTGCGGGACTCGCAGGCCGACAACTCCCGGCTGCGCGAGCTGTTCCCGGACGTCGCGCCCGTCCCGCTGACGGAGGGCCTGCGGCGCACCGCGGACTGGTTCCGCACGCTCTGACCCGCCGGTCGCCGGGGGCGCGCGCCGGGCACGCGCCCCTTCCGCCGCCGCGCCCCCCTCGCGCGCCGCCGCGCTACTGGCGCTCCGTCAGCTCGAAGTGCGTCTCGCTCTTGTTCGCCAGCGCGCGGGCGATGTGGTCCAGCGCGCGGGGCTCCAACTCGGGCAGCTCGTCCGGGTGGAACCAGCCGACCTCCGTCGACTCGTCGTCGTTCACCCGGGCCTCGCCGGACAGCGGGCGGCAGCGGAAGACCAGGTCGAGGTACTGGGTGCGGTCGCCGTTCGGGTAGTGGATCATCGGCGAGACGGCCACCGAGACCAGCCGCTCGGGCAGCACCGTCACCCCGGTCTCCTCGCGGCACTCGCGCACCACGGTGTCCGCGGGCTGCTCGCCCGGGTCGATGATGCCGCCGATCAGCGCCCACCGCCCGTTGTCCACCCGCTTGCCGAGCAGCACCCGCCCGGCCTCGTCCACCACCACCGCCGACACCCCGGACAGCCACAGCGGCCGGTGTCCGACCACCTCGCGCAGTTCCGCCAGAAACGCAGGAATTCCCATGCGGGCAGCCTATGCGAGCGGGCGGGGCGGCTCAGCGCGGCATCGGGCGGGCCGGGGTGCCGACGACGGTGGTGGCGGCGGGGACGTCGCGGGTGACGGTGGCGGCGGCGCCGACGAACGCGGCCCGGCCGACGGTGCGCCCCTGCAGGACGACCGCGCCGGAGCCGACCGTGCTGTCGTCCTCCAGCCGGACGGCACCGGAGACGTTGGCGCCCGGGTAGACGGTGACGCGGGTGCCGAGCACGGTGTCGTGCCCGACCGTCGCGTTGTAGTGGACCTGGCTGTGCGGGCCGAACCGGACGCTGCTGGAGACGTGCGCACCGCCCATCACCAGGCAGCCGGCGGCCAGTTCGGTCGCGGGGGCGACGATCGCCCGGGGGTGCACCAGGGTGACCGGGTGCCCGCCGGCCGCGTCCAGCAGCGCGGCCAGCCGGGCCCGCACCGCCGGGTCCGCGATGCCGACCAGGTAGGGCGCGCCGGCGGGCAGTTCGGACGGCTTGCGGACGGGCAGCCCGCGCACCTCGCCGCCGGCCAGCCGGTCGTCCAGGAACCCGTCGACCTCGACGCCCGCGGCGAGCGCCACGTCCAGCGCCTCCCGGCCGACCCCGCCCGCGCCCGCGATCCACACCATGCGCCGTTCTCCGTCCGTGCCCGCCGGGCCTGTCGTGCCTGTGCCGTGCCTGTCCTCGTGGTGCCCCGTCAACGTACCGGCCGGGCGGCCGCGGTCGCCCGCTGCCGCCCGGCCGGACCGTCGCGCCCGGCGACTCAGCCGCGCAGTTCCTCCCGGGCCAGCCGGGGTGCGGTCGCGGTGGCCTGCCGGGGCAGGACGATCCGCGACGCGGGGGCCTCGGCGGGGGCCGGGACCGGGAAGCCTGGGTTGACGCCGCCGGCGGCGGTGATGCCGGTGGGGCGCAGCAGTGTCTTCGCGGTGAGGGCGAGGATCCGCAGGTCGAGGGCGAGGCTGCGGTGTTCGATGTACCAGAGGTCGAGTTCGATGCGCTCGGGCCAGGTGATGGAGTTGCGGCCGCGGACCTGGGCCCAGCCGGTGAGGCCGGGGCGCAGGGCGAGCCGGCCGCGCTGGCGGTCGGTGTAGTGGACGACCTGCTCGGGCAGGGTGGGGCGGGGGCCGATGACGCCCATCTCGCCGCGGACGACGTTCCACAGCTGCGGGAGCTCGTCCAGGCTGGTCTTGCGCAGCAGCGCGCCGAGGCGGGTGATGCGCGGGGCGTCGGGCTCGTCCTCGTGGCGCTTGTCGCGCATGGTGCGGAACTTGAGGATGCGGAACTCCTGGCCGTGCCGGCCGGAGCGGGTCTGTCGGAAGATCACCGGTCCGCCCATGGTGGCACGGATCAGGAGGGCGATCAGCAGGCCAAGCGGGAGCGCGATGATCCCGGCCAGCATGGTGATCGCGAGGTCCCCCCCTCGCTTCATTTCTCCCCCAACTGGGTTGGTGCGTGGTGTCGTTGCGGTCGCGCCTCGGGCTGCTCGGCGCGCGTACGGCGGTGGTGTGCGGACGGTGGGCGGTGCCTGGTGGTGCGTGGTGCGTGCGTGCGTGGTGCGGTGGTGCCGGGGCTCAGTCGGTGCTCCAGCGCAGCCCGCGGCGGCGGGCGACGGCGGCGTAGGTCTCCAACGAGACCCGGGCGACCGCGCGCTGGTCGAACCGGTCGAGGGCGCGGCGGCGGGCCGCCGCGCCCAGGCGTGCCCGCAGGCCGGGCTCGGTGAGGAGCCGGTCCAGGGCGGTGGTCAGGGCGGCGGCGTCGCCCGCCGGGGCGAGCAGCAGGTGCCGGTCGTGGGTGCCGATCTCGCGGCAGCCGCGGATGTCGCTGAGCAGCATGGGCAGGCCGCTGGCGGCGGCCTCCATGCCGGAGCGGGAGAAGCCCTCCCGGTAGGAGGGGAGGACGAAGACGTCGAGGGCGGCGTACACGGCGGGCATGTCGTCGCGGGCGCCGAGGAACTCGACGCCGGCCTCGGCGGCGCGCAGCGCGTCCGGCTTGTCGGGGTCGTCGGGGCCGATCCAGACGAAGCGGGCCTTGCCGGCCAGCGCGCGGGCGGCCCCGGCGTACTCCCGGATGCCCTTCTCGGCGACCCGGCGGCCGACCCCGCCGACCAGCAGCTCGTCCTCGGCGAGGCCGAGTTCGCCGCGCAGCCGGGCGCGCAGGGCGTCCCGGGCGGGGCCGGGGGCGGGGAACCGGTCGAGGTCGACGCCGTTGCCGACGACGCGGGAACGTTTCGCCGGGACGCCCCAACGGGCGAGCGTGGCGTGGTCCTCGGCGTTCTGGTAGAGCTCGGCGTGCGAGAAGCGGGCCGCGAACGCCTCGGCGCCGAGCACGGCGAGCCGCTTGGCGAGCGGGTCGTGGGCCTGCGCCCAGAGCCCGTGGCAGGTGTTGACGACCACCGGGACGCGGGCGAGCCGGCCGAGGACCCGTCCCAGCACGCCGGTCTTCGGGTTGTGGGTGTGCAGCACGTCGGGGCGGGTCTCGCGCAGCACGGCGAGCAGTTCGCGGGCGGCGGCGAGGTCGGCGCGCGGCTGCCAGGCCCGGGTGAGCGAGGGCAGCGGCCGGTGCCGGACGCCGATCCGCTCGATCCGCTCCAGGTAGGGGCCGGGGGCGCTGATGCCGTAGGTGTGCAGGCCGTGTTCGACGTCGACGGTGAGCTCGGTGGCGAGCAGCAGGTGCAGCGACATGTCGACGGTGGTGAGGTGGGCGACCCGCAGCGGCCGGCCCCCTTCGCCGCGCAGGCGGAGCGGGAGCTGGTCAGGCACCGGCGCCCACCGCCTTCGCGGTGGCGACGATCCGGGCGTAGGCGCGCTCGGGGACGAGCCGGCCATACAGCTTGGCCCGGAAGAAGTCGATCGGGTCGGTGCGCCGGACCGGGACGCGGTGGAAGCGGACCGGGTCGAAGCCGGGCAGGTTCCGGCCGACCTGGCCGGTGGCGGAGGTGCGGAAGCGGGCCCGCAGCGCGGCGTCCATGTGCGGGACGGGGCGTCCCCAGGTGTAGGCGAAGTGCCGGGGCCGGGTGCCGAGGTGCTCCTCGACGTCGTCGCCGCAGGCGTCGAGCTCGCTGGTGGTGAGCAGTTCGGGGCGGGCGTGGCTGCGGGTGTGGTTGGCGACGGTGCACAGCCCGGACGCGGTCATCTCGCGCAGCTGCTCCCAGCTGAGGCCGGTGGCGGGGGCGCCCTTGGCGGTGGAGCCCTCCCAGCGCATCGGGCCGCCGACCAGGCCGCTGGCCAGGTAGACGGTGAACGGCAGGCCGCGCTCCCTGAGCAGCGGCCAGGCCGTCTCGTAGGTGTCGGCGAAGCCGTCGTCGAAGGTGAGGACGGTGCTGGGGGTGCGCAGGCCGGCGTCGAGGCGGTCGGCGGCGGTGTCCAGCGGGACCACCCGGCCGGGCGGGAGCTCGGCGAGCAGGTCCACCTGGGCGGTGAAGTCGGCGGTGGCCAGGTCGAGCTCGTCGGACGTGCCGCCGCCGACCCGGTGGTAGATGAGGACGGTGGCGCCTTCGCCGGGCACCCGGCCGGCCGCGCGGGCCAGCTGCTGCTTGACCTTCGACCGGATGCCTCCGGCCTGGGCGGCGGTGCTCGCCATGCATCCCCCTCGCGGTGCCCCCGCACCGGAACCTGTGACTCCCCGGCCCGCGGCTGCCGCGGGCGATGCGCATCACAGTAGGGGGAACTGTGGGGCTGCTGCCCCGGAAACGTGAAAGAAGTGCGTAGGTAGGCCGAAAATCAGGCGGTCCGACCGGTCCTGTCCCATTGGTGGACGTTTCCCGGACGCGAGCCGGTCACGAGCCGATCACCCGCCGAGACCGGCACGGGCCGGCCATGGTGGTCGGCCCGGTCCGGGGCTCCGCTCAGGGGGTCGCGCCGCCGCCGGGGCGGAGCAGGGCGAGGCCGATCCGGGCCAGCAGCAGCAGGCCCGCGGCCAGGCAGCCGGCCACGGCCATCACCCACGCGGGGCCGTCGCTCCGCGGGACGAGCACCGCGACGGCGATGCCCATCCCCACGCAGACCAGGCCGAGCAGGGCCAGCAGCGGCTGGTGCCGGCGCAGCGCGCAGCCGCCGAACACGCTGGAACGGCGGGTGACGGCACGGTCACTTCGGGTGTCTGCCATGCCTTCCACGGTAACCCGGCACGGGGATGCGGGCCACCGACCTCGGACCCTTGCGCACCGCCCCGGAGGCGGTCCGTCCGCAAGGGCTTCCGGGGGGCTTCGGGACGGGTTCCGGACCGCCCGCGAAATCTCGCCGTCCGGCGTACAACCATCCCGGGACGTCGTGGGTCTCCACTACATTGAGCGATCCAGGAGCCGTCCGACGAGCGGGATTGGGAGTGCCCGCCGCGGGCTAGATCACTCGGGTGCGGAGCCGCCGCGCCCGGGGTCGGAGGCCGGGCTCCGCCTGCCGACGGTACCGCCACGCCGCTTGCCGGCGACCGAGGGGGGAACCGTGCCGTACGCCACCGCCACAGCCACCGCCACCACTGCCGCCGCCGTCTGCGCCCCGCCCCAGCCCGTCGTCCCGTCGCCCGCCGCTCCGCGCCCGCTCCGGGAGCGGGGACAGGGCCGGGGGCGGGACCGGGGCAGCTGGCTGCGCTTCAGCCCCGCCCAGCCGCTGTTCCGGGCCCGGGCGGCGCAGCGCCTCGCCGTGCTCGCCTACCACGGGGTCACCGACCCGCGCTCGTTCGGCGCGCAGCTGGACCGGCTGCGGCGGCTGGCCACCCCGGTGTCGGTGCGGGACGTCGAGCTCTCGCTGGCCGAGGGGCGGCCGCTGCCGCCGCGCTCGGTGCTGGTGACCTTCGACGACCCGGACCGCACCGTGCTGCGGCACGCGCTGCCCGAGCTGGTGGCGCGGCGGATCCCGGCGGCCGCGTTCGTGATCGCCGAGCTGGTCGGTACCGAGAAGCCGTTCTGGTGGCACGAGGCGGCGTTCCTCTCCCAGCACGGCGGCCGGGCCCGGCTGCTGCCCCGGGGCGCCGACCCGGACCGGGTGCTGGCGCTGCTCAAGGCGATGCCCGACCCGGACCGCCGGCGCAGCCTGGCCGAGCTGCGGGTCTCCGCGCACCGCCGCCCGCCGGCCCGCGAGCAGCTCCGCCCGGAGGACCTGCGCACCCTGCGGGACGCGGACGTCACGGTCGGCAACCACACCCTGGGGCACCCCTCGCTGCGGCGCTGCGACGAGGCGACGGTGCAGGCGGAGATCGCCGGCGCGCACCGGGTGCTGACCCGCTGGCTGGGCGAGGCCCCGTCCGCGTTCGCCTACCCGGACGGCGGCTTCGACGAGCGGGCGGACGCGGTGCTGCGCCGGCTCGGCTACCGGCTCGGCTTCCTCTCCGACCACCGCCTGGGCCCCCGGCTGCCGGAGCACCCGCTGCGGATCAGTCGCCTGCAGGTCGACTCGACCACCTCGACGCGCCGCTTCGACACCATCCTGTCCGGCCTGGAGCCGGCGGTGCAGCGGCTGCTGGGCGCCCAGGCCTGACCGACCGGGCGACGGCCGGGCGACGGCCGGGCCCGCGCGCCGAGCGGCCCGCACCCCCTCCGACTCCGGGGGTGCGGGCCGCTCGGCGTGCGGGCTCAGGCGGTGACGTTGGGGCGGATGCCGCGCATCCGGCCGATCGCGTAGACCGCGCCGGCCAGGGCCAGGTCGGAGAGCAGCATGAAGCCGATCGAGTAGCTGCCCTTGGCGCTGTAGATCGCCCCCATCACCAGCGGCGGGACGAAGCCGCCGAGGCCGCCGATCGCGCCGACGATGCCGGTCACCGAGCCGACCTGGGCGACCGGCGTGACCTGCGCGACCAGGGCGAACACCGAGCCGCTGGTGGTGCCGAGACCGGCCGCCATCACCAGGAACGCGATGGTCCCGACCGGGCTGAGGTCCGGGTCGAAGGCCTGGACGATCGCGAACAGCGCGGTGGTCCCCAGCGCCCAGCAGGTCACCACGGCCGGGTGGACCCGGTCCGACAGCCAGCCGCCGAAGGGCCGGAAGACGACCGTCACCAGCGCGAACCCGGCCGCCTTGGTGCCGGCGTCGGTGGCCGACAGCTCGTACCAGGTCTTCAGGTAGGTCGGCAGGTACACGCCGAACGCGACGATGCCGCCGAAGCCGATCGCGTACAGCGCGGACAGCTCCCACGTCACCCGCAGCCTGCCCGCCGTGCCGAGCCGGGAGGCCAGCGAGGCGGTCGGAACCACCCGGTCGGGGCGGTCGCGCAGGAGGAGGAAGGAGACCACCGTGTACACCGCCAGGGCGATCGCCATCACCCAGAACGGCAGGTCGTGGCCGTGCTTCCACAGCCTCGGCGTGAAGTACCCGGACAGCGCGACGCCGCCCATGCCCATGCCGAACACGCCGACGCCCAGCCCGCGCTTGCGCGGCGGGAACCAGGAGTTCACCAGCGGCACCCCGATCGCGAAGGTGGTGCCGCCCAGCCCCAGGAAGAAGCCGACGGCCAGCAGCGCCCCGTACGACTCGCGGGCCGGGATCAGCAGCAGCACCGGGACGATGGTCAGCGCCGACATCAGCGGGAACATCAGCCGCGCCCCGAAGCGGTCGGTCAGCGCCCCGACCGGGACGCGGCCCAGCGAGCCGACGATCACCGGCACCGCGACCAGGAAGGACTGGGCGAACGACGACATGTGCAGGGTCTTGTCGAACTCGCCCGCGAGCGGGGCGATCAGGTTCCACGCCCAGAAGGTCAGCGCGAAGCCGACGGTGGCGACCACCAGGTTGGTGTAAGCGGTGCCCGACACCCGGTCGTCGGCCGGTGTCCGCTCGTTCGATGCTGTCAGCTGTCCCATGGGACCCAACCCTGAGCGGGTGCGCCGCGATCCGCCGGTCGGGGCCCGGGACACGCCCGCAAACCGGTCATACCGTCAGTCGGACGGCGCAAGCCGGGTGCCCGGCCGACCGCCCCACCGGGGCCGTCGCTCCCCCGCCCCCGGGGTAGAGTCGGTGCTCGTGAAGATCGCCCTCGTGGACTCCGGAATCGGACTGCTCGCCGCCGCCGCCGCGATCCGCCGGTTGCGGCCCGACGCGGACCTGGTCGTCTCCTGCGACCCCGACGGCATGCCCTGGGGCCCGCGGACGCCCGAGGACATCACCGCGCACGCGCTGGCGTGCGCCCGGGCCGCCGCCGCGCACCGGCCGGAGGCGCTCGTGGTCGCGTGCAACACCGCCTCGGTGCACGCGCTGGCGCACCTGCGGGCCGAGTTCGAGCCCGGACTGCCGGTGATCGGGACGGTCCCCGCGATCAAGCCGGCCGCCTCGGCCGGCGGGGTGGTGGCGATCTGGGCGACCGCGCGGACCACCGGCAGCGCGTACCAGCGCGGGCTGATCGAGGAGTTCGGCGGGGCCGCGCGGGTCCACGAGGTGGCCTGCCCCGACCTGGCCGAGGCCGTCGAACGGGCCGACCGGGCCGCGATCGCCGCGGCCGTCGCCTCCGCCGCCGCCCGCACCCCCGCCGACACCACCGACGTGGTCCTCGGCTGCACCCACTACGAACTGATCGACGACCTGATCGCCGCCGCCCTGCCCGCCCCGGTCCGCCTGCACGGCTCCGCCGACGCGATCGCCGCCCAGACCCTCCGCCGCCTCGCCCCGACCTCCCCGCCCGGCGACGGCACCCTGACCGTCCTGCACTCCGGCCGCCCCTCCGCCCTCCAGTCCGAGGCCCTCGCCTACCCGCAGGGCGGACTCCTGACCGCCGCCCGGGTCTGACCCCCCGCCCCGCCCGCCGTGTCCCGGGGACGGGCCCGACCGGATCGGGCAGACTGCCCGGGTGACGGTCCTGTGGTGGGTGTCGGTGGTGTCGCTGGCGGTGTGGGTGTGGCTGGCGTCGGGCCACGGGGGGTTCTGGCGGACGGACCAGCGGCTGCCCGCCGTGGACGGGGAGCCCGGGACGTGGCCGGCGGTGGTGGTGCTGGTGCCGGCCCGGGACGAGGCGGAGGTGCTGCCGTCCTCGCTGCCGAGCGTGCTCGCCCAGGAGTACCCGGGGCGGGCCCGGGTGGTGCTGGTGGACGACCACAGTACGGACGGCACCGGGGCGCTGGCCCGGGAGCTGGCGGCGCGCACCGGGGGCCTGGAGCTGACGGTGACCACTCCCCCGCCGCTGCCCGAGGGGTGGACGGGCAAGCTGTGGGCGCTGCGGCACGGGGTCGGGCAGGCCGGGGACGGGGAGTGGCTGCTGCTGACGGACGCCGACATCGCGCACCGGCCGGGTTCGCTGCGGGCGCTGGTCGCGGCGGGTGAGGGCGGCGGTCTCGACCTGGTCTCGCAGATGGCCCGGCTGCGGGTGGTCGACCGCTGGGAGCGGCTGATCGTCCCGGCGTTCGTGTACTTCTTCGCCCAGCTGTACCCGTTCCGCCGGGCCAACCGTCCGGGCTCCCGGACGGCCGCGGCGGCCGGCGGCTGTTCGCTGGTGCGGCGCTCGGCGCTGGAGCGGGCGGGCGGGGTCGCGGCGATCCGCGGCGCCGTCATCGACGACGTGTCGCTGGCCCGGGCGGTCAAGCGCACCGGCGGCCGGACCTGGCTGGGCCTCGCCGACCGGGTCGACTCCGTCCGCCCCTACCCCGGTCTGGGCCCGCTGTGGCGGATGGTCTCGCGCAGCGCGTACGCCCAGCTCCGGTACTCGCCGCCGCTGCTGGTCGGGACGGTGGCGGGCCTGGCGCTGGTCTACCTGGTGCCGCCGGTGGCCTCGGTCGCCGGGGCCGCGACCGGCTCGTGGTGGACCGCCGGGGCGGGCCTGGCCGCGTGGGCGGTGATGGCCGGGACGTACGTGCCGATGCTCCGCCACTACGGCCGGCGCGCCGCGGCCGCGCCGCTGCTGCCGTTCACCGCGCTGCTGTACCTGCTGATGACGGTCGACTCCGCCGTCCAGCACTGGCGCGGCCGCGGCGCCGCCTGGAAGGGCCGCACCTACCCGCGGCCCCGGCGCACCGAGCGGTCGGCCGAACAGCCCGCCGAGTAGCGGGGCGGCGCGGCGGGAAGGATCCGACGATGGAGCGACAGGAGATCTCCCGGATCGCGCACCGCGAGCACCCGATCGCCGCCCCGCTGTCCGACGAGGCGGTCCGCACCCTGCTCGACCGCCTGCTGCGGGCCCGCCCGGACGGCCGGGTGCTCGACCTCGGCTGCGGCGAGGCCCCCTGGCTGCTGCGGGCGTTGGCCGCCCACCCCGCGCTCCGCGGCGTCGGCGTGGACACCGACCCGGAGGCGCTGCGCACCGCCCTGCGCGCCGCGCGGCTGCTCGGCGCCGACCGGCGGCTGGGCCTGCACCACGCCGACGTGCGGGAGTTCACCGCGTCCGAGCCCTTCGACGCCGTGCTGTGCGTGGGTGCGGCGCACGCCTTCGGCGGGCCCGGTCCGGCCCTCGCCGCGATCGGCCCGCTGCTCGCCCCGGGCGGCGCGGTGCTGCTCGGCACGGCCTACCGGGAGGGCGGGCCCCCGGGGCCGTCCGGTGACGGGCTCCTCGACCTGGCCGGGACGGTCGCCGCCGTCCGGGCGGCCGGCTGGCTGCCGGTGGCCGGCCACACCTCCGACCGGGCCGAACTCGACGCCTACGCGTGGGCCCGGACCGGCGCCCTCGCCGACTGGGCCCTCGACCGGCCCCCGGGGCCCGACCGCGAGCAGGCCCTGCGGGCGGCGGACGTCCACCGCGAACGCTGGCTGAGCGGGGACCGCGACCGCTCCGGATTCGTCACGCTGGTTCTGCGGCCGGGGAGTTGACGCCGGCGAACCGGTGGGGCCGTCGCCCGGTCCGGAGGGGGCCGGCCGGGGGTGGAGCAGCACGGGCACCCGTCCGGCGGCGGGTCCGGGGCCCGATCGCCCCTCGCTCCGGGCGCGGACGGCCGACGGGGGCTCAGCGGCCGAGCAGGCGGCGGGCCGCGGGCTTGACGAACTCGTAGCGGGACATCTGTTCGAGGTCGCGGAGCCAGGCCGTGCGGCCGGGGGGCCGGCGGAGGAGCTCGCGGTAGATCTCCTCGAAGGCGGTGGAGACGTGGTCGAGGGAGAAGCGGCCGACCACCCAGTCGCGGCCCCAGGCGCCGAGTTCGGCGCGGCGGTCGGGGGCGTCGGCGAGGGAGCGGATCTGGGCGGCGAGGGCCTTGGCGTCGGCGGGGTGGTCGCCGTGGCCGTACATGCAGCGGGAGGCGTGCGGTTCGACCAGCGGGCCGGGTTCGTGGACGGCGGTGTAGCCGCTCGCGCCGTGGACGATGACGGGCTTGCCGAAGGCGAGGCCGCGCAGGGCGGAGCCGCCCATGCCGAGGACGACGTCGGCGGCCTGGTAGGCGGGGCGGGGGTCGGGGCGCTGGCCGGTGAGGACGATCGCCTCGCGGCCCAGTTCCTCGTTGAGGCGGGCGGCCTCGGCGCGCAGGCGCCCCTCGCTGGGGCCGCCGCCGACGACGGCGAGGACCAGGCCCGGGTCGTCGAGGAGCCGGACGGCCGCCATCGTCCGGGAGACGCCGGCGTCCTTCTCCAGGCCGGAGACCAGGCGGGTGACGATGCAGAGCAGGAGCTGGTCGGGGGCGGCGCCGACCTCGGCGCGGAAGGCGTCGCCGGAGACGGCGCCCGGCGCGTCGGAGTCGGTGTCGACGGGCGGTTCGATCAGCCGCAGGTCGCGGTGGCCGAAGGCGCGGCCGTCCGGCAGCAGGGCGCCGAGGCCGAGGACCAGCGGCTGGTGGCGGGGCATGCCGCGGAGCATCCGGATGCCGTAGAAGGTGGTGACGACCGGCAGCCGGCCCTGGCGGCCGGGGCCGAAGTAGGCGTTGCGGGCGGCCCGGACCTCCCAGGCGTGGACCAGCTGGGAGCCGTGCTCCTCGGCGAGCTTGGTCAGCCGGGCCCGGATCACGGCGTGCGGGGTGTCCGGGTCGCCGGCCACCACCAGGTCGAGGTCGTGGCCGGCGGCGAGTTCGACCAGCGGGGCGGGGCCGTCGACGCCCTGGGCGAACAGCACCGGTCGGTGGCCCCGGTCGCGCAGGGTGCGGGCGATGTCGACGGCGTTGAGCTGGGCGCCGCCGAGGGCGAGGTTGTTGAGGTGGACCAGGACCCGGACGGAGCGCACGGTCAGTCCTCCCACTGGTGCGGGACGAAGACCGGCGCGGCCATCACGACGGCGCGCGGCGGGGTGTCCAGCATCGGGCCGAAGACGTCGAACTGCCCGGCCGAGTGCCAGCTCATCAGGGTGCCGCCGTCGGTCTTGCCGATCGAGTAGACGCCCGTCCACAGCGTGTAGCGGCCGCGGGGAAGGGGCAGCCGGGGGATGACGCAGGCGACGCGGTGGTCGCCGCCGGTCATCCGGATCTCGTGGCTGATCTGGAAGATCGGGCTGGAGGTGCCCTCGCTGACGCCCAGGTGCAGGGTGGCGTCGCCCCGGTAGTCGCCGGCCAGGGTGAGCTCGACGGTGACGGGCTCGTCGGTGTGCAGCGTGGCGGCGTCGCCGTCCTCGCCGCGCACCTCGTACGTGAGCAGCTGGAGCGGCTCGCCGGTGCGGGCGGACGCCTCGGACTGGGCCTCGATGGAGTTCCGGTAGCCGGCCAGCGCGTCCTTGATGCCCGCGTCGACCCGGACGGTGCCCTGTTCCAGCCAGACGCCCCGGCGGCAGATCGACTGCACGGCGGGCAGGTCGTGCGAGACGAAGACGATGGTGGTGCCCTGTTCGGCGACCTCGCGCATCCGGTCCAGGCAGCGCTGCTGGAAGACCGCGTCGCCGACCGCGAGCACCTCGTCGACCAGCAGGACGTGCGGCTCCAGGTAGGCGGCGACCGCGAAGCCCAGCCGCATCTGCATGCCGGAGGAGTAGAACTTCACCTGCCGGTCGATCGCGCCGCCGAGGCGGGCGAACTCGACGATGTCGTCGAAGCGCCCGGCGACCTCGCGGCGCTTGAGGCCGAGCAGCGCGCCGAACAGGTAGATGTTCTCCCGGCCGGTCAGGTCGGGGTGGATGCCGGCCCGGATCTCGATCAGCGCGCCGATCCGGCCGCGCACGTCGATCACGCCCGCGTACGGGTACATCACCCGGGTGAGCATCTTCAGCAGCGTCGACTTGCCGGAGCCGTTGGAGCCGATCAGGCCGACCGACTCGCCGGGCTCGATGTGCAGGTTGATGTCGCGCAGCGCCCAGCGCCAGTCCTCGCCCCGGTCGCCGCGCAGCCGGCGGGCGACCTGGTCGACCCGGTCGCGCAGCAGCATCCGCTGCTGGTCGGCGCGGAACCGCTTCCAGACCTGCTCGGTGCGGATGGTGCCCAGAGGGTAGTCACGCGACATCGGCGATCCCCGTTTCCAGCTTCTTGAAGACCAGGTACCCGCCGACCAGGAAGACCACCGAACTGGCCGCGGCGATCAGCGTCATCCGGGCGTCGGGCGCCTCGCCGTACAGCAGCGCCTTGCGGTAGCCCTCGATGACCGCGCCGAGCGGGTTGACGCCGACGTAGATCTCCTGGAGCCGCTGCGGGATCTTGGCCAGCGGGTAGGCGACCGGGGTGGCGAAGACGCCCATCTGGGTGATGATCGGCAGCAGGTGGCGCACGTCGCGCAGGTAGACCACGGCGACCGACAGGACCAGCGCGACGCCGTAGGTGAAGGCGAACTGGATCGCCAGCAGCGGCAGCACCCAGAGGAAGGTCGCGGCGGGGGCCGTCCAGAAGACCAGGAACATCAGGCCCAGCACGCCGACGCCGATCACCATGTCGACGGTGGCGACCAGCATGGTGGCGAGCGGGAACACCTCGCGCGGGCAGTACACCTTGTTCAGCAGGCTCAGGTTGTTCGCCAGGCTGAGCGCGCCCTGGTTCATCGTGTTCGAGAAGAACTGCCAGACGATCAGGCCCAGGTACGCGAACAGGGTGTACGGGACGGCGCCGGTCTCGATCTTGACCGCCCGGTGGAACACCAGGGTGAAGATCGCGCACAGCGCCAGCGGGGTGAGCACCGCCCAGGCGAAGCCGAGCACCGCCTGCTTGTACCGGGCACGCAGGTCGCGCTCGGCCAGTGCGCGCACCAACTCCCGTGCCGCCCACAGCTCGTGGGCGACCCGGACGGGGCGCAGCCGGCGTTTGAAGACCAGTTCGGGCGGCGGTCCGGCCGGGAGCGGGGCACCCGGCGGGGCGGCCCGCTCCGGCCGCTCGTCGATGACCTGCGCGCGCTGTCCCCCCACGGACTCCCGCCCTCCCCGGAGGCTGTGCTCGCCCCTGGTGCCTGTGCCGCACGGCGTGCCTACGCCGTCCCGCTGCCGTCTCCGGTCCGGTCCGGCCGATCCCCCCGGCCGGGCCCGCCGACCCGCGGACCACAATGACACAGAGTGTGCGGGCCGGGGGCGGGTTCGGTGAAGATTGCGGCAGCTCAGCCCGGTACGGGACGGTTCCGGACCGAACCGCCCTTTCCGGCCGGGGAGTTCGGGCGGAGGGGCAGTCGGGCGGGCGGCGGGTTCAGGCGGTGGGGGTCTGTTCGGCGACCAGCTGGTCGAGGGCGTCGGGCATCCCGTCGACGCCGCCGGCCTGGGTCGGCGAGGTGCGGCCGGCGCCATCCACCACCACGGTGGGCAGCTCGGTGACCCGGTTGCGCGCGAACAGCTTCGGGGCGTCCTCGACCAGCCGGTCGACCTCCGCGGAGCGGTACGCGGCCCGGAACGCCGCGGCGTCCACGCCCTGCCGGGCGGCCCAGTCGGCGGCGGCGGCCTCGGTGGTCAGGTCGGTGCGCTGCTCGCGGACCGCGCGGAACACCGAGGCCTGCAGCCGGTCGACCTCGCCGAGCCGGTCCAGTGCGTAGAACAGCCGGGCGTGGGCGCGCTGCGCGGCCTCGTCGGGGCTGCCCGTCCAGACCGCCGGGACGCGGCGCAGCGTGACGTCCTGCTGGTGCCGGGCGGCCCAGCGGGTCAGCGGCTGTTCGAGCAGTGCGGAGTGCGAGCAGTCGTACCAGAAGAACTCGACCGCCTCGTGGGCGTGTTCGGCCTTCGGCGCGGTGACGGCGGGCGCGGCCGGCTGCAGCGGGCGGGTGACCGGCACCGGCGCGTGCTGCTGGGTGGGGCCGGACTGCTGGAGCGCGGCGGGGAGTTGCGCGGCGTGCAGGCCGTTCGGACCGGACGGGCCGTTCGGGCCGAGCAGCGGCTGCGGGGCGGCGGACGCGGACCCGGCGGCGGCCGGGGCGGTCAGCAGGCCTCCGGCGACGGCGAGCAGGACAGTGGTTCTGAGCAGCGACTTCACCCGGGCAGCGTGGCAGGCCGGGCGGGCGGCGTTCCAGGCGGGCGGGGCCCGGGCGGCGGAATTCGCCGGATCGGAGCAGCGCGACGGCGGCGCGGCGGCGGCGCGGCTCGAACGTCCGTCGGGCGTTCGAGGCTCCGTCTGCTCCCCGGCGCCTCCGGTGGGCGGGCGCGCCCCCGCTGCCGCGCCCACCTGGCGTCGGGGTGGGGCGGGGCTACTTGGCGTCGTGCTTCCACTGGGCGCGGGCCTCGGACTCGGCGGCCTTCGGGACGCCGATCCGGATCTGGTCGGTGCCCTCGGCGGCGACCGGGCAGTAGCGGCCGTCCTTGACCTGGAGGTCCAGCGCGAGCGCCTCCCCGTTGCGGACCAGCCGCAGCACGTCGCCGGTGGTGCAGGTGGCGTTGGCGGCGACCGGCGGCGAGGCCAGCCAGCTGACGGCCTGGTAGACGGGGACGCCGGAGTGCAGCACGGTGCCGTGCGCCTTGTCGGTGGCGAAGCCGCCGGTGCCCAGGACGCCGCTCCTGAGCTTCGTGAACTCGGTGGGCACGTGGTTGGTGCGCAGGTCGGCGGCGCCGTAGACGACGCAGTCGTGGCCGCTGGTGTTGGTCAGCTTGATCACGCCGTTGATCCGCGGGTCGGCGCTCTTGTCGAGGGTCAGTTCGGCCTTGACGTCGCTCTCCTTCTCGGAGTTGCCGCAGACCGGCACGTCGGCGGCGACCGCGCCGGTGCCGCCGCCGGTGCCGGCGGTGGACGCCGTGCCGCCGGTGGACGCGGCCGGGGCGGCGCTGCCGGTGGTCTTGGCGGGCGCGGCGGCCGGGGTGCCGGCGGCGGAGGACGCGGCGGAGGTGCGCGAGTCGTCCTGCGCCGGGTCGCAGGCGGTCAGGGCCAGCACGGCGCAGGCGGCGAGGGCGGCGAGGGCGGCGGGCTTGCGGACGTTCATCTCGTACTCCGGTGTGGTGGCGCGGTGCGGTGGGCCGCCGGTCGGCGGCATGCGTCATCACGGTGTCCGGCTATCGGGCGGTTGCGGCGCGGAGTGTCCGGTACAGCGCTGTGACAGACGCTGTGACACGAGGACGGCGGACGGGACGTCAACGACGCCCCGTACGCGGTCGGTTCGTACACCTGACGGGTTCTCGCCGTGACACGGCGGAGCGGAACCCCGCGGGTTCGGCGCGGGGTCAGCGGGCGGTCTCGCGCAGCAGCCGCTGCCAGGCGGTGGCGACCGGGGCGAGGTCGAAGCGGGCGAGGGCGTGGCTGCGGGCGGCGGCGGCGTAGGGGGCGCGGTCGGCGGCGAGCAGGGTGCGCAGGGCCTCGGCGAGGGCGGCGGGGTCGCCGGGCGGGACGAGCAGGCCGCTGACGCCGGGGCGGACCACGTCGGAGACCCAGCCGACGTCGGTGGCCACCGCCGGGACGCCCGCCAGCGCGGCCTCGATCAGCACGCCGGGGACGCCCTCGGAGTCGCTGGTGAGCAGCAGCAGGTCGGCGGCCCGGTAGAGCGCGGCCGGGTCGTCGAGCGGGCCGAGCAGGTGGGTGCGCGGGCCCGGGGCGAGGGTGGCGCGCAGCGGGCCCGCGCCGGCCAGCGCGAGGTGGACGTCGGCGGGGAGCAGGGCGTGCGCGGCGAGGGCGAGGTCGGGCCGCTTCTCGGGGCTGAGCGCGCCGATCCAGGCGATCAGCGGGGCGTCGGCGGGCAGGCCCCGGGCGGGCAGGCCGAGCGCGGCCCGGGCGTCCGCGCGGTCGGCGGGGGTGGCGGCGGGCGGGAAGCGGTCGGCCGGGCGGGCGTTCGGGATGGCCCGCAGGCGGCGGGCCGGGAGGCGGAAGCGGGTCCGCAGCACCTCGACGGCCTGCGGGGAGATCGCGGCGACGGCGGCCGCCCGGTGCAGGAACGCGCCGACCCGCAGGCGGCGCAGCGGGTCGGCCGTCCAGTGCCGGGGGTCGCCGATGTTGACGTACACGAAGGGGGTGCGGGACGCGAACAGGCCGAGTGCGCACGCCTGCAGGGTCGACGAGCCGTGCGCGACCACCACGTCCGCCCGGGCGGCGGCCCGGCGCAGCGCCCGCAGCGTCGCGGGGTGGTGCCGGGACGGGCCGAGCACGGGGACACCGGTCGCGGCGGGGCCGGCGTCGGGGTGCGGGTGCAGCGCGACCAGGGCGGAGTGCTGGCCGCGCCGCGCCAGTTCCCCGTGCAGGTCGCGGGCGAGGCGCTGCGCGCCGCGGGCCCTGGGGTCGGTGATGACGTGGAGTACCCGCGGCTCGGCCATGGCGCCGACCCTAACCGAGCGGGCCGGGGCGGGGCGGGGGTTCGGCGCGGAACGGCGGGCGGCACGGCCGGGCCCGGGGCGGCAGCAGGGCAGTTCCGGGCTTCGGCGGACGCGGGGCGGGTCGGGCTGGGATGCTGAGCGGCGGTCAGGGGGTGGCCTGGGCGAGGGGGTTGGCACGGTGCGCGTGGTGTACGTGATCGACAGCGTGAGTCGGGTGGGCGGGGCGGAGCAGGGGCTGGTGGCGATGGCCCCGCTGCTGGTGCGGGCGGGGGTGGAGCTGCACGTCGCGTTCCTGAAGGAGTCGCCGGGCGGGTTCCAGGAGGAGCTGCGGGCGGCGGGGGCGGGGGTGCTGCCGGTGCTGCGGGGGTCGCGGCGGGCGCGGGTGGCGGCGTTGCGGGAGGAGTTCGCGCGGCTGCGGCCGGACCTGGTGCACACGACGCTGTACGAGTCGGACGTGCTGGGTCGGGCGGCGGCGTTCGCGGCGCGGGTGCCGGTGGTGTCGAGCCTGGTGAATTCGGCGTACGGTCCGGAGCACCTGCACGCGCGGGGGCTGAGCCCGTGGAAGGTGCGGGCGGCGCAGGCGGTGGACGCGGTGACGGCGCAGGGGGTGCGGCGGTTCCACGCGCTGACGGAGCACGTCGCGGACGTGATGGCGCGGCGGTTGCGGGTGGCGCGGCGGCGGATCGACGTGGTGCCCCGGGGGCGGGACCCGCTGCTGCTGGGGCGGGTGACGCCGGAGCGGCGGGCGGCGGTGCGGGCGGGGCTGGGGTTGGACGGGGAGGTGCCGGTGGTGCTGGCAGCGGCCCGGCAGCAGTACCAGAAGGGCCTGGACGTGCTGGTGTCGGCGTGGCCGCGGGTGCGGGAGGGGCGGCCGGACGCGGTGCTGCTGCTGGCGGGGAGCCGGGGGGCGGAGACGCCTCGGCTGGAGGAGTTGGCGGCCCGGACGGAGGGGGTGCGGTTCCTCGGGCCGCGCGACGACGTGTTCGACCTGATGGCGGCGGTGGAGGTGTTCGCGGTGCCGTCGCGCTGGGAGGGGTTGGGCAGCGCGGCGATGGAGGCGATGGGGGTGGGGGTGCCGCTGGTGTGCGCGGACGTGGCGGCGCTGCGGGAGACGGTGGGCGGTTCGGAGGAGTGCGCGCTGCTGGTGCCGCCGGAGCGGCCGGAGGCGCTGGCGGGGGCGCTGGTGCGGGCGTTGGAGGAGCGCGGGGAGGCGCTGGTGCGGGCGAAGGCGGCACGGGCGCGTTTCCTGGCGGGGTACACGCTGGAGCAGGTGTCGGCGCGGATGGTGGAGTTCTACGGGCGCGCACTGGCCTGACGGCGGCGGGGCGGTTCTGCCACCTACCGGGCCACCTACCGGGCCGCCCCGCCGGGCCGGACACCGGGCCGGACACCGGGCGGACGTTTTTGATGACGTCACGTCAGTTCGTCTGCGTGCGTCCGGAATCCGGCCGAACCCAGGTGTCAGTATGGCCAAAGCGCTTGCGCCGCAGGTCCGGGGCGGGAAGCATCGGGCGCGGGGGAGGGCCGTGCGGGGGCGGCCCCTGGCGTTTCGTTTTCTCTCCGGCCGCAGCCGGGGCGCGCGGGGCGCGGGCCCGGTGCTGCTCCCGGGGGGATCCGTGGTCCGGCGCGTCCGGGCCGGCCGTACCGATGCGCGCCGCCCGCGGGGGCGGGGGCGGCCGTGGGCGCGTGTGCACCGTGACGAGGCGAGGGGAACCAACCGGTGGAACCGGCAAATCTGTTCACCGTTCTGCGGCGGTACTGGCGGCTGCTGGCGGCCTGCACGGCCGCCGCGCTGGTCGTGGGTTTCCTGCTGACGCCGGCCGGGGACGCCGTCGACAACGGCAAGTGGCAGTGCAAGGTGGCGATAACGCCGGTGGCGGGCGCGGCGGACACCGTGCGCGCGGACCAGGTGCTGTCGTACGCGCAGGGTTCGGCGGTGACCACGGCGGCGGCGCAGAAGTTGCACCTCACGGACGTGGCGGCGCTGACCGCGCGCCGGACGGTGGTGGCGGAGTCGCCGCAGATGCTGCTGTTCACCACGACGGGTCCGACCCAGCCGTCCTGCCTGGAGCTGGCGGCGGCGCTGTCGGAGGCGACGATCATCGGCTACGCGCAGGAGTCGAAGAAGAGCGCGGACGAGTCGATCAAGCGGCTGCAGGCGCAGGCGGACGCGCAGCAGAAGCAGTTGGACGAGCTGCAGAAGTCGTTCAGCAAGGCGAACGCGACCGATCAGGCCAAGCTGCAGCCGCAGATGTCGACGGCGACGGCGGCGCTGACCAAGACCCTCGGGGCCATCGCCGACCTGCAGAACTACAGCCAGACCGACGCGATCCAGCAGTGGGGTTCGATCGACGCCAAGGAGCTGGGCGGCAGCCTGCTGTCCTCGCCCTCGCGCGGGGTGCGGCTGACGCTGGCGGTGGTGCTGGGGCTGGCGCTGGGTGTGGTGGCGGCGCTGATGCTGTCCCGGATGGACACCCGGCTGCGGACCCGGGACGGCACCGAGGAGGCGTTCAACCTGCCGGTGATCGGCGAGATCCCGAGCCTGTCGCGGCGGCTGCGGCGGCTGCGCGAGCCGCTGGTGACGGCCCGCCCGGCGGACCCGGCGACCGAGGCGTACCGTTCGCTCCGCTCCACGCTGCTGCTGACCGGCCCGGAGGCGCTGTCGGGGCAGCTCGGCCAGGGCGGCCTGGACCAGGACGACCGGCGGGTGCGGCGGGCGGTGGAGCCGGCGCCGGTGGTGCTGGTGATGTCGGGCCGCTCGGGGGACGGCCGGACCAGCACGGTGGCGAACCTGGCGGCGGCGCTGGGCGAGACCGGCCGCCAGGTGCTGGTGCTGGACTGCGACTTCCGGCAGCCGGAGCTGAACCTGCAGTTCGGGATGGACGAGGGCCCCGGCATGGCGGAGCTGCTCTCCGGTGAGCAGCGGACCGACCTGGTGGAACTGATCCGGCCGACCCGGGTGCCGAACGTGGCGATGATCTCGGGCGGCCACGCGACGGCGTACCCGGCGGCGCTGGTGCTGCGCGCCGGCGAGGTGCTGGCGCTGGCCCGGCGGCACGCGGACGTGGTGCTGATCGACTCCTCGCCGCTGCTGAACGCGAACGACGCGTACGACCTGGTGCAGCACGCGGACGCGGTGCTGGTGACGCTGATGGCGGGCAACGTCCGCCCGGAGGAGGCCGACCGGGTCTCCGAGCTGCTGGCCCGCACCGGGGTGCCGGTGGCGGGCGTGGCGCTGCTGGGCGCGGAGGTCGCCACCGGGCGGCGCCACCGCTCGCTGCGGCTGCCGGGCCGCCTGGGCGGGCGCGGCGAGCCGGGCGCGGAGCCGGGCCGGCCGACGCTGCCGCGGGCGGCGGAGGGCGCGGCGGCGGAGCGGGGGGTCGAGCAGCACCGCCCCGAGCCGCAGCGGCCGGAGTCCCACCGCCCGGAGTCGCACCGCCCGGAGCAGCGGCGGCCGGAGCCGCGGCGCCCGGAGCACCAGCGGGCGGCGGACTCCCGCCGGGGCGAGCCGGTGTACGGGGTGCCGGGCGAGGGCCCGGTGCGGCGGGACGGCACCACGAGTTGGGGCCGCCGCCCGGCGGAGCTGCCGCCGGAGGAGCCGGTGGAGACCACCCTGCAGCTGCGGCTGGGCGAGGAGCGGTGAGCGGCGGCCGGGTGCGGGTGCTCTGGCTGGCGAAGGGCCTGGGCCGGGGCGGGGCGGAGCAGTTGCTGCTGAACTGCGTGCGGCACGCGGACCGTTCGCGCTACGACATCGAGGTGGCGTACGTGCTGCCGCACAAGGACGCGCTGGTGCCGGCGCTGGCGGCGGCGGGCGTCCCGGCGCACTGCCTGGGCGGGGCGCCGGGGTGGCGCTGGCCGCTGCGGCTGCGGGCGCTGCTGGCGGAGCGCCGCTACGACCTGGTGCACACGCACATGCCGGTGCCGGCGGTCGCGGCCCGGCTGCTGGCGCTCGGCCGGGGCGGGCCGCGGCTGGTGCACACCGAGCACAACCTGTGGGAGCGCTACCGGCGGCCGACCCGCTGGGCGAACGCGCTGACGTACCGGCGCAACGACGCGGTGATCGCGGTGTCGCACGCGGTGGCGGCGGGGGTCACCCGGCGGCGGGCGGGCGAGTGGCTGAGCGTGGTGCACCACGGGCCGGACCTGGGCGGCGCGCCGTCGGGACCGGCGGCGCGGCGGGCGGCCCGGGCCGCGCTGGGACTGCCCGAGGACGCGCTGGTGGTCGGCTCGGTCGGCAACCTGACCGCGAAGAAGGACCAGGCGACGCTGCTGGCGGCGTTCGCGCGGCTGCGCGAGCGGGAGCCGTCCGCCCGGCTGGTGCTGGTCGGGTCCGGGCCGCTGGAGGCCGAGTTGAGGGCGAGGGCGGGCGAGGGGGTGCTGTTCGCGGGCATGCGGGCGGACGTGCCGGAGCTGCTGCCGGGCTGGGACGTGTTCTGCCTGAGCTCGCGCCAGGAGGGCCTGCCGGTGGCGCTGATGGAGGCGATGACCTCGGGCCTGCCGTCGGTGGTGACCCGGGTCGGCGGCATGCCGGAGGTGCTGGACGACGGCGTGCAGGGCCGGCTGGTGCCGCCGGGCGATCCGGCGGCGCTGGCCTCGGCGCTGGGCGAGCTGGCCGATCCGGTCCTGCGGGAGCGGATGGGCGCGGCGGCCCGGGCGCGGTCGGAGTCCTTCGACGTGGCGGGCGCGCAGCGGGCGATCGAGCGGGTGTACGCGCGGGTCCTGGCGGACTGACGGGTGGGGCGGGAGCACGACGTGGGTGACGGACTGACGTACCGCGGGCTGGAGCCGGCGGACGTGCCGGCGGTGCTGGAGCTGTTGACGGCCTCGCTGGCGGGCGGCCCGACCGGGCGGCGCAGCGCGGAGTTCTTCGACTGGAAGCACCGGGCGAACCCGTTCGGGTCGAGCCCGGGCCTGGTCGCGGTGGCGGACGACGGCCGGGTGGCGGGGGTGCGGCTGTTCCTGCGCTGGGAGTGGCGGGACGGCGCGGGGCGGACGGTGCGGGCGGTGCGCCCGGTGGACACCGCGACGCACCCGGACTTCCAGGGCCGCGGGATCTTCCGCCGGCTGACCACCCGACTGCTCGAACAGGTGTCCGGCGAGGCGGAGCTGGTGTTCAACACGCCGAACGGGAACAGCCTGCCGGGCTACCTGCGGATGGGCTGGCGGGAGCTGGGCCGGGTGCCGGTGGCGCTGCGGGTGGCCCGGCCGGTGTCGTTCGCCCGGGGCGCCCGGGCGGCGCTGACCCGGCGGCCCGGCCCCTCGGGGCCGCCGCGCTGCGAACTGCCCTCCGCCGCCGACTGGCTGGCCTCCGCCGGGGCCCGACCGGGCGGGCGGCTGGCCGAGCTGCTGGCCGAGCGCGAACGGGCGGACGCGGCCGATCCCCGGCTGCACACCGTCCGCACCGCCGAGTACCTGGCCTGGCGGTACGGGTCGGCGCCGGGCCTGGACTACCGGGTGGCGACGGTCGAGCGGGGCGGCGAGCTGGTCGGGGTGGCGTTCGGACGGCCCCGGCGGCGCGGCCCGCTGGCCGAGTTCACGCTGGCCGAGCTGGTCGTCCGCCCGGGCGACCGGGACGCGGCGGCCCGGCTGCTGCGCGCGGCGGCGGCGGCCGGCTGCGACCACGCGGCGACCCACCTGGCGCCGGGCACCGAGGCGGCCTCGGCGGCCCTGCGGGCGGGCTGCCTGCGGGCGCCGCGCACCGGCATGGTGCTGGCGGCCCGCACCCCCACCGGCCCGCTGCCGGCCGAACGGGGACTGGCCGACTGGCGGTTCAGCCTCGGCGACCTGGAGGTCTTCTGATGGCGGTGCTGCTCGCGACCCGGTCCGCCACGGCCGGGCTGCGCGGCACGCTGCGCCGGAGCCGGCTGACGCTGCTGGCCTGGGCGGCGGTGCTGGGCTACGTGACGGTGTTCGTGCTGGCGATGGTGCACACCACGTACGACACCTGGGGGGCGCTGCTGGTGGCGCCCGCGCTGATGGCGATCGGCACGCCGGTCCTGGCGCGGGTGGCGGGGGCGAACCCGGAGCCCCGGGTGTTCCGGCTGCTGATGGTGGCGATGGCGGCGAAGCTGGCCTGCGCGTTCCCCCGGTACCTGATGGCGTTCGTGCTGTACGGCGGCGCGGCGGACGCCAAGATGTACCACCAGAAGGGCTCCGACCTGGCCCGCTACCTGACCACCGCGGACCTCTCGGCCGGGCTGCACTACGACCTGGGGATGAAGGTCGCGGGCACCGGTTTCGTCATCATCGTCACCGGCGTGGTCTACGCGGTGACCGGGCCGACCCTGGTCGGCGGGTTCCTGGTGTTCTCCTGGATGGGCTTCTGGGGGCTGCTGTTCTTCTGGCGGGCGCTGCAGATCGCCTTCCCGGAGGCGGACTCGCGGCGCTACGCGAAGCTGGTGTTCTTCCTGCCCTCGCTGCTGTTCTGGCCGTCCAGCATCGGCAAGGACGCCTGGATGATGTTCTGCCTGGGCCTGACCACGTACGGGGTGGCCCGGCTGCTGGACCGGCGGTTCGGCGCGTTCGCGTGCATCGCGCTGGGGTCGCTGGGCACCGCGATGGTGCGGCCGCACGTGACGGTGCTGGCGGGCGCGGGCCTGAGCGTGGCGTACCTGCTGCGCAAGCGGCCCCGGCAGGTGTCGGCGCTGGGGCCGCTGCGGACGGTGCTGACGGCGGCGGTGCTGGGCGTGGGCGTGATGCTGATGCTGCAGCAGGTGTCGACCTTCTTCGGCACCGCGGGCACCGGCGGGGACGCGGTCAACCAGGTGCTGTCGGAGACCTCGCGGCGCACCTCGCAGGGCGACTCGGTGATCAACGCGGCGACCGCGGACGAGCCGGCGCCCGCGTTCAGCCTGAACCCGCTGAAGCTGCCGATGTCGGTGGTGAGCGTGCTGTTCCGGCCGTTCCCGTTCGAGGCGTCGAACGTCCAGAACCTGATCCAGTCGGTGGAGTGCTTCGCGCTGCTGGTGATGTTCGTCCGGGCCTGGCCGCAGCTGGCGCGGATCCCGAAGCTGTTCGTCCAGCGCTCGTACGTGGCCTTCACGGTGGTGTACACGCTGCTGTTCTGCTGGGCGTTCTCGACCATCAACAACATGGGCATCCTCTCCCGCGAACGGGTGCAGGTGCTGCCGCTGGTGCTGGTGCTGCTGGCGATCCCGAGACCGGCCGCGGACCGGCCGCTGCGGCGCCGTCGGCGCCCGCCGCGCTGGCTCGCCCAGCCCGGCCAGTGGGGCGCCGCCCGGCCCCGACCCGAACTCCCGGCCGCCGTCGGCGCGCCGGGTCCGTCTCGAACCCAGGGGGGCTCGACCGCATGACGACCGACCGCACCGCCCACGCCCGCACCGCCCACGCCGGCACCGCCCACGGCCACGACCGCCCGGCCGTCCTCGGCGGGGCGCCCGCCTTCCCCGAGGGCCTGCCGCTGACCCGGGTGCGGGTGCCCGACCGGGAGGGGCTGCTGGAGCGGCTGGCCGGGGTGCTGGACTCCGGGATGCTCACCAACGGGCCGACCGTGCGCGAACTGGAGGAGCGGGCCGCCGAGTTGCTGGAGGTGCCGCACGTGGTGGCGGTGTCCAACTGCACGGCGGGCCTGATGCTGGTGCTGCAGGCGGCCGGGGTCGGCGGGGGCCGGCCGGTGCTGATGCCGGGCTTCACCTTCTCGGCGACCGCGCACGCCGCGCACTGGGCGGGCGGCACCCCGCTGTTCGCGGAGGCCCGGGAGCAGGACATCACGCTCGACCCGGTGGACGCCGAGGCCCGGCTGAAGGCCGCCGACTCCCCCGCCGCGGTCATGGCCACCCACGTGTACGGCACGCCCTGCCAGACCGAGGAGCTGCAGCGGATCGCCGACGCGGCCGGGGTGCCGCTGGTGTACGACGCGGCGCACGGCCTGGGCTCGAAGCGGCGCGGCGTGCCGGTCGGCAACTTCGGCCTGGCCGAGGTGTTCTCGATGAGCCCGACCAAGGTCGCGGTGGCGGGCGAGGGCGGCCTGGTCGCCACCCGGGACGCCGCGCTCGCCCGGACCCTGCGCACCGCCCGCGACTACGGCAACCCGGGCGACTACGACACGCTGTTCCCCGGCCTGAACGCCCGGATGAGCGAGCTGCACGCGGCCGTCGGCCTGACCTGGCTGACCGGCCTGCCCGAGCGGGTCGCCCACCGCGGCGCGCTGGTGGCCGAGTTCGCCCGCACCACGGCCGGCCTGCCCGGCCTGCGGCTGGCCCGGCCGGAGGAGGGCGACACGTCCACCTTCAAGGACCTGACGCTGGTCCTGGACGCCGGGGCGTTCGGCCTGGACAACCGGCAGCTCGCCGACGCGCTGAAGGCCGAGGGGATCGACACCCGCCGGTACTTCCACCCGCCCGTCAACCGGCAGAAGTCGTACGCCCACCTCGGGCAGGCGGAGGAGCTGCCGCGCACCGACCGGCTGGCGGCCTCGGTGCTGACCGTTCCGCTGTGGTCGCACATGGACGCGGCGACGGTGCGCCGGGTCGCCGACGCGGTGGTGCGTATCCAGCCCTTCGCGGCCGAGGTGCGCGGTGCGCTCGGGGGCGTCTGAGCGAGCCTCGCAAGACGGTTCGGCCGTTAGTCGGATCAGGTGAACTCGGTTGGACCGCAGGGAGGTTGGAGGGCCAGGATGGCCGTCATGTTCAAGGGATTCCGCAGCTTCCTGCTGCGCGGCAACGTCGTCGACCTCGCGGTCGGCATCGTCATCGGCGCGGCCTTCACGGCCGTCGTCACCGGTTTCGTCGCGGCCTTCCTGACCCCGCTGATCGGCATCGCCACCGGCGCGGTCGGCGACTTCAGCAAGGAGGCGTTCAGCGTCACCGGGGTGACCTTCCCGTACGGCGCGTTCCTCCAGGCCCTGATCAGCTTCGTGCTGGTCGCCGCGGTGATCTACTTCGCCGTGGTGATGCCGGTCGGCAAGCTGCAGAACCGTTTCAACCCGGTCAAGGACACCCCGGTGGCCAAGGCCGACTGCCCCGAGTGCCTCAGCACCGTGCCGGCCGCCGCGACCCGCTGCGCGCACTGCACCAGCGAGCTCGCCGGCCGTCCCGGCTTCCCGGCCCAGGCCGCCGCGGTCGCCCGCTGACGCACCCGCCGCACCACCCCGGCCCGGACGGCTCCCGCCGCCGGGCCGGGCCCGTTCCGGCGGGCTCCGCCCGAAGTGGATCTCCGGTCTGGACCACTGCGGTCTTAACGGAACCTTACGTCGGCCCGATCGGGGGCTTTTGTCCCGCTCCGAATGAGCGGGTGGTGCACGGACGATGGATCCCGGATGACCGAAACGAGACGTCGTTTCGCCCGAACCTGCCCGCAAATGCCCGATTTAAGCGAGCGAAGAGTCTGTAAACAGTTGAACTCCAGGCCGTTCCGCTCTCCTCAGCAGGCGTGTTGTGGGCTTACGGTATGCCCCATGACCTCGCCCCGCTCCTACGACGGAGTCGGCTACCCCTCTCCGTCCTTCTCCTCCGGCACGCCCATCTACGACAGCCTGGTCGCAGAGCGCGGCATCCCGCAGATCGCACCCATCAACGTGCCCCCGGCCCTCCCGGCCTCCTCCTGGTCCTCCGCCTACGGCAGCGGCTTCGGCCCCGGCTTCGACGCCCCCCAGTCGAACCTGCCCGCGCTGCCCCCGGCCCGCCTCGCGCTCGGCCCCGGCCCGAGCAGCACCCCGGCCCCGACGCCGTACATCCCGACCCAGCCGGGCGGCTACGCGCACGCGCCGATGCCGCAGCAGGGCGGCTACGCGAGCGCCCCGCAGGGCTTCCCGAACCAGCGCCCGGCCGCGCCGTTCCAGCCGCAGCCCGCGCAGGCCTACCCGGCCCCGCAGGCGCCCGGCAGCGGCTTCGCCAACGCCCCGCAGAGCTTCACGCCGACCTTCAACTCGCAGCAGTTCGGCGCCCAGCCGGCCCCGCAGCAGCAGCAGTTCGGCGACCAGTCGTTCGGCGGCAACTCCTTCGGCGGCAACGGGCTGCGCCCCGCCGCGGCCCCGCAGCAGTACCCGCAGTACCGGCAGTACCCGCAGGCCGGCTGAGAACCCCTCGGGGGGCAAGGTCACCACGCGACGACGCGTTTCATCCCCCACACCCGCCGGCCGCCCGGGCCGGCCCCCGGGCCCTGTCCGAAGGACCCCACCGGTTCCCCGCACCCCTCCCCCGGGGTGCGGGGAACCGTTCGTACGGGGGTGCGGGCGCCTGGCAGGATAGGCGGCATGCCGCGCCTCGCCTCCCTGCACCTGTACCCGGTCAAGTCGATGTACCGCCTCAGCCCGCCGTCCGCGACGGTGCAGCCCTGGGGCCTGGCGGGCGACCGCCGCTGGATGCTGGTGGACGCCACCGGCACCGCGCTCACCCAGCGCGACGAACCCTCGATCGGGCGGTTCCGGCCCGTCCCGTCCGCCGACGGCAGCTCGCTCACCCTGACCGGCCCGGACGGCGCCGTCCACGCGCTGGCCGCCCCGACCCTGGCCGCCGGTGCCCCGGAGACCGAGGTCGCCGTCTTCGGGACGCGCTTCTCCGCCGCGGAGGCCCCCAAGGAGACCTCCGCCTGGCTGACCGAGCGACTGCCCGCCGACCTCGGCGAGGTCCGCCTGGTGCACCTGGACCGCCCCGCCACCAGCCGCCCGATCGACCCCGACTACGCGGGCCCGGACGAGACCGTCTCGATGGCCGACGGCTTCCCGCTGCTGGTCACCACCACCGCCTCGCTGGCCGAGCTGAACGCCAGGATCGCCGACGACCACCCCGACGACCCGCGCAAGGCCGCCGCGCTGCCGATGGAGCGGTTCCGGCCCAACCTGGTGGTGGACGGCACCGACCCCTGGGCCGAGGACGGCTGGCGGCGGATCCGGGTCGGCGCCCTGGAGTTCCGGATCGCCAAGCCGTGCGGCCGCTGCCTGGTCACCACCACCGACCAGGAGACCGGCGAACGGCGCGGCCCCGAACCGCTGCGCGCGCTGGGACGCCACCACCGCATCGGCCAGAAGCTGGTGTTCGGCCAGAACCTGGTGCCGGTGCGCGGCGCCTCCGCCGCCGAGGTCCTCGGGACGCTGAGCGTCGGCGACGAGGTGGAGGTGCTGGAGAGCGGCCCGGCGCCGCAGCTCGACCGGCACTGAGCCCGGGCCGCGCCGGGTCCCGCCGCCGGGCCGCGCCGTCAGCTTCGCGCCACCGGAACCACCCCCGGCCTCGTTCGTTGAACCGGGCGCCGGGCCCGGGCGGCGGTCCGCCGGGCCCGCCCCGCGCGCTACGGTGGGGCCGACCGCACCGCGCCCCGGCGCGACTGCCGCAACTGCCGCAACCGACGCAACAGACGAAGGCGGGGATGACAGATCGCCATGGGTGAGCTCAGGGTCCGGGTCACGCAGGACAGCGCCTCGCGCTGGCGCCGGCGCGGTGGCGAGTACGCGACGCTCCGCGAGGCCCTGGAGGTCGCCGAGCCCGGCGACACCCTGACCCTGCGCGCGGGCACCTTCCACGAGGCGGTGCTGGTCGACAAGCCGGTGACGCTGGTCGCCGAGCAGGGCGCGGGCAGCGTGCGGATCTCGCCGCCGGCCAGCGCGGTGCGCGGCGGCCCGGCGCTGACCGTGACGGCGGCGGCGACCGTCCGCGGCCTGGTGCTGGAGGGCTCCGACCGCTCCGCCCCGGCGGTGCTGCTGGCGGACGGCGCGGACGGCGCGGTGCTGGCCGACTGCCGGGTGGAGGCCGCGTCCTCGGTGGGCGTGGAGCTGGCCGACGGCGCCCGCGGGCAGCTGGTCGGCTGCGTGGTGGAGAACCCGGCCGGCCTCGGGGTGCGGCTGCGCGCCCGGTCCCGGGCCGAGCTGCTGGACTGCGAGCTGGCGGCGGCCGGGCAGAGCGGCCTGGCGGTGCTGGGCGGTTCGCGGCTGCGCGCGGAGCGGGTGAAGGTCCGCCGGGCGGGCGGCGCGGGCGTGCTGCTGGCCGATCCGGGGACGGAGGCGGAACTGGTCGGCTGCGAGGTCAGCGAGGTGCGCGGCTCGGGGGTGCAGGCGGAGGCGCAGGCGGTGGGCCGGCTGTCCGACTGCGCGGTGCACCGGGTGTCCGGCAACGGCCTGAGCCTGGACACCGGCGCCGAGCTGGAGCTGACCTCCTGCCGGGTGCACGACGTCCCGGAGAACGCGGCCGACCTGCGCGGCGGGGCGAAGCTGACGCTGCGCCAGTCCACCGTGCACGGCTTCGGCCGGGGCGCGCTCTCGGTCTGGGACGGCGGCACGAGGGTCCTGGCCGAGGGCTGCCGCTTCCACTCCGCGCAGGGCGACTACCCGGCGCTGTGGGTGAGCGACGGCGCGGCCGTGGAACTGGCCGACTGCGCGCTGGACGACCTGCCGGACGCGCTGTTCGTCCTCGACCAGGGCTCGACGGCCACCGCCCGGGACTGCTCGTTCAGCGCGATCCGCTCCTCCGCCGTCTCGGTCAGCGGCGGCGCGAGCGCCGACCTGGCGGGCTGCCGGATCCAGGGCGCGGGCACCGGCCTGTGGTTCCGCGACCACGGCTCGGGCGGTCTGCTGACCGACTGCGAGATCGCGGACGTCGCGACCGGCGTGATCGTCACCAAGGGCGCCGACCCGGTGCTGCGCGAGTGCACGGTGCGCGGCGCGAGCGAGGCCGGGGTGTACGTGTCGGCGCAGGGCCGCGGCGAGTTCGACGCCGTACGGGTCTCGCAGAGCGGCGGCTTCGGCTTCCACGTGATCGACGGCTGCCGGACCAGGCTGATCCGCTGCCGGGCCGAGCGCAACGCCCGCGCCGGGTTCGAGTTCTCCGAGCCGGGCCCGGTCACCGAGGGCTGCACCTCGGACGACGCCGCGCCGGCCCCGCCGGCCGCGGCGGCCCCCGTCCTGCCGTCCCCCGCCGCTCCCCCGCTGGCCACCCTCGTCCGGACCACCGCCCCCGCGTCCGTCGGCAGCGCCGCGATCGCCCCGATCCCGGACTGCCGGCCCGCCGAGGTGGCGCTGGCCGAACTCGACTCGCTGGTCGGGCTGGCGACGGTCAAGCAGGAGGTCCGCACCCTGATCGACCTGATCTCGGTCGGCCGGGCCCGCCAGCGGGCCGGGCTGAAGGCGCCCTCGCCGCGCCGCCACCTGGTCTTCACCGGCGCCCCCGGCACCGGCAAGACCACGGTGGCCCGGCTCTACGGCGAGATCCTCGCCTCGCTGGGCGTGCTGCAGCGCGGCCACCTGGTCGAGGTGGCCCGGCTCGACCTGGTCGGCGAGCACGTCGGCTCCACCGCGATCCGCACCGCCGCCGCCTTCGACCGGGCCCGGGGCGGCGTGCTGTTCATCGACGAGGCGTACGCGCTCGCCCCCGAGGACGGCGGCCGGGACTTCGGCCGGGAGGCGATCGACACCCTGGTCAAGCTGATGGAGGACCACCGCGACGAGGTGGTGGTCATCGTGGCCGGCTACACCGCCGAGATGGAGCGCTTCCTGGCCGCCAACCCCGGCCTGTCCTCCCGCTTCTCGCGCACCGTCACCTTCCCCGACTACACCGCCTCCGAGCTCCTCGACATCGCCCGCGCCCAGGCCGCCGAACACGAGTACCGCCTCGCCGCGGACACCGAGACCGCCCTGCTCGGCCACTTCACCGCCATCGACCGCTCGGCCGGCTTCGGCAACGGGCGCACCGCCCGCCAGGTCTTCGAGACGATGGTCGAACGCCACGCCTCCCGGGTCGCCCACCTCACCTCCCCCACCACCGAGGACCTCCAGCTCCTCGTCCCGGCCGACCTCCCGGCCTGACCGCCCTCCTCCGCTCCCGCGTCGCCCATGTCCGTTCACCGTCCCGCTCGTTGAACCCGGCGTGGGGAAGAGAGCGCCGTGGCTGGTCTCGGACGAGTCCTGGGAGCGGATCGAACCGCTGCTGCCCTCCCGGCGGCAGGGGACGGGCCGTCCGTCGCTGAACGACCGCCGCTGCCTGCAGGGCATCCTGTTCGTCCTGCTCACCGGCATCCAGTGGGAGTGGCTGCCGCAGGAGTTGGGCTTCGGTTCCGGCATGACCTGCTGGCGCCGGCTGCGGGACTGGCAGGAGTCGGGCGTCTGGGACCGGCTGCAACGGGTGCTGCTGGACGAGGTGCACCGGGCGGACGCGTGGGACTGGTCCCGGGCCCGGCGGTGAGCCGGGGCCGGGTCAGACCAGCCGGGCGCCGCCGTCGACGTGCAGGACGGTGCCGGTGACGTACGGGTTGTCGACGGCGTGCAGGACGGCCTTGACCAGGTCGTCGGGGGTGCCGACGCGGCGGGCCGGGTTGCGGGCGGCGACCGAGGCGAGGAAGGCCGCCTTGTCGGCGCCGAGTCCGTCCCAGGAGCCGGTGTCGACGACGCCGGGGGAGACCGCGTTGACCCGGACGGGGGCGAGTTCGACGGCGAGGGCCCGCACCAGGAAGGCCAGCGCGCCGTTGGTGGTGGCCATCACGGTGCGGCCGGGGGCGGGGCGCCAGGCCGCGACGCCGGAGAAGAAGGTCAGCGAGCCGTCCTGGGCGATCTGCCCGGCGAGGTGCTTGGCGAGCAGCAGCGGGCCGATCACCTTGGCGTCGAACGCCCGCCGCACGTCGGCGAGTTCGAGGTCGGCGAGCGGTCCGTTGGCGGGCAGTCCGGCGGTGGACACCAGGTGGTCGAAGCGGCCGAGCCGAGCGGCCAGCGCCGCGATCGACGCCTCCTCGGTGAGGTCGACGGGCAGCACGGTGGACGGGCCGGCCAGTTCGCCGGCCGTCCACTCCAGCTTGCGCGGGTCGGGGCCGGCCAGCACCAGCTCCGCGCCGGCGGCGGAGGCGGCCCGGGCCAGGTGCCGGCCGGTGCGGGAGCCGGCGCCGACGACGACCAGGCGGCGACCGGACAGGTCGGTGGACAGGGCTGTGGACATGGTGGTCCTCCTCGGTGCGGACGGGCGGCCGGGGTGTTCCCCCCGGCTCGTCGACCAGCCTGCCGCGCGCCGCCGCGATAGGTCCAAGGCTTGTTCTCGACCAGTCCCATAGACTCTGCTCATGGCAACGCTTCGCCAGCTGGAGTACCTGACCGCCGTGGTCGACACCGGCTCGTTCACCCGGGCCGCCGAGCGGCTGCACGTCACCCAGCCCGCGCTCTCGCACCAGGTCCGGGCGCTGGAGGTCTCGTTGGGCGGCCCGCTGCTGGAGCGGCTGCCGCGCGCCGTCCGGCTCACCCCGCTCGGCCGGGCCGTCCTCCCGCACGCCCGGGCGGTGCTCGCCGACGCCGAGCGGCTGCACGCGGCGGCCCGCCGGGCGAGCGGCCTGGCGGAGGCCGAACTGGAGGTCGCCACCGTCCACTCGGTGGCGCTCGGCCTCCTCCCGCCGGTGCTGCGGGCCTGGCGGGCCCGGCAGCCGGGCGTCCGGATCCGGCTGCGCGAGTACCCGCACGCGGAGCTGCTGCGCGCCGCGACGGCGGCCGGCCGGGCCGACCTCGCGGTCGGGCCGCTCCCGGACGGCTGGGACGGTCCCGTGCGGGAGTTGGGCGTCGAGGAGTTCGCCCTCGTGCTGCCGCCGGACGACCCGCTGGCCGCGACGCCCGGCAGCGCCCTCCCGCTCGCCGCCCTCGCCGACCGCGACTGGGTGCACTACGCCCCCGGGCACGGCCTGGCCGAGGTCCTGGACGCCGCCTGCGCCCGGGCCGGCTTCACCCCGCGCGCGGCCGTCCGCACCGAGCAGACCTCGGCCGCGCCCGCGCTGGCCGCCGCCGGCCTCGGCCCCACCCTGGCGCCCGCCACCATCCTCCCGGCCGCGCTGGACGCCGCCGTGCTGCGTCCCGACCCGCCGGTCCGCCGCGTCCTCGCCGCCTACACCCGCACCCGCCCCGACCGGCTGACCACCGCCTTCACCGAGCTGCTCACCACCGCGTTCGCCGACCTGCTCGCCGGGGTCCCGGCGAGCTGAGGCTCAGCGCGCCGGGACCCCGGCGAGCAGCGCCCGCAGCTCCTCGCGGCCGGTCGGCAGGCCGGCCCGGCGCAGCCAGAGCACGCGGTTGGCGATCTGCCCCCAGCACGGGTCGTGGTCCACCAGGGCGGCCAGGAAGGCGTGCTGGGCCGGGGTGAGCGCGGCTCCCGGCGCGTGGGGGACGGCGAAGGCGGCGGCCAGCAGCGGGCCCCAGTCGCTGTCCACGGTGTGCTGGCTGCCGTGCGGGGCGAGGGCGAGGGCGGCCGGGAGCACCCGCTCGAAGGAGTCGGCGCGCTCCAGCAGGCCGCGCAGGACGGTGAACCGGAAGCGGCCGTCGGCCTGCGGCAGCGGCTCGTCGAACCAGCCGTCCACCGCCGCCGGGTCGGCGAGCGCGGCCAGCAGGACGTCCACCGCCGCCGGGTCGGCCGTCCCGAGGGCGGCGCAGGCCCGGACGGCCGGGTCCGGGTCGGCGAGCAGCGCGGCGGTGTCCCGGCCCCAGTGGGCCAGCGCGAGCAGGGCGGCCGCCCGCTCGCGGCGCTCGCCCGGGCCGTGGGCGACCCGCTCCAGCCGGGCGGCCGCGGCCGGGCGCCGGTCGGCGAGCTCCTCGGCCCGGAGCAGGTGGGTGACGGCGCCGAGCGCCGCCTCCCGGACGACCGGGTCCGGGTCGTCCAGGAACGGCAGCACGGCCGCCAGCACCTGCGGCCGGACGGCCTGGCAGGCCGTCACCGCGGCCAGGACGGCGGCGTCCTCCGGGTCCGGGTGGTCGGGGTCGATCCACTCCCCGCGGTCGATCGCCGCCGAGGCGGCGAACTCGGCCAGCCACTCCAGCAGGGCCGCCCGCAGCGGCCGGGCCCGGTCGTCCCACGGGAAGAGGCCCTCGTGCACGGCCAGCGTGCGCGGGTGGGCGAGGGCGCCCGCGACGAACAGCGCGGCCGGCGCGGTGGCGGAGTACAGCGACCCCTGGTGGAGCACCGACATCTCCAGCGCGCCCAGCGACTGCGCCTGCACCTCGGGGTCCTCGTCCAGCAGCCCGAGCAGGTCGCCGTCGGTGCCCTCGGCCGAGCCGTAGGCGTGGTCGAGGGCGGCCCAGTCGGTGCCGGTCAGCACGGCGGCCGGGTCCGGCGGGGCGGCCGGGTCCGACGGGGTGGGGGCGGCGGTCTCGGTGGCGGTCATGCCCCGCATTGTGCTCCCGGGGGCCGACAGTCCGGGCGCCGGGAACGGGTCTGGCAGACTGGCCAGCGGGGGTGGTCACGCGTGCGGGTCCGGGTGCTGGGGGCGCTGGAGGTCGGGGGCGGGGAGGTCGCGGGGGCCCGGCTGCGGGGGCTGCTGGTGCGCCTGGTGGTGGACGCGGGACGGGCGGTGACGGCCGAACGGCTGGTGGCGGACCTGTGGGGGGACGAGCCGCCGGCCGTGCCGGGGAACGCGCTGCAGACCCTGGTGTCGCGGCTGCGGGCGCTCGGCGGGCGGGACGTGGTGCTCGCGGGGACCGGTGGCTACCGGCTGGGGGTCGGGCCGGACGAGGTCGACGCGGTGGCGTTCGAGCGGCTGTCGGCGGCGGCCCGCACGCTGGCCGACCCCGCGCAGCGGCTCGCGGCGCTGCGCCGGGCGTTGGCCCTGTGGCGCGGCCCGGCGCTCGCGGAGTTCGCCGGCGCGGAGTTCGCGGACGCCGCCGCCCGGCGCTGGGAGGAGTTGCGGCTGGCGGCGGTCGAGGACCGGATCGAGGCGCAGTTGACGCTCGGTCAGCACGACGGCCTGGCCGCCGAGTTGGCGGAGCTGACCGCCGCGCACCCGCTCCGCGAGCGCCTGCACGGCCAGGTGCTGCGCACCCTGGCGGCGACGGGCCGTCGGACGGCGGCGCTGGAGCACTACGCGGCGGTCCGCCACCGGCTGGCCGACGAGCTCGGCGTCGACCCGTCCCCGGAACTCTCGGCGCTTCACCTCGCCCTGCTCCGCGACGAGTTGCCGCCCGTCCCGGCCCGCCGCTCCAACCTGCCGCTCGCGCTGACCAGTTTCGTCGGCCGGGCGGACGAGTGCGCGGCGGTCCGCGCCCTGCTGTCGGCGGGAAGGCTGGTGACGCTGACCGGGCCGGGCGGCGCGGGCAAGACCCGGCTGGCGGTGGAGGTCGCGTCCGGGCTGGCGCCGGAGTACCCGGACGGGGTGTGGCTGGTGCCGCTGGCCCCGGTCGGCGGGCCGGCGACGGCCGACGAGGTGGCGGCGGCGGTGCTGGCGGCGGTGGGCGTCCCGGACGCGCTGCGGGTGGGCGAGCCGCGCCGCGGCTTCCGGTCGCCGGTCGAGCGGCTGGCCGGGGCGCTCGGGCAGCGCCGGTTGCTGCTGGTGCTGGACAACTGCGAGCACCTGCTGGACGCGGCGGCCGGCGTGGCGGCGGGGCTGCTGGCCCGGGCCCCGCACGTCCGGGTGCTGGCGACCAGCCGGGAGCCGCTGGGGGTGACCGGCGAGTCGCTCCACCCGGTGCCCTCGCTGCCGCTGCCGGCCGCCGACGCGGGGCCGGCGGCCCTGGCCTCCCCGGCGGTCCGGCTGTTCGCGGACCGGGCGGCGGCGGTCCGTCCGGGTTTCCGGGTCGACGCCGAGTCGGCGCCGCTGGTGGTGGCGGTCTGCCGGGCGCTGGACGGGATCCCGCTGGCGATCGAACTGGCGGCGGCCCGGACCCGCTCGCTGACCCTGCGCCAGGTCGCGGACCGGTTGGACGACCGGTTCCGGCTGCTGGCGGGCGGCGACCGCTCGGCGCTGCCCCGGCACCGGACGCTGCGGGCGGTGGTCGACTGGAGCTGGGAGCTGCTGGACGACGCCGAACGGGCCGTGCTGGCGGGCCTGTCGGTGTTCGCGGGCGGCGCGGCGCCGGAGCACGCCGAACGGGTCTGCGGGACGGACGACCCGGACCTCGACGTGGTCGAGGTGGTCGCCGCACTGGTCGACAAGTCACTGGTGCGGGCGGTGGACGGCGGCCCGGACGGGGAGCCGCGCTACCACCTGCTGGAGACCGTCCGGGCCTACGCCGCCGAGAAGTTGGCGCGGTCGGGCGCGGCCGACCGGGTCCGGGACGCGCACGCGGCGTGCTTCCTGGCCCTGGCCGAGCGGGCCGAACCGGAGCTGCGCGGCCCGGAACAACCGGCCTGGGCGGGACGGCTGGACGCGGAACGGGACAACCTGCACGCCGCGCTCGACCACCTGGTCGCGGCCCGGGACGCGGTGGGCGCGCTGCGGCTGGCGGGCGCGCTGGTCTGGTTCTGGATCATCCGCGACCACGCCGGGGAGGCGGCCGGCCGGGCGCTGGCCGTCCGCGAACTGGTCGGCGAGCGGGCCCCGGCGGGCCTGGCCGACGCCCACGCGCTGTGCACCGCCGCCGCCGTCCTGCTCGGCACCCTGGCCGGCCCGGCCGAGCCCGCGCCGCCGGCCGTCCGCGAGGCCGTGGCCGCCGTCCTGGCGCAGCTCCCGGCCCGGCCGGCCCATCCGGTGCTGCCGCTGCTCGGGCCCGGCTGCGCCCTGCTGCTCGGCGACCGCCCGGCCGGCCGGCGCGGCCTGCTCGACCTGCTCGACCACCCCGACCCGTGGACGGCGGCCGCCGCCCGCCTCGGACTGGGCCACCTCGCCCTGGACGAGGGGCGGTCGGACCGGGCCCGGGAGCGGCTCGAGGGCGCCGTGAGCGGGTTCGAGCGGGTCGGCGACCGCTGGGGGCGCAACGCGGCGATCGGCGGCCTGCTCGAACTGGCCCTGCGCCGGGGCGACGGCCCGCTGGCCGTCCGGCTCGGCGAGGAGGCGTACCGCACCAGCGCGGAGGCCGGACCCGACCAGTGCGCCCTGGTCCTGCTCCAACTAGGCCGGGCCCGCGCCCTGGTGGGCGAGACCGACCGCGGCCGGCGTGACATCGAGCAGGCCGTCCGCACCGCCGAACGCCTCGGCGAGACCGCGAACGCCGTCACCGGCCTGCTCGCCCTCAGCGAGCTCTCCCCGCGCTCCGCCGGCCCGGCCGCCGCCCGCGAACCCCTGCTGCGCGCCCTGGCGTTGCTCGGGCCCCGCGCCGAGCGCGCCGAACGCGCCGACCTGCGAAGGGCGTTGACCCGGGTCCGCGCGCGCCTCGACGCCCTGGAAGCGGCCCGTTAGGACTCCGCCGGGCGCCCGGTTCTCCGGTACGCACCGACGTCGGAGCGTCGGGGCGAATCGTCCCGGGCGATCGGCATGCCGTGGGGCGGGGGCGGGAATAGCCCGGGTACTCGTGTCCACGGAGTGAGCAGTCCTGGGGGAAGCATGACGGGTGAGCGTCACGACGCGGCCGGCCCGGTTCACCGCACCCGGCGCGAGAGGATGACGGCCTGGTGGGGCCGCAATGCGCTGTGGGTCGTCATGGGCGGCTTCCTGCTGATGGTGGCGGTGTTCTTCCTGATCGCGCTCACCACGGAGCCCGGCGATGGCAGGCCCTGCCCGCCCGCCAAGGTCTGTGACTTCGTCCGCTGAGCCTGCCGAACAGGCCGGGCAAACCTGCCCGGCCCCAGTGCGCTCCCCGCCGCCACCGCTGCGGCCCCCGTCCGAGGGGGCGCCCCGTGCGCGTCCGCTGCCTTCGCCCTGCTTCCCGCCTGGTCACCGCGCTCCTGGCGCTGTGCACCGCGACCTTCACCCCCCCCCGCGCCGTCCTACCACCGGCCCCGTCCTGGCGGACACCGGCGCCCACCCCCTCGTGCTGCCCGCCGTCTTCGCCCTTGCCCTCGCCCTCCGTGCGACGGGCCCCGGTGCCGGACGGCCCGCCTACTCCTACGCGTGCCCGGCGGCCGGCGCCGTCGCGGGCTCGCGCGGGGGTAGGAACACCGCCGCGAGGACCGCCGCCAGCAGCGCGACCGCTCCTGAGACCGTCAGCACCGCCGCCATGCCGTGCACGAAGGCCCCGTGCGCGGAGGCCAGCAGCGCGCCGTCGTGCAACCGGTCGGCGACGCCCTCCGCGCCCGCCACCGACTCGCGGGCCGCCGTCGCGGCGGGCCCGGGCAGCGCGCCGGTGTCGAGCCGGGCGAGGTAGCCGGCGCTCAGCAGGCTGCCCAGGCCGGCCACCCCGAGGACGCCGCCGACCTGCTGCAGGGTCTCCAGCACGCTGGTGCCGACACCGGTCCTCGTCTCCGGCAGCGAGGCCATCACGATGCCGGTGGCCGGCACGATCGCCAGGCCGAAGCCGGTCCCGACGACGGCCAGCCACAGCGCGGTGAAGCCGTACCCGGTGTCGGGCCCGGCGGCCGTCCCGAGCAGCACGCCGACGGCCAGCACCAGCAGTCCGGCCGGCACCGCCACCCGGGCGCCGACCCGCGCCACCAGGGCCTCGCCGAGCGCGGCGGACAGCATCAGCCCGCCGATCAGCGGCAGGATCCGCAGGCCGGTGCCGAGGGCGTCGTAGCCCTGGACGACGGCCAGGTACTGCGGCACCACGAACAGGATGCCCATCACCGTGAAGTTGCCGAACACGGCGGTCAGCGTGCCCCAGGCGAACCGGCGGTCGGCGAACAGCCCCAGGTCGACCAGCGGTTCGGCGGCCCGGCGCTGCTGCCGGACGAAGACCGCCAGCAGCGCGGCGCCCGCCAGCAGCGGGCCGAGCACCGGCGGGGCGGCCCAGCCGTCCTCCGGGACCAGGACGGTGCCGTAGACCAGCGCGGTGATCCCGACCGTCCCGAGCACCGTCCCCCGGACGTCGAACCCCTTCGCCGTGCCCCGCCGGGGTCCGTCGGCCGGCAGCAGCAGGACGCCCGCGAGGAGCGCGACCGCGACCACCGGCACGTTGAACAGGAACACCGAGCCCCACCAGTAGTGGGTGAGCAGCCAGCCGCCGATCACCGGCCCGGCGGGCATGCCCAGCGCCGAGGCGGTCGTCCAGACGGCGAGGGCCCGGGGCACCTCCTCCTTCGGGAAGATCCGCGACAGCAGCGCCATCGAGACCGGCATGATCATCGCCGCGCCGAGGCCCATCGCCGCCCGCACCGCGATCACCCCGGCCACGGAGCCGGTGAAGGCCCCGGCGAGCGAGGCCGCCCCGAACAGCGCGACTCCGGCGGTCAGCACCCGCCGGTGCCCGACCCGGTCGCCGATCCGGCCGACCGGCAGCATCGCCACGCTGAAGGTCAGCAGGTAGCCCCCGCCGATCCACAGCAACTCGCTGTTCCCCGCCCCCAGTTCACGCGCCAGAGTGGGCACCGCCACATTGGTGATCGTCCCGTCCAGGCCGACCACCAGCACGCTCACCACCAACGCCCCCAGCGCCCACCACCGCCGGGCCGAACGCACCGTCTCCACCACCGCACCGCCTCCACGACTCCCGTACCGGTCAACGCCCCCACCCTCCCGGGCGCCGCTGGCACCCGGCTGGCACGGCGCTGGCACGGAAGGACGCACCCGGGGCACCGGGCGGCCGGTCAGAAGACCGCGGTGAAGGCGTCCATGCGGGGCCGGTCGAGGTCGGGGCGGAGGCGGCCGGTGCGGGCGAGGGTGACCATGCCGTGGAGGGCGGACCAGGCGAGTTCGGTGTAGCCGCCGGGGTCGTGGCCGGTGGCGGTGGCGCTGCGGGTGGCGGGTTCGGCGATGGCGGCGAAGGCGTCGTGCAGGGGGGCGGGGGCTTCGGGGGTGCCGAAGGGGAGGGTGCTGGGAAGGGTGAAGATCGCGTCGTAGAGGGCGGGGTTGGCCTCGGCGAAGTCCAGGTAGGCGCGGGCGACGGCGGCGAAGGCGGCGCGCGGGTCGGTGACGCCGGCGGCGGCGGCCCGGAGCAGGGTGGCGAGTTCGGCGCAGCCCTCGACCGCGACGGCGGCGACGATCGCGTCCTTGCCGGCGAAGTGGCTGTAGAGGACGGGCTGGCTGTACTCGATGCGTTCGGCGAGGCGGCGGGTGGTGACGGCGTCCCAGCCCTCGGCCTCGGCGAGTTCGCGGGCGGTGCGGACGATCAGCTGTTCCCGTTCGGCGCGTTCGCGCGCCCGGCGTTCCTTGATAGCCATGAACGGAATCCTAGCACCGCTAGACATTCGACGGACCGCCGGTCTAGCATCATTCTCGTCGCTAGCGCCGCTAACACCAGGGCGGCGCACCGCACTTCACACCGCTTCAGGGGGAACCACCATGTCCGCGCTCACCGCCGCCACCGCCACCACCACCGCCGCCCGCAAGCCCGACAGCCGCCTGCGCGTGAACCTGGCCACCGTGTTCACGGTCCTGGTCGCGCTGGGCATCGGCTACGTCGGCGTCAGCTACCTGTTCGCCCCGGAGCACACCGCCTCCGGTTTCGGCATGCCGGTCTGGCCCCGGGGCGAGGCCGCCGACTTCCTGACCGTGAAGGGGATCCGGGACATCGTCTCCGGCCTCGTCCCGCTGGCCCTGCTGCTGACCGGCCACCGCCGGGCGCTCGGCTGGGCGCTGCTCGCGGAGTCGGTGACCCCGTTCGGCGACGCCACCACCATCCTGGTGCACCACGGCAGCACGGCGACGGCCTTCGGCGTGCACGTCGCCACCGCCGTCTTCGTAGTGGTCACCGCCGTCCTGCTGCTCACCGAGCGCCGGGCCGGGGAGGCGGGGAAGAGCGAGGGCTGACTCAGCCCTCCGGCCAGTCGCCGCCCGCGAGGAACTCCTCCAGGGCGGCGCGGTGCGGTCGGGGGTCGATCCGTTCGGCGGCGAGCCACTCGTCCGCGTAGTACTTGTCGAGGTACCGGTCGCCGGGGTCGCAGATCAGCGTGACGACGCTGCCGCTGCGGCCCTCGCGGCGCATCTCGGCGACGATCCGCAGCGCGCTCCACAGGCCGGTGCCGGTGGAGGCGCCGGCCCTCTTGCCGAGGACGTCGGCGAGCAGGTGGGCGGCGGCGATCGAGGCCGCGTCGGGGACCTTCATCATCCGGTCGATCGCGCCGGGCACGAAGGAGGGTTCCATCCGGGGGCGGCCGATGCCCTCGATCCGGGAGCCGGTGGGACAGTGGGCGTCGGGGTCGTGGTGCACCCAGCCGTCGAAGAAGCAGGAGTTCTCGGGGTCGGCGACGCAGATCCGGGTGTCGTACTGCATGTAGTGGACGTACCGGGCGATGGTCGCGGAGGTGCCGCCGGTGCCGGCGGTGGCGACGATCCAGGCGGGTTCGGGGTGGGGCTCCAGCTTCAGCTGGGCGAACACCGACTCGGCGATGTTGTTGTTGCCGCGCCAGTCGGTGGCCCGCTCGGCGTAGGTGAACTGGTCCATGTAGTGGCCGCCGGTCTCGGCGGCGAGTTCGGCGGCGGCGGCGTAGACCTCGCCCGCGTTGTCGACGAGGTGGCACCGGCCGCCGTGGAACTCGATCAGCTCGATCTTGGCGCGGCTGGTGGTGCGGGCCATCACGGCGACGAACGGGACGCCGATCAGCTGCGCGAAGTACGCCTCGGAGACGGCGGTGGAGCCGCTGGACGCCTCGATGACGGGGGCGCCGGGCCGGATCCAGCCGTTGCACAGGCCGTACAGGAACAGCGAGCGGGCCAGCCGGTGCTTCAGGCTGCCGGTGGGGTGGGTGGACTCGTCCTTGAGGTACAGGTCGATGCCCCACCCGGCGGGCAGCGGGAAGCGCAGCAGGTGGGTGTCGGCGGAGCGGTTGGCGTCGGCCTGGACGCGGCGGACGGCCTCCTTCAGCCAGGCCCGGTACTCGGGGTCGGTCCGGTCCACGTCCTGGGTGTGGTCGCTCATCGCACGCTCTCCTCGCCGCCGTCCGGTTCCCCCGGGCGCTCCACCCAGTGTAACAGTCGACTACGATAAGTGACGATTACGGAGGCCCCAGCTTCCCCTTATGGGACGCGGCGGGTGCGGGGGGTGCGGGGGGCGCGTGGGGCCTCCGGGCGCCGTCGGCCGTCAGCCGCCGACCGCCTGCGCCACCGCGCCCCACGGCGACCCCCGGCGCCCCCGCCTAGGGCATCCGGACCGCCCGTCCGGTGACGCGGACGCGCTCGTCGCCCGCCGTGAGGTCGACTGTGAGCACGCCGGGCCGGCCGAGGTCCTCGCCCTGGTGCAGGGTGAGCCGGGTGGTGCCGAGGCCGCGCAGTTCCCGCAGGTAGGCGCCGAAGGCGGCGGCGGCCGCCCCGGTGGCGGGGTCCTCAACGACGCCGCCGACCGGGAAGGGGTCGCGGACGTGGTAGGTGGTGGCGTCCTGCTCCCAGACCAGGTGGACGGTGGTGAGGTCGAGCCGGCGCATCAGCGCGGCGAGCGCGTCGAAGTCGTAGTCGAGGTCGGCGAGCCGGGCCCGGCTGCCCGCCGCGAGGACGAGGTGGCGGGCCCCGGCGTAGGCGATCCGGGGCGGGAGGCGGCGGTCGAGCTCCTCGGGCCGCCAGCGCAGCGCGTCGAGGGCGGCGGCGACGTCCTCGGGGGCGGCGTCGGCGGTGCTCGCGGGCACGCTGGTCAGGGTGGCCCGGTAGCCGCCGTCGGGGTCGGCGGCGACGCTGACCGGGACGGGTCCGGCCTGGGTGGTGAAGTGGTACTCGCCGGGGCCGTGCCGTTCGCCGAGGGCGACCGCGGCGGCGATGGTGGCGTGGCCGCAGAACGACACCTCGGCGAGCGGGCTGAAGTACCGGACGGCGTAGCCGCGGTCGCGGCCGGGTTCGGCGGTGAGGAAGGCGGTCTCGGAGTGGCCGAGGCGGGCCGCGACCGCGAGTTGCCGCTCGTCGTCGAGCCCGGTGGCGTCCAGGACCAGTCCGGCGGGGTTGCCGCCGGCCGGGTCGGCGGTGAACGCCGCGTACTCGAGGGGTTCGTCCGTGGGGGGCTGCGTCATACCGGCGATCATCCCCCGGAGGGCGCCCCGGGGGCCAGCGGCTCCGGGGGCCAGCGGCTCCGGGGACGCGGCGAACTTCTAGACTGCCGCATCCGATTGGTGACGCTGTTCTCTGAGTCCGAGGGTAAGGAAACATGGTCGAGGCCCATCCGAAGGTCGTCGTGGTAGTGCCGACGTACAACGAACGGGAGAACCTGCCGGTCCTGGTCGGCCGGCTGGCCGAGCTGGGCATGGCGAACCTGCACGTGCTGGTCGTGGACGACAACTCCCCGGACGGCACCGGCGAGGTCGCGGACAAGCTGGCGGCGGAGTCGGACGGCCGGGTCTCGGTGCTGCACCGCACCGAGAAGGACGGCCTGGGCCGGGCGTACGTGGCGGGCATGACGCGGGCGCTGGACGAGGGCGCGGACGTGGTGGTGCAGATGGACGCCGACCTGTCGCACCCGCACACGGCCGTGCCGGTGATGGTCGAGCGGCTGCTGACCACGGACGCCTCGGTGGTGCTGGGGTCGCGGTACGTGCCGGGCGGGTCGACCGCCTCGGAGTGGCCGTGGCACCGCAAGGCGCTCTCGGCGTGGGCGAACTTCTACGTGAACGCGATCCTGGAGCTGGGCGTGAAGGACGCGACGGCGGGCTTCAAGGCGTGGGAGGCGGCGGCGCTGCGCGGCGTCGACCTGGAGTCGGTGCACTCGAACGGCTACTCGTTCCAGGTGGAGATGAACTACCGGGTGGTCCGGCAGGGCCTGCGGATCAGCGAGGTGCCGATCCGGTTCGAGGAGCGGGTCGAGGGCATGTCGAAGATGAGCCTGGACGTGCAGTTGGAGTCCGCGGTGGCGCCGTGGAAGCTCCGGTTCGGCAAGCAGGGGTGACGGCGCGGGTGGTCCCCCTCGCCACCCGCCCCCTCCCCTGACCGGCCGTCAGTTCGCCGCGACGGCCTGCGGATCGTCCAGGTAGGGCTCCCAGGCGAGTTCCGCCGCGCCGACCAGGCCGGCGTGCGCCACCTGCGCGGGGACGATCGGGATGCGGCCGCTGCGGCCCCACAGGCACCGGTCGGCGACGACGGCGGCGAGGCGGTCGGGGGCGGCGGCGAGCAGGTCGAGGTGCAGGCCGCTGAGCACGATCCGGTCCGGGTTGAGGATGTTGACCAGCCCGGCGAGGCCGAGTCCGAGCCGGTCGACGACGTGCGCGACGGCGTCCGCGGCGTGCGGGTCGCGGGCCAGCGCGCGGGCCTGCGGGAGCAGCGGGCGGTCGGGGTCGGGGCGGCGCCCGGCGGCGGCGAACAGCGCGTCGGTGTCGGTCTCGGCGTTGAGGCAGCCCCGGTTGCCGCAGGCGCACGGGCGGCCGAGCGGGTCGACGGTGAGGTGGCCGACCTCCAGGGCGAGGCCGGAGCTGCCGGTGTGCAGGCGCCCGTCGACGACCAGGGCGCCGCCGACGCCGCGGTGGCCGGAGGTGACGAGCAGCAGGTGGCGGGCGCCGCGGCCGGCGCCGTGCCGGTGCTCGGCGAGCGCGGCGAGGTTGGCGTCGTTGGCGACGGCGGTGGGCAGCGGGGTGCGGGCCCGGGGCCCGGGGTCGGTGCGGGCGGTCTCGGCGGCGTACACCTCGTCGACCGGGGTGCCGGGCGGCCAGGCGAAGTGCAGGGACGAGGGCACGGTGCCGTCGGGTTCGGTGACGGGGTTGGGCAGGGCGAGCGCGGCGCCGAGGACGCGGCGGCGGCCGGCCCGGGCGAGGCGGGCGCCGGCCTCGGCGGCGGTGCGCAGCAGCGCGGCGGGCGCGGTGTCGGCGGGCAGCGGCAGGTGGACGGGGTCGTGCAGGCGGCCGCCGAGGCCGGCCAGGGCGACCGAGACGCCGTCGGCGTGCAGTTGGGCGGCGATCACGGCGGGGCCGGGGTCGGTGAGGGCGAGGCGGTGGGAGGGGCGGCCGCGGCCGCCGCCGGCGGGGCGGGAGTCGACGGTGATCAGGCCGAGCGCCTCCAGTTCGCCGGTGACGGCGCCGGCGGTGGCGCGGGTGACGTCGAGGGCGCCGGTGAGCGCGGAGCGGGTGGGGGCCCGGCCGGTGTGGATCAGGCGCAGGGCCGGTCCGAGCAGGCTCCGGCCGCGGTCGGGCGCGGCCCGTCGGGGCGACGGCTTGAACGGCCCTGTCGGCGGGGCGGGGTTCCGGTCCAGACTCGGAGCCGGGTTCGGCGCCGGCTCCGGCCCCTCGTTCCGGTTCCGGCTCGTCTTCGGGCTTGAAGGTGTGTGCGGCACTCCCCTATTCTGACTTTGTGCCGCTACTGAACAAAACAGAAGCCCGGTCCTCCCGCCCCTCCGCCGCCGCTACCGACACCCCGTCCGGCCACCGCTCCTCCTGGTCGGCGGCACGCCTCGCCCTCACCGCCTTCTTCACCGTCGACGGCTTCCTGTTCGCCTCCTGGGTGGTCCGGATCCCGGACGTCCGCGCCCAGGTCGCCGCCTCGCACAGCGCACTGGGCCTGGCCCTGCTGTGCGTCTCGGTCGGCGCGGTCGCCACCATGGCCCTGATCGGACGGCTGTGCCTGCGCTACGGCTCGCGCCGGGTCACCGCCGCCTCGCTGGTCGTCTTCTCGCTCGCCGTGGCCCTGCCCGCGCACACCCACTCGGTGCTCTCGCTCGGCGCGGTGCTGCTGCTGTTCGGCGCGGGCTACGGCGCCGCCAACGTGGCGATGAACAGCGCCGCGGTCGACCTGGTCGCCGAACTCCGACGGCCCGTCATGCCGAGCTTCCACGCGGGCTACAGCCTCGGCGGCCTGCTCGGCGCCGCGGTCGGCGGCCTGCTCGCGGGCCGGATCAGCGCCGCCTGGGCGCTGGCCGCGGCCGCCGCCCTCGGCCTCGCGGTGACCGCGCTGGCGGGCGCCGTCCTGCTGCGCACCCCGGCCGCCCTCCCCCGCCCCGTCGGCACCGGCGCCCCCGCCCCGGCCGGCACCGTCGGCACCGCCCGTCCGGCCCGGCACGCCCGGCTGCTGGTCGTCCTGCTCGGCCTGGTCGCCCTGTGCACCGCGTACGGCGAGGGCGCGCTCGCGGACTGGGCGACCCTGCACCTGACCGACGACGTGCACGCGAGCGCCGCGCTGGCCGCCGCCGGCTACGCGTCCTTCGCCTTCGCGATGACGGCCGGACGGCTCTCCGGCACCTGGCTGACCGAGCGGCTGGGCCAGACCCGGGTGATGCTGCTGGGCGGCCTGGCCGCCTGCGTGGGCATGACGACCGCCGCGCTGGCGCCGTCCGTCCCGGTGGCGCTGGCGGGCTTCGTCCTGGTCGGCGTCGGTCTGGCCAACGTCTTTCCGCTGGCGATCGCCCAGGCCGGCGCGGCCGCCGGGCCGCAGGGTGTCGCCACCGCCTCCACCCTGGGCTACGCGGGCATGCTGGTCGGCCCCCCGGTGATCGGGTTCCTCGCCGACGCCCTCTCGCTGCCCGCCGCCCTGCTCACGGTCGCCGCCAGCTCCGCCCTGGCCGGCCTGCTCGCCCTCGCCGTCCGCCGCCACCGCGCGGCCTGACCCGCCCGCGCCACGACGGCGGCGGCCCGGACCCGCGAGGCGTCCGGGCCGCCGCCGTCGCGCCGTCAGGGCCGGTACAGCTGGGCGATGCTGACGACCTTGTTCTGGGCGCCGCCGACCTTGATCTCGTACTGGTTGCCGAAGCAGCGGTAGGGCGCGGCCGGCTGGGCGTTCTTCAGGCAGGCCTCCTGCACCTTCATGAAGGTGGTCAGGTCGACGCTCCTGGCCTTCAGGTCGCCGTCCAGCAGGGTGGTCCGCACGTCGTTGTCGAACTCGTAGACCCGGGCGTCGCCCTTGGGCTCCCAGTAGCCGTCGTTCGGCACGTCGGGGCCGCAGACGAACGCGGTCGACCTGGCGCGCATCCAGACGTGCACCGCGTACGCGTTCTCGGTGGCCTCGACCACCGTCCGCCCGGCCGCGCCCGCCGTGCAGTCAGCAGCCGGCTTCGAGGCCTTTGCGGTGGCAGTGGCGGCGGCCCCGCCGGTGGACTTTCCCGTACTGCTCGCGGCCGGCTTCGACCCGGCGGTGGCGGTCGGCGCGGCGGTGGGCGCGGCGGTGGCGGTGGCGGACGGCGCGGCCGCCGGGGCGGAGCCGGCCGCGCCGGCGGCGGCGTCGTCCGAGTCGCAGGCGGTGAGCGCGAGGGCGGAGGCGGCCAGGATGGCGGCCACGGTGAGGCGGTTGAGACGGTTGAGACGCATCGTGCGAGTCCCCCCAGGAACCAGTGCGGGTGGGTAGAGCGAATCCGGCCGTGTTCCGGTCGAGGCCCCCGCGGCCCGACCCACCACTTCCGGGATCCGTCGGACGGGCGTCCGGCCCGCTCCGACAGCCCTCACCACGCCGCCCCCGCCCCGCCCGGTTTCCCCTGTTGCGCAGCTGTGACGGTCGTTGCACCCGGTGCCGCGCCCGACCGTCCGTCAGCCGCCCGCCGCCGGCGTCCCGTCCACCCGGTACGGCTCGCCCGCCGCGGGGGTGAACCGGCGGGCCCACGCGTCAAGTTCCGCCGGGGTGCCCGGACCGTCCGCGAGCCGGGCGACGGCGAGGGCGGGCGGCAGCGCGTCGCGCTCCAGCAGCTCCGCCCACTGCGCGCCGGTCAGCGCGAGGTAGCGCAGCCCGCCCAACTCCCGGAGCACGCCCGGGTCCCGCACCGCACAGCGCGACAGGTCCAGCCACCAGAGCGCGGGCAGGGTGCGCAGCGGCGCGAGGTCGAGCAGGCCCTCACCGGCCAGGTCGAGCGCGCCGAGCCACGGGTGTCCGGCCAGCGGGGCCAGCCCTTCGCCGTCCAGGCCCGCCCGCAGGAACTCCACCGGCAGCGGGCGCAGCGTGCCGAGGCCGGTGACGGTGCGGGAGCGGACCCGGAGCACCCGCAGGCCGGGCGCGGCGGCGAGCGGCGCGAGGTCGAGCGGTCCCTCCTCGGCCCCGCCGTTGGCCGTCACCTCCAGCAGGGTGGGTGCGACGGTGGCGGGCAGGCCGGGGCCGAGGGCGGAGCGCTCGATCCTCGGCGGGCGGACGGATCCGGTGGTCTCCAGGAACGGCGGGTGGTCCGGGTCGACCTCCTCGCCGTCCCCGGGGGCGTCCTCGATCTCGTAGTCGCCCCGGTCGAGTTGCTCGACCCAGGCGGCGAGCAGCGAGGTGACGGAGTCGGTGACGTACAGCGGGCCGTCGTGGAAGTCCCGGCCGGCCTCGATGACCTGGCCGGGGCGGCCGCGCTCGGCCGGGGCGAGGTCGACCGCGTGGTGGTTGCCGTCGTCGGCGGTGGCGAAGGGGAGCCAGCCGGGGTGGTTCAGGCAGCGGCGGACGGTGTCGAGCGGCCCGGGTTCGTCCGTGGCGCGGACCTCGGTCGGCCGGTCCAGGCCGGGCCGGTGCGGGTAGCGCGCCCAGTCGGCGTGGACCCGGACCACCTCGTCGAGCGGCAGCCAGCGCAGGTGGCCGAGCCACAGCCCCTCCGCCGCGACGTCGCTGCCGTTCGCGACCAGGTAGAGCGCCCGCAGGTCGTCGGGCAGCCGGTGGCCGAGGCGGCGCTCGGCCTCGGCGATCCGCCCGGGCGTCAGGGGCGGGCCCAGCGGCCGCTCGTGGCCGGTGAGTTCGGCGACCCGCCGCCGGTACTCGGCCAGCAGCGCGACGGCCCGTCCGGCGTCCCCGGCGGGCGGCAGCGCGGAGCCGGGCCGGGTGGCCCCGGGGGCGGGGTGGACGTACCCGGGGTCGAGGAGGAGCAGGTTCCCGTCCAGCGCGGCCGCGGGCCGCGCGGTGAACTCGAACGCCCCGCCGCGCCGTCCGCGCAGCGCCAGGCGGGCGCCGCGCCAGCCGTGCCCGGCGGCGGCCGCCGTGGCGAGGACGGCCGCCCCCGGCACCGCCCCCATCGGTCGGGGCACCCGGCCGGGCAGGAGCCACCATCCGTCGCACTCCCACCCGGACGGTTCCAGCGCGACGGTCAGCTCGAACCCCGTCCACCCCTCGGGCGCCCACGCCGCCAGCCCGGCGACGAACTCCCGCACGTCCTGCTCCAGCCGCTCCACCGTCACGTTCCCTCCGCCGTCCGCGTACGGCGGATGATCGCAGGCGGCGCCGACACGCCCTACGGCGCGGGCGGCTGCTCGCCGGGGAGGCGGAGGTCCCAGCCGACCAGGGCGCGGAGCTGCTCGGCGGTGACGCCGTCGGGGACGGGACGCGGCGGGTCGTGGCGGATGGGGGGCTGCCAGCCGTCCTCGGGGCTCCAGGTGCGGACCTGGCGGGCGGGGGCGCCGGCCACCACGGCGTAGTCGGGGACCTCGCCGGCGACCACGGAGTTGGCGGCGACCACGACGTTGCGGCCGATCCGGGCGCCGGGGAGGATCACCGCGCCGGTGCCGATCCAGGAGCCGGCGCCGATCGAGACCGGCTCGTTGCGGGGCCACTGCTTGCCGATCGGCAGGTCGGTGTCGCGGTACTCGTGGGCCTGGTCGGTGATGTAGACGTCGGGCCCGGTCCACACGTCGTCGCCGAGTTCGATCCGCTGGTGGCCGACGATGTGGCTGCCGCGGCCGATCACGCAGCCGCCGCCGATCCGGACGATCGGCTCGGGGCCGAGGTCGAGCCCGGGCAGGAACCCGGCGGAGAGGGTGACCCGTTCGCCGATGATGGAGAACGGGCCGATGGTGATCCAGCGTTCGTTGAAGACGGTGCCGAGCGGGAAGGACAGCGTGGTGCCGTCGCCGAGCTCCCCGAACCGGTACGGGCCGGGGTTGCGGTTGCTGACCGCGCCCGCGTCCCGCACCCACCGCCAGCCGAGGTGCACGGCGCGCCCGGCCGCCCGGCGCGACCTCTCGCGGACGGGTCCGAGCAGCCTGCGGACGATCGACATGCGCTCACCGTAGCGGCCGGTGCGCCCGGTCGGCCCGCAACGGGACCAAACTCACACCGGCCGGTAACTTAGGCCCCGACGGCCCTGACCGCCCCGGCCGCCCTGGTTGCCCCGGCGCCCCGACGCCGTCGGGGGCGCGGGGTCAGCGCACCCAGCGGGCGGGCCGCTTCTCCAGGAAGGCCCGCATGCCCTCCTGGGCCTCCTCGGAGCCGAACAGCTTCGCCGAGAGCGCGACCAGCTCCTCGGTGTGCCGCTCGAAGGACTCCCGGACGGCCGCGGTGGCGAGCAGCTTGGACTCGGCGAGGCCCTGCGGCGAGCAGAGCCGGATCGCGTCCAGGACGGTGCGCAGCGCGGCGGCGGCGTCGTCGGCAGCCTCGGTGACCAGGCCGATCCGGGCGGCCTCGGCGGAGTCGAAGGTCTCGCCGGTGAGGTAGTAGCGGGCGGCGGCGCGCGGGTCGAGCTTGGGGCGCAGCGGCAGCGAGATGACGGCGGGGGCGAGGCCGAGCCGGGACTCGGTGAAGGCGAAGGTGGAGTCGGGTCCGGACACGGCGAGGTCGCAGGAGCCGACCAGGCCGAGGCCGCCGGCCCGGACGTGGCCGTCGACCAGGGCGATGACGGGCTTGGGGCAGTCGACGATGGCGCGTTGCAGGGCGACCAGGCCGCGCGGGCCGACGGTGGGGTCGTCGCCGGTGGCCTCGGAGAGGTCGGCGCCGGCGCAGAAGACCCGGCCGGTGTGGCCGAGGACGACGGCGCGGACCCCGGGGTCGGCGGCGGCCGCGGCGAGGCCGGCGGTGAGTTCGGCCATCAGGCGGGTGGAGAGGGCGTTGCGGTTGTGCGGGGAGTCGAGCACGAGGGTGGTGACGGCGTCGGCGGTGGTGGTGCGGACGAGTGGCGCTTCGCTGGTCATCGGTGGCCTGGCCTTTCCGGCTGAGGGTGGGTCGGAGGGGCGTCGTGTGCACCCTGGCACACCCCGGCCCTACTGACCAGTACCCGATCTTCCGGGGGGCCGGCCCGCCGCCGCGCCGGACGGAGTTCCGTACACGTCCTCAACTTCCTTAAGGTCTAGACCTATTGACAGTTAACGGACAAGGTCGCTTGAGTGCTGGGTACACCGCTCGTTCCCCCACAAGGAGTGGCCGCATGACCCACACCCGTACCACCTCCCGTCCGGCGCACCGCGCCGGCTCCCGCCGCGGCAAGGTCGCCGCGCTGCTGACCGGCGCGCTGGCCGCGACCGGCCTGGCCGTCATGGTGCCCACCACCTCGACCGCGGCGGCCGCCTGCACCACCCCCTACTCGGCGTCCCAGGTGTACACCGGCGGCATGTCCGCCTCGTACAACGGGCACAACTGGAACGCCAAGTGGTGGACCCAGGGCGAGACCCCCAGCACCGGGGGCTCCGGCGTCTGGGCCGACCAGGGCGTCTGCGGCGGCGGTGGCGGCACCACCAGCCCGAGCCCGAGCAACTCCACGGCCACCTGCAACCACCCCGTCTGGGTGGCCGGCACGCAGTACACCACCGGCACCGTGGTGAAGTACGCGCCCAACGGCCAGTACTACGTCGCCACCCACGACAACCCGGGCTACGACCCGACGGTCTCCACCTGGTACTGGAGCCCGTACACCTGCACCGGCGGTGGCGGCACCACCAGCCCGAGCCCGTCGATCACCACCCCCAACCCGGGCGGCTTCGTGGTCTCCGAGGCCCAGTTCAACCAGATGTTCCCGAACCGGAACCCGTTCTACACGTACTCCGGCCTGGTCAACGCGCTGAGCGCCTACCCGGCGTTCGCGGGCACCGGCTCGGACACCGTGAAGAAGCAGGAGGCCGCGGCCTTCCTCGCCAACATCAACCACGAGACCGGTGGCCTGGTGTACGTGGTCGAGCAGAACACCGCGAACTACCCGCACTACTGCGACACCACCCAGCCGTACGGCTGCCCGGCCGGGCAGGCCGCGTACTACGGTCGCGGGCCGATCCAGCTCAGCTGGAACTTCAACTACAAGGCGGCCGGCGACGCGCTGGGCATCGACCTGCTGCACAACCCGAACCTGGTGCAGACCGACGCGGCCGTCGCCTGGAAGACCGGCATCTGGTACTGGATGACCCAGAACGGCCCCGGCACCATGACCCCGCACAACGCCATGGTCAACGGTGCCGGCTTCGGCGAGACCATCCGCTCCATCAACGGCTCGCTGGAGTGCAACGGCGGCAACCCCGCCCAGGTGCAGAGCCGGATCAACGCGTACACCAGCTTCACCTCGATCCTGGGCGTGCCCACCGGCAGCAACCTCAGCTGCTGACGGGCCGGTCGACGCCCTGAGGCCCTGACGCACGGCCCCCGACCGACGCCCCGTCGGTCGGGGGCCACCCGCGTTCAGCGCCGCACCAGCGCCGTCATCCCCCAGCCCGCCGAGGCGAACAGCGCCGCCAGCAGCGCCCAGCCGTACCCGCCGTGCGCGATCACCACCGAGGTCATCAGCGCCGGACCGAGCATCAGCGCGCCCGACATGCCGGTGTTGAACACGCCCTGGTACGCGCCGTGCGCGTCGTCCTTCGCCAGGTCGTAGCTGAGCGCCCACGCGCCCGCCTGGCTGTACACCTCGCCCAACGCCTGGCAGGCCACCCCGCCCGCGACCAGCAGCGCCGCCGCCCAGCCCGGGACCCCGGCGGCCAGGGCCAGCACCAGGCAGGACGCCGCCACCAGCAGCGCCCCGCGCCGGAAGACCCGGGCCGCCGCCGCCGGCCGCTCGGTGCCCCGGGTCGCCCGCACCTGCAGCCCGATCACCAGCGCGGTGTTCACCAGCAGCCCGCCGGCCACCATCCAGCGCGGCGCGTCGGTGTCGCGCACCACCCACAGCGGCACCGCGACCTCGATCATCACGAACTGCAGGGTGATCACCCCGTTCAGGCCGGTCACCAGCAGGAACACCCGGTCGCGCAGCGCCGGGTTCGGCCCGCCCGCCGCCCGCCCGGCCTGCTCGGCGGTCCGCGCCGCGACCGGCACCAGCACCGCGTACAGCACCGCGATCACCGCGTACGAGGCCGCGTCCACCAGCATCGCCGCCAGGTACGCGCCCCGGGTGTCCAGTTGCAGGACGGCCGCCGCGGCCAGCGTGCCCACCGCCAGGCCGATGTTGGTGACCGAGCGCAGGTACGCTCGGCCGGTCACCCGCCCGTCGGCCGGCAGCACCTCGGCGAACAGCGCCCCGCGCACCGCCGCGCCGCCCCGGTCCGCGACCGCCACCAGGCAGGCCAGCACCGCGAACACCGCCAGCCGGTCCACCAGCACGTACGCCGCCGCGCACACCGCCTGCCCGGCCAGCAGCGCCACCAGCACCGGCTTCGGCCCGTACCGGTCGGACAGCCGCCCCGCCGGGACGCCCGCCGCCACCCCGCACGCCCCCGCGAGCGTCAGCACCAGGCCGACCGTGCCGACGCCGAAGCCGGTGATCCGGGTGAAGTACACCACCCCGAGCGTCATCCCGAGGCCGTTGCCGACGGTGTTGACCAGCGTGATCACGGTCAGCCGGCGCAGCACCCGGTCCTCGGGCAGCAGCCGGGCGAACCGGCCCCGGACACGGTGGCGGGCAGGGGGCGGCGACACGGCCTGGTCGGCCGCGGGAGCGGTGGAGGTCATGCCCCGATCAGACCGGGTCCGGAGCGCCCGTGGTATTGATTTAGCCCCGACCTGAATCCGCGGGCCGGGACGGACCGGGGGGACGGTCGTGGTGCTGCGGTTCCGGCTCGACCTGGCCGACCTGGCCGCCACCTCCTTCGCCTGCTCGCCGCTCCAGGAGGCGGTGCTCAGCCTGCGGATGTGGACCCACCCCGGCCACTACCCGCACGGCGCCGCGTTCGAGGCGATGCGCCCCGCCTTCGAGGCCCTCCCGCAGGCCCCGCTGCTGCGCGCCCTGGTCGCGGGCAACAAGTACGTGCCGGACTTCCTGACGCCCCGTCCGACCGTCCCGTTCCCCGAGTTCCGGGCCGAACTCGCCGTGGTCCGCGCCTTCGACCCGGCCCTGCTGGCCGCCGAACTCGCCGCCGCCTTCCTCCCGCACGACCGGGTCCTGCCCCCGCCGCTCGCCGCCCGCGCCGACCGGCCCGCCGCCCTGGTCGCCGAGATCGCCGACGCCCTCCAGGCCTACTGGGCGCACGTCCTGGAGCCCGCCTGGTGGCCCCGGGCCCGCTCGGTGCTGCACGCGGACATCGTGCACCGCGCCCGGACGCTGGCCGAACGCGGCGCGGCCGGGCTGTTCGCCGACCTCGACCAGCGGCTGAGCTGGTCGGACGGGGTGCTGACGATCGACCGGGACTGGGGCGACGGCGACCACGACGTCACGGTCGACCGGCGCGGCCTGACCCTGCTGCCGACCTGCTTCGCCCGCGGTGCGCTCACCGCGATCGGCCCGGACCTCACCCCGTCCGTCACCTACCTGGCCCGCGGTCAGGCCACCCTGGCCGGCCCGCCCGACCCCCCGCCCGCTCCGCACGCCCTGGAACAGCTCCTCGGCGCCCCCAAGGCCCGTCTCCTCGCCCTCCTCCAGGAACCCACCGCCACCACCGAGCTCGCCCGCCGCCTCGGCGTGACCCCCGGCGCCGTCAGCCAGCACCTGGCCGTCCTGCACGCCACCCGCCTGGTCACCCGGGCCCGCCACGGCCGCCTGGTCCTCTACGCCCGCAGCCCCCTCGCCGACCGGCTCCTGGGCACCCCGTGAAGGGCCCCGGCGGGGGCCCCGCGGACGACGGACACTCCCCCGGGGCCCGGGCGCCCTCAACAGAACACCAGCACCGCCCCCCGCTCCACCGACGCCCGCGCCGCCTGGAGCATCCGCAGGCAGACGAACGACTCCCCCGGGTAGCGCCGCCACCCCCGCGCCCGCGCCGGCTCGGCCGCCCCCATCGCGTCCTCGACCTCCGCGGAGTCCGGGTCGAGGTCCTCCGGCAGCCCCAGTTCCGCGGCGAGCAGCCGCAGTTCGGCCAGCAGCCGGTGCGCGGAGCCGAGGTAGAGGCCGGTGAGGGTCTCCTCGACCAGGACCCGCGGGAAGTCCACGGGGACGTAGTAGCCCTCGCAGTCGGAGTGGTGGATCAGGTGGTCGTACGGCTCCGGGTCGCCCTCCGGCCAGCACGCGTACACGTCCGCGAGCACCGGGTCGTCGGCGGCCCGTTCGTCCTCGCCGAGCGGTTCGGGCAGCCGCCCGTGCTCCCGCAGGTGCGCGGCGAGGCGGCGCAGCGCGTGCAGGCCGGAGTAGCCCCAGACGCGTTCGCCGTACTGCCCGCCGCCGGTCGGCTCCTCCCAGGGCGGTACGCCCTCCGCGGCCATCAGCTCCCGCATCTCCGCGCACTCGGCACGGAACCACGCGGCCGTCTCCTCGTCGGCGCCGACCAGCGCGCCCACCATCACGTCGAGTCCCATGCCGGCGATCCTGCCACCGACCCCGGACAACCCCGCCCGCCACCGCCGCCGATGATCGTCAACTCCCTTCCGGTATAGACCTGTTGACGAGTTGGTCCAGTCCACTTACCCTCCTGAGTGCCGCTCCCGGCACCCCTGTACGGAATCCCCCACACCAGACAGGGAGTACCGATGCACGTCCGCACCAGGCATTGGCTCAGGGCCCGCCTCCTGGCCCTGCTCGCCGCGCTCGCACTGCCGCTCGCCCTGCTCGCCGCCACCCCCGCGCACGCCGCGGCCAAACTGACCGCCACCTTCACCAGCGACAACTACGGGTCCTGGTGGAAGGGCACGTTCATCGTCAAGAACCCCAACGCCACCGCCGTCACCGGCTGGACGCTGGAGTTCGACCTGCCGTCCGGCGTCACGATGACCGGCACCTACAACGGCACCTCGACCACCACCGGCAGCCACGTGGTCGCCACCAACGCGTACTACAACGCGACGGTGCCGGCGAACGGTTCGACCGAGCCGTACAGCTTCTGGTTCATCGGCAACGGCCCGATCACCGCCCCGCTCAACTGCCGCGTCAACGGCGACAAGTGCGACGGCACCCCGGACGTCCCGCCGACCGCGCCGGGCGCGCCGACGCTGGTCGACGCGACCGCGCACAGCCTCTCGCTGAGCTGGACGGCCGCGTCCAAGGGCGACTTCCCGGTCGCCTCGTACGACGTGCTGAACGGCTCGGTGGTGCTCGGGTCGGCGACCGGCACCTCCACCACGCTGACCGGCCTGACCCCGGCCACCACGTACGCCCTGACCGTCCGGGCCAAGGACACCCGCGGCAACACCGGCCCGGTCAGCGCCGCGCTGAGCGCCGCCACCGTCGACCCGGCCAGTGACACCGTGCCGCCGACCGCGCCCGGCGGCCTGCGCTCCACCGGGGTGACCAGCACCAGCGTCACGCTGGCCTGGAACCCCGCCACCGACAACAAGCGGGTCGCCGCCTACGACGTCTACCAGGGCGCCAACCTGGTGCAGACCGTCGGCGGCACCACCACCAGCGCCACGGTCGGCCAGCTCTCCCCCGCCACCGCGTACGCCTTCACGGTGAAGGCCCGGGACGCGGCGGACAACAACTCGCCCGCCTCCAACACGCTGAACGTCACCACCGGCGACCTGGCCGGGCCCGGCAAGTACTCCCGGGTCGGCTACTTCGTGCAGTGGGGCATCTACGGCCGCCAGTACTTCGTCAAGAACCTCGACACCTCCGGCAGCGCCGCCAAGCTCGACGTCATCAACTACGCCTTCGAGAACATCGACCCGGTCAACCTGACCTGCCTGGCGGGCGTCACCAAGGGCACCACCGCCAACCCGCAGGACCCCGACCAGGGCACCGGCGCCGGTGACGCCGACGCCGACTACGCCCGCCCGATGAGCGCCGCCCAGTCCGTGGACGGCGTCGCCGACGACGGCTGGTCGCCGCTGCGCGGCAACCTCAACCAGCTGAAGAAGCTCAAGGCGAAGCACCCGAACCTGAAGGTCGTGGTCTCGCTCGGCGGCTGGACCTACTCCAAGTACTTCTCCGACGCGGCCGCCACCGACGCCTCCCGCAAGAAGCTGGTCTCGTCCTGCATCGACATCTGGATCAAGGGCAACCTGCCCGCCTACAACGGCGCGGGCGGCCCGGGCACCGGCGCCGGGATCTTCGACGGCATCGACCTCGACTGGGAGTGGCCCGGCTCGCCCGACGGCCACGCCGGCAACCACTACTCGGCGAACGACAAGCAGAACCTGACCCTGCTGCTGGCCGAGTTCCGCCGCCAGCTCGACGCCCTCGGCGGCTCGCACAAGCTGCTCACCGCGTTCACCCCCGCCGACCCGGCCAAGATCGGCCAGGGCTGGGACCTCTCGCAGATCTTCCAGTACCTGGACATCGCCAACGTGCAGGGCTACGACTTCCACGGCTCCGGCAGCGACAACTCGTGGGAGCCGAACCGCACCGGCCAGCAGGGCAACCTGTACACCGACCCGGCCGACCCGTACCCGTTCCACTTCTCGATCGAGAACGCCGTCAAGGCCTACCTGGACGCCGGCGTCAACCCGCGCAAGCTCACCATCGGCTTCCCGTTCTACGGCCGCGGCTGGCAGAACGTCACCGACGGCGGCGCGCACGGCGCCTGGCAGGCCGCGGGCGGCGCCGCGCCCGGCCAGTTCGCCGAGGAGGCCGGCACCCGCGGCTACAACAACCTGATCACCTCGGTGCCCAACCTGACCGTCTACCACGACCCGGTGTCGGTCTCCACCTACGGCTACACCGGCAACGGCGGCCAGTGGTGGTCCTTCGACGACACCTGGTCGATCGGCCAGAAGACCGCCTGGGTGAAGTCCAAGAACCTGCTCGGCGTGATGGTCTGGGAGATGTCCGGCGACACCCCGTCCGGCACCCTGATGAACGCCCTGGACGCCGGCCTCAAGTAACCCCCGGGGCCGGCCCCGATCGGGGCGCGGGGCAGCCCCCCGACTCCCAACCCCCGCGCCCAGCCCGGCCGCCCCGGCGCCGGGCGAACGGAGCCGCCCGGCGAGGACTCTCCTCCCCCGCCGGGCGGCTCCACCCGTTCCCCGCCCGTACCGGCTACCGCCCGGCGGTCGACGCCAGCTTCCGCGCCGCCCGGTGGTCCCGCATCAGCTGCGCGAACGTGGTGTGCCCCTGGGTGGTCCGGGCGAACGCCCGCCACGCCGGGTTGATCAGCGAGACCGCCAGGTGGAACAGGTACGGGCGCTTCTCGAACGAGGCCAGCATGACCTTGCCGGCCCGCATCTCCACCCCCAGCCCGGCCTTGATCGCGAACGCGTAGTTCAGCGCCTGCCGCCGCACGTCCGCCGCGCCGGACGCCTCCGCGACCTGCACCGCCCACTCGCCGGCCAGCCGGCCCGAGCGCAGCGCGTACGAGATGCCCTCCCGGGTCCACGGCTCCAGCAGCCCGGCCGCGTCGCCCGCGACCAGCACCCGTCCGCGCGACAGCGGCGAGTCCTCGGCCCGGCAGCGCGTCAGGTGCCCGGACTCCACCAGCGGTTCGAACCCGGACAGGCCCAGCCGGCGGACGTAGTCCGCCAGGTACTCCTTGGTCCGCTCGCCCTCGCCGCGCGCCGAGATCACCCCGACCGTCAGCGTCCCGGAGTCGGTCTTCGGGAACACCCAGCCGTAACTGCCCGGCAGCGGGCCCCAGTCCAGGTGGATCCGGCCCGCCCAGTACCGCGACACCGACTCGGGGACGGGGATCTCCGCCTCCAGGCCCAGGTCGATCTGGTCGAAGCTGACGCCCACGTGCCGGCCGATCCGGCTCGCCGAGCCGTCCGCGCCGACCACCGCTCGCGCCTCCACCTTCCGGCCGCCCGCCAGCGTCACGAACACCGTGCGGCTGTCGCCGCCCTGCTGCTCCACGCCGGTCGCGGTCACGCCGGTCACCAGCACCGCGCCCGCCTGCTCGGCGGCCTGCACCAGGCGCAGGTCGAACTCGTCCCGGTTGACCAGGCCGAACAGCATCCGCTTCGAGCGCCGGGTCCGGGTCCACTTCCCGTTCAGCGCGAACGTCACCGCCGAGATCCGGTCCTGCAGCGGCAGCTTGAAGTCCTCCGGCAGCGAGTCCCGGGACGGGCCGATGATGCCGCCGCCGCAGGTCTTGTACCGGGGGTGCTCGGCCTTGTCGAGCAGCAGCACCCGCCGTCCCCTCCGGGCCGCCGCGTACGCCGCCGAGGACCCCGCCGGGCCCGCGCCGACCACCACCACGTCCCACACGCCGTCCAGCAGCGCCGCCGTCTCGGCGTCCTGCGGCTCCGGGCGGGCGAACTCCTCCGACGCCTCGTCACCGGCGTCGTCGGCGGAGGCCGCGACCGGCTCGACGGGGTCCAGGTCCTGGGTGCTACCGGTGTCAGTCACGGTCGCCCATCCTAATCTGCCCGCCCGCCACCGCGCCGCGCACCCACCGCGTCCGCCTCCCCCAGGTCAGGCGCTTGCCAAGCCCGCCCCCAGGCGCTTCAGTGACCCCCATGCCCCACATCACGCTCCCCACCGACGCGCCCGGCATCCGGGGACTGCTCGCCGCCAAGCCCGCCTCCGGCCTGCGCCTGAGCGAACTCGCCGAGCAACTCCTGCGCGGCGACTCCCCGCTGAGCCCCGGCGAACGCGAACTGATCGCCGCCTACGTCTCCTCCCTCAACCGCACCCGCTACTGCGCCGGCGCCCACGGCGCCACCGCCGCCCACCGCCTCGACGGCGACTTCGCCCTCGTCGAAGCCGTCCAGACCGACCTCGCCACCGCCCCCGTCACCGACCTCCAGCGCGCCCTGCTCCGGCTCGCCGGCAAGGTCGCCGAGAGCGGACTCGCCGTCACCCCCGAGGACGTCGCCGCCGCGAGGGCCGCCGGCGCCGACGACGAGACCATCCACGACACCGTGCTGGTCGCCGCCGCCTTCTGCATGTACAACCGCTACGTCGACGGCCTCGCCGCCGTCACCCCCGACGACCCCGCCGCCTACCGCGCCATCGGCGCCCACCTCGCCGCCAACGGCTACCTCTGACGGCCCGGGGAACGGCGCGGGCCCGCGCCGTTCCCCGGCCCGCCGCCTCAGAGCTTCGCCAGGAACCGGTCCAGCTCCGGCCGCGAGTGGAACGACACGCTCATCCGCACCGGCCGCTTCCGCTGCGGCAGGTCCAGCCACACCGCGCTCCAGCTCCGGCCGTGCTCGACCTTGGCCACCAGCTCGCCGATCCGCTCCAGCGGCACCGCCCCCACGACCTCCTTGACCTCGCCGGTCGACCGCGAGCCGCGCAGCACGAACACCGTCCGGTCGGTCACCGCCAGGTAGTAGGTGTACGTGAACAGCTCCCGGGCGGGCCCCAGGTAGGCGTCCAGGAACGGGGACACCTCGCCGATGCCGATCACGACCAGCCGGGGCCGCTCGGCCTGGTCGACCCGCAGCACGGCCCTCCTCGCCTCCGAGGCCAGTGCCAGCTTCCGGTCCGCCGCCTGCAACGCCGCCATGGGTTCTCCCTCCCCGCCGCGTCCACCCGGACGCGGCGCGGCAGACCCTAGCGCACCTCCCGGCACGAACCGCACCGGTGGCCGACCACGCCCCGCCGGACGGGGGTTCAGCCCGTTCCGGGACGCTCCCCGCCCACCAGCCCGAGCACCGCCGCCCCCACCGCCAGCCCGGCGCCCGCGCCGAAGCACGCCTCGTCGACGACGCCCCGCTCGCCGCGCAGCACCCGCTCGCCCGCCCCGAGCGCGGCGGCCGCCGCCAGCAGCGCCGCCGTGCCCCTCCGGCTCTCCCGCCAGGGCCCGGCGTACCGCGCCAGGACGGCCAGCCCGGCCAGCGACGTCCCGTACTGCAGGACGGTGTGCAGCGGGACGCCGCCGACCCGCCGGTCCAGGACGGGCAGCGCGCGGACGCCGGCCCGACCGTGGTGGGTGAAGGAGTCCCAGACCAGGTGGGTGGCCGCACCGGCCGCCAACGCGCCCGCCGTGAAGGCGAGTTCACCGCCGCTTGGCCGCCCGCCGGGCACCACCGCGTTCCACCGCCCGGGCACGGCCGCCCGCAACGGCTCCCGCCACAGCCCGTACCAGCCCGCCACCAGCCCGGCCCCGACCACCACGTCGACGCTCGGCGCCGCCCACCAGCGGTGGGTCAACCCGCCGTGCCGGTACACCCCCCGGACGAGCGACTCCGCGAAGAACGGCACGTCCGGCGCCAACGACCCGGCGACCAGACCGGCCGCGACCAACGCACCCTTCCGCCGCGCGGCCCGCAACCCGGGCAGCACGGCGGCGGCATGACTCAACGTGAACGGCATCCCCCCATCCTGCCCGCCCACCCCCCGCCCCCGCGCCGCGGGCCGTCCCGTCCCGTCCGGAGGGCTACCGCGCCGACGCCGCCCCGCGCGCCGCCGGCCGGCCGGCCTCCAGGTAGCGGAGTCCGCCGTCCGCCCGGGCCTCCAGCGCGGCGAGCAGCCGTCGCATCCGGGCGGGCGGCAGCATCTCCGCGGCTTCGCGGAGCGTCGCGAAGTGCCAGTCGCGCAGTTCGCCGGCGGGCAGCCGCAGCCGCAGCACCTGGGAGGGCCCGAGCCGTCCGCCGTCGTAGACGAGTCGCAGGCCGCCGCGGCCGCCGGCGCGGGGTTCCCAGTCGACGGCGAGCAGGCGCAGCTCCTCGGGGCGCAGCCGCAGGCCCAGTTCCTCCGCGACCTCCCGGATGCCGGCGGCGGTGGGGGCCTCGCCGCGTTCGACGACGCCGCCGGGGAACTCCCAGTCGGGTTTGTACGCGGGGTCGACCAGCAGCACCCGGTCGTGGTCGTCGAAGAGCAGGACGGCGGCCGCGACGGTGTCGCCGTCGCCGCCCTCGCTGCGCACGATGGGGCAGCGGGCGGCGCCGCTGCGGACGAGGTCGGCGATCCGTTCGGCGCTCTGCCGGGGGGTGAGGACGCCGTTGTCGACCATCCGGGCGTCGCCGGCCAGCCAGCCCCGGGCGGTGAAGTACGCGGGCAGGGCCTCGCGGGCGCGCCGGCGCAGCCGCGCGGTGGCCTCGGGGTCGCCGGGGACGTCCTCGCGGGTGGCGATCCGGGCGCGCAGGATCGTTTCGACGGGGTCGAGGACGACGTGGTGGACGGGGATGCCGCGTCCGGCGAGCGAGCCGAAGATCTCGTCGCGGTGCTCCTGCCGCAGCAGGGTCGCGGGGACGAGGACGGGTCCGTCGGCTTCGGCGGCGAGCACGGCGGCGCTCTCGGCGGCGAGCCGCCGCCAGGCGGGCGATTCGGGGAAGTCGGCCGGTTCGGCGTCCGGCCGGGCGGCCCGCAGGACCGGCCCGAGGGTGTCCGGGTCGAACAGCAGGCTTCCCGGCAGCAGTCGGACCAGTTCACGGCAGGCACTCGTCTTGCCCGCCCCGAACGCCCCGTTGACCCAGACGATCACAGCATCCCCTGCCCCTCCTGGTACCGGCCCGGCCGCTCGCCGGGCAGCCCGGGGCACCGGCCCCGCGCCACCCCAGTGGTACCCACTCCCCGCCCTCCTGAAAGGGCGTCCCCGCGACGCCTACCGGACGTCCTCCAGCAGCTGCTTCTTGAGCACCTTGCCCATCGCGTTGCGCGGCAGGTCGTCGACCAGCACGACCCGCCGGGGCCGCTTGTGCACGGACAGCCGTCCCGCCACGAAGTCGATCAACTCCCGCTCCCCGAACGTGCGTTCGCCGTTCGCCACCACGTACGCCACCACGGCCTGCCCGAGGTCGGGATCGGGCGCGCCGACCACCGCCGCGTCGGCGACGCCGGGGTGGTCGCGCAGGGCGGCCTCGACCTCGCCGGCGCCGATCCGGTAGCCGCCGCTCTTGATCAGGTCGACGGAGGCGCGGCCGACGATCCGGTGGAAGCCGTCGGGTCCGATCACGGCGACGTCGCCGGTGCGGAACCAGCCGTCGGCGGTCCGGGCGGCGGCGGTGGCCTCGGCCCGGCCGAGGTAGCCGTCGAACAGCGTCGGCCCCTGGACCTGGAGTTCGCCGACGCTCTCGCCGTCGGCGGGCACCGGCCGCCCGTCCTCGCCGACCAGCCGGGTGCGGGTGCCGGGCAGCGGCACGCCGACCGCGCCGGGTCGGCGTTCGCCGTCGGCCCGGGTGGCGACGGTGATCAGCGTCTCGGTCATGCCGTACCGCTCGGCGGGGGCCTGCCCGGTGAGGGCGCGCAGCCGCTCGAAGACCGGGACGGGCAGCGGCGCGCTGCCGGAGACGAGCAGCCGGGCGCCGGCCAGTGCGCGGGCGGCGTCCGGTTCGGCGGCGATCCGCGACCACACGGTGGGGACGCCGAAGTACAGGCTGCCCCGGGCGGCGGCGTACCCGGCGGGAGTGGGCTTCCCGGTGTGGACGAGCCGGCTGCCGGTGCGCAGCGCGCCGAGCACGCCGAGCAGCAGGCCGTGCACGTGGAACAGCGGCAGGCCGTGGACGAGGGTGTCCCCGGCGTCCCACCGCCAGGCGTCGGCGAGTCCGTCGAGTCCGGCGGCGACCGCCCGGTGCGGGATCAGCGCGCCCTTGGGGGCGCCGGTGGTGCCGGAGGTGTACAGCACGAACGCCGTCCGGTCACCGTCCTCGGCGGCCGGCCGCCAGCCGCCGCCCGGCCGGTCGGCCAGGTCGACCGGGAGGGCGGTCAGCCCTTCGGCGTCCTCCGGCAGCCCGGTGCCCGCCAGCAGCGTGGCGCCGCTGTCGCGCAGGATGTGCGCGCGTTCGACCGGCCCGGAGTCGGGCGGCAGCGGCACCACGGGCACGCCCGCGAGCAGGCCGCCGACCACGGCGGCGACCGTCTCGGCGGTCGGCCGGGCCAGCACGGCGAGCGCGGGCGCGCCGGCCGCGCGTTCGGCCACCGCTCCGGCGGCGCCCAGCAGTTGCTCCCAGGACAACGCGGTACCGGCCACCGTCACCGCGTCCGCCCGGTCCCCGTACCCGCCGTCGAGTGCTGTCAGCAGTCCCATGCCGCCCGACTCTACGAGTTCGGCGCGCCGGGCGCAGCAGTGCCCCGCACCGGAACGACGAAGGGCGCGCCCCCCGCGGGGGACGCGCCCTTCACCCGCTCACCGGACGGCTCAGGCCTTGCGGGCCTTGACCTCGTCGGTGAGTTGGGGGAGGACGGTGAAGAGGTCGCCGACGACGCCGTAGTCGACGAGTTCGAAGATGGGGGCTTCGGGGTCCT